>JBQTJK010000142.1:0-32555 GCA_052387215.1 Caulobacteraceae bacterium
AGGATGGCTTCGGCCGGCGTGTCGTCCTTGATCCGAGATGGATCGCACTTCCAGCGGATCTGCACGCCGCGCTGCAGGTAAGCTTTCGAGCGCGCCATCTGGAAAAGACGCGCTGGCTTGAAGGCTGCGCCGTCGCCGAAGATTTGCGCGTCCGGATGAAAGCGCACGGTGGTGCCACGGCGATTGTGCGCGGGGCCGACTTCGACGAGCTTCGAGGTCGGCGCGCCGCGCGAGAAGGTCTGGCGATAGAGTTTGCGCTCGCGCGCGACTTCGACTTCGACGCGATCGGAGAGCGCGTTGACGACGGAAACGCCGACGCCGTGCAGGCCGCCCGACGTGTGATAGACCTTGTCCGAGAATTTCCCGCCCGCGTGCAGCACGGTCATGATAATTTCGAGCGCGGATTTCTTCGGGAACTTCGGGTGCGGATCGACTGGCATGCCGCGGCCATTGTCGGTGACGCGCAATGTGCCGTCGGCTTCGAACTCCACCTCGATGCGGTCGGCGTAGCCCGCGACGGCTTCGTCCATCGAGTTGTCGAGCACTTCGGCGAAGAGATGATGCAGCGCGCGCTCATCGACGCCGCCGATATACATTCCCGGCCGTTTCCGCACCGGCTCGAGTCCTTCGAGGACTTCGATGTCCTTGGCGGTGTAGGCGCCGGCGGCGGCAGGCGGAGCTTCGCTTTCGCCGAATAGGCCGCTTTCCCAGAGGTTGTCGTCGCCGTCTTTGGGCATCGGAGATTTCTTCTGCGCTTGCGCCATGAACATCCCTTAAGGCGCTTTGCACGCGCCCAGCAATGCTCGGGTGTGCGCTGGAACCGAACAGGCTTCGGTATCCGGGGAGTAAATGACACGTAGTGGGGGAATTAAGTGTCTTTGAGAACACGGCGTTTCGTTGCAGGCGGGAAATGGCAGTTCCCGGCGAAACATCGTTGCGCACACGTCGTTTGCACGCCGTCAACGGCATGCGGGGGCCGCTCTAAGACACGAGGAGCAGCAAGCATGAACAAGTTCGCATTGATGGCCGCCGTCGCGGCCGCCGCGATGTTGGCCGTCCCGACGGCTGCGTACGCTGATTGGTACGCGGGCGCAGCCTACACCCAGTACGATGTCGGTGATGCCGACGTCGGTGGCGTGACCGGGCGGCTTGGCTATCGCATGAACCCGAACTTCGCCGTCGAAGGCGAAGGCACGTTCGGCGTCAGTGACGACGACGGCGTGGAACTGAATCACGCGTTAGGCGCGTACGCCGTCGGCATCCTGCCGATCGGTTCCTCGGGCTTCTCCGCGCACGGCCGGGTCGGCTATCAGACGGTTGAAGTCGACACTCCGCTCGGAGATGCCGATGACGACGGACTGGCCTATGGCGTGGGCCTGGGTTGGCAAGCGACCCAGCGCATCGGCGTCCGCGCCGACTTCACGCGCATGGAAGGCGATGAAGAAACCGACGCGGTCTCTCTCGGCGCTTCGCTCAACTTCTGATCGGTGAACCGAACGTGAAGCGGGCGGGCCGGGGCTTTGTGCTCTGGCCCGCTTGCCTTGCCTCGGGTGAGGTCCCTAAAACCCACCCGACTGGGACGCACATGGAGCAGACAGGATGAGACTGGTTTTGGCGGCAGCGGCGTTTGCCGCTTTTTCGGTGTGCGCCCAAGCGCAGGAGACTACCACACCGGCTACTCCTGCACCTCCGATTCCGCCCTCAGCCTGCGCGGCGTTTGTGGCGGTGCCTGCGCCGCCGGACGGTGCGACAGCGACTGCAGCGCAGATCCGCGAAGCCGTCGCAGGGTTTGAAGCGTGGCGGACGACCACGCAAACGACGATGGACTGCCGCGCGGCGGAAGTGCGTGCGCTTGCGGCCCAAACGGAAGCGCGCCGCAACGAGTATGTTTCGGCGCAAGCGGAAAATCAGGCGCGCGGGGCGGCGTTCCAGGCTCAGCTCGACATCTTCAATGCACGTCAGGGCCGGCGGGGACGTTAGTTTTCCGCTCTGACATTGACGCCGTGGCGATAGACCAGCTCGCCGCCGAGATAGGCGCCGAGCATCATCGCCAGCGCTGAGGCCACGCTTGTGACGATCGACCAGAACGGCGGCGGCGCAGCGATGGCGAACTGCTGATCTATGCGGCCCATGAGGCTGGCGGCCGAGAACGTCACTGCGATCAACATTACACAGGCGTGGGCGATCACCGTGCGCGGCGCCTTGGCGCGGGCGCGCTCAAAGTCGAGCGCGCCGAACATGGCGGCGAGAACGCCAAAGATAACGGCGCCCGCGCTGGTGAGGACGCCCAGCGTCCAAGCGTCGTTGCGCTGGCTCAGATGCGCGCCGAGATCGGCGAGCGGCGTGAATAGGATGCAGGCGACCGGCGCATGCACGCTGATCGGGTGCAGCGGATGCAGACGCATCAGATCATGCCGAGCACATCGCCCAGAATGGCGGCGACGCCAAGCACGGCGGCGCCGGCATGAATGACGACAATCGCCTTGGGCGGAGGCTGCCTCTTCAGATGGAAGGTCAGCATGAAGAATCCACCGAGGGCGGCGATCACCAGGAGCACTGCGGCGCCAATCAGCACCGCGCCGACCGAACTCGTGATCGCCGCGTAGAGCAGGACAACCAGGCCGGAAGCCGCAAACAGGCCGTGTAGAATCGCGGCCGGCCACGGCGGCAGCGCGTTACGGAAGATGCGGCTCGCCAGGTAGAGCCCGAATAGAGCCGCGACGACGAACAGTCCAAGCGCGATGTTGAGCATCAGCTTTCCTCCAGCGTCCTCAGGTTTGGCAGAGCGCGGTGAGAGCACGCGCGGTTATACGTTCGCAGTCGGCGCCAGCGAAGCGCAGCGTCTCGGCGAAGACGGCGCGGAAATCTGGATCGAGATCGCGGCGCAGGCGCCGGCGGGCGCGCAGGTGGCGTGTCTTGATGGTCGCGGGCGCCACGCCAAGCGCTTCGGCGGTGTCGTCGACGCTCATGCCCTCGATGTCTCGCAACACCAGCACGATGCGGAAATCGTCGGGCAATCTGGCGACGGCGGCTTCAAGCGCCTTCGCCAGTTCGGCGTGGGCGATCTGGAATTCGGGCGAGCGGAAGGGCGCGCTCATGAAGCTGCGATACTCCTCAAGCTGAGCGACATCGGCCTTGTCGAGCGAGCGCTTGCGCCGAAGCGCTGCGCGTTTGCGTGCAAGCGCTTCGTTGATGACTATGCGCGTGAGCCAAGTGGAAAGCGACGATTGCCCGGCAAACGGGGCCGCGCCCGACAAGGCTTTGACGTAAGCATCTTGCACCGCCTCTTCCGCGTCAGCGCGGTTCTTGAGCACGCTCCAGGCGGCGCGGAAGAGGCGCTGGTTGTTGCGTGCTGTGATCAGCCGCAGCGCCTGGCCGTCGCGCGCCGACGCGCGGGACGCGAGTTCAGCGTCGTTGAGCGCCTCGTACTCCAGGGCTGCCGGCATCCGCGTTCCTTCTGGAGCGTTAGATGCCGGTTGCGCAGATTGGTTCCCAGGCAGAAAGTAGTGCGGGCCGGAGATTGCTCTCCGGCCCGCGGGTCTTCGTGTGACGTTTGTGTGTTACGCCTTGTAGTACATGTCGAATTCCACCGGGTGCGGGTGGGTTTCGATGCGGTCGAGTTCTTCCTTCTTCAGGTCAATGTAGGCGTCGATCAGATCGTCGGTCATCACCCCGCCCTTCATAAGGAAGTCGCGGTCGGCGTCGAGCGCATTCATGGCTTGACGCAGGCTCGAACAGACGGTCGGCACGTCATTCAGTTCTTCCGGCGGCAGATCGTAGAGGTTCTTGTCGAGCGGCTCGCCCGGATGGATCTTCTTCTCGATGCCGTCGAGGCCGGCCATCAGCAGCGCCACGTAGGTAAGGTACATATTGCCGGCCGGATCGGGGAAGCGGACTTCGACGCGCTTGGCTTTGGCGCCGGTGCCGTGCGGAATGCGGCAGGAGGCCGAGCGGTTGCGCGCCGAGTAGGCCAGCAGCACCGGGGCTTCGTAACCGGGCACCAGACGCTTATACGAGTTGGTCGTTGAGTTCGCGAACGCGTTGATCGCGCGAGCGTGTTTGATGACGCCGCCGATATAATAGAGGCAGGTTTCGGAAAGATCGGCGTAGCGATCGCCGGCGAACAAATTGTTCGAGCCCTTCCAGATCGACATGTGCACGTGCATGCCGGAGCCGTTGTCCTTGAAGTAGGGCTTCGGCATGAACGTGGCCGACTTTCCGTAGGAAGCGGCCACTTGGTGGATGATGTACTTGTACAAATTCATGCTGTCGGCCATGCGCGTCAGTGTATTGAACTTGAGGCCAAGCTCATGCTGCGCGGGCGCGACTTCATGGTGGTGCTTTTCGGGATTGAGGCCGATCTGGCCCATGATCTCGAGCATCTCGCCACGCATGTCTTGCAGGCTGTCGATCGGCGGCACCGGAAAGTAGCCGCCCTTCGGGCCCGGACGGTGGCCCATATTGCCGCCTTCATAGACCTTGCCGGTGTTATACGGCAGTTCGGTCGAATCGAACGAATAGCCGGTGTTGTTCGGATCGGTTGACCAGCGCACGTCGTCGAAAACGAAAAACTCGGCCTCCGGGCCGAAGTACGCCACATCGCCCGCGCCTGAGGACTTCACATAGGCTTCGGCGCGCTTGGCGATGCCGCGCGGGCAGCGCGAATATGGCTGCAGCGTGCCCGGTTCGAGAATGTCGCAGAACAGCGCCAGCGTCGTCTGCTGATAGAACGGATCGATGTGCGCGCCTGCGGGATCGGGACGCATCACCATGTCGGACTCGTTGATCGCTTTCCACCCGGCGATGGATGAGCCGTCGAACAAGAGGCCTTCGGTGAAGACGTCCTTGTCGATCAGCGACACGTCGAAGGTGACGTGCTGCATCTTGCCCCGAAGGTCGTTGAACCGAAGATCGACGTACTGGACTTCCTTGTCCTTGATCAGCTTCAGAACTTCGTCTGACATCGGAAACTCCCCCGAGCTTTCTGGTTGATGTGGAGGGACGAACGCCGCGTCTCGGACCGCAACGAACGCCTAGAATCAGTTGCTCTCGAGGCGATCAGACCGCCGCAGGGCCGGTTTCGCCAGTGCGGATGCGCACAACGTTCTGCACATCGAGAACGAAAATCTTGCCGTCGCCGATCTTGCCGGTCTTGGCGGCCTTCTGGATTGCCTCGATCGCCGCGTCGACCTGATCGTCGGCGACGACGACCTCGACCTTCAGCTTCGGCAGAAAATCAACGACATACTCGGCGCCACGATAGAGTTCGGTGTGGCCCTTCTGGCGGCCGAAGCCCTTGGCCTCAACGACGGTCATGCCTTGGAGGCCGATCTCCTGGAGCGCCTCTTTGACGTCATCGAGTTTGAACGGCTTGATGATGGCTTCGATCTTCTTCACCGGAGCATCCCCCTTTATCCACATGGCGCGGGCGCGATTTCGACCCTCATTGGACCCGGGGCGGCGAGTCTGGAAGGCAGCGCGCTGCGGGCGTTGGAGTGGCGTCGACGGGCGCCTGTTTTCGCGGCGCCGCTGCCTAATCAAACGGCTGGCGCCGGTGCAGAGCCAGCATAAGGTTTTGAAGATGACCCGACTGTTTCTGATCCGGCACGGCGAGCCTGAAGCGGCGTGGGGCGGGAGCATCGACGACCCTGTCTTGTCCGAAACGGGGCGCGTGCAGGCCGAGGCGGCCGCGGTAAGGCTGATTGAGTACGGACCGCTCGCGGTTGTTTCCTCGCCGATGAGACGCTGCCGTGAGACGGCTGCGCCGTTTGAGGTGCGCGCGCGATCGGCGGCGCGGATCGATCCACGTGTGAGCGAGGTCGTGGCGCCTGCAGGCGTGACGGATCGGCGTGCGTGGTTGCGAGAGAACTTTCCGTGGGACCAGCGGGCGGTGCGGCGGCAGTGGAACAGCCTCGACGCTTCGCTTTGTGCGTGGCGTGACAGCGTCGTGGCCGCGATGTTGGAGCTGAAACAGGATACCGCGGTGTTCTCGCATTTCATCGCAATTAACGCGCTCGCCAGCGTGGCCACGCGCAGCGCCGCTACGATTGTGTGTTTCCCAGGCTACGGCTCGATCACCGAATTCGAGGTGAGCAACGGTGCGATCGAGCTTGTCCGTTTGGGCGCGAGCATGGTTGAGGACGACGTGCGATGAGCCGCGAGATCATCACCGTTGAGCAGATGCGCGCGATCGATGCGGCGAGCGCGGAAGCGGGCGTTGCCGCCCGCACGCTGATGGAGAACGCGGGGCGCGCGGTGGCGGAGGCGATCGTGCGGCGCTTCGCGCAGCAGCCGACAGCCGTACTTTGCGGACCTGGCGCTAATGGCGGCGACGGCTGGGTCGCGGCGCGCGTGTTGCGCGACATGGGCTGGCCGGTTTGGGTCGAGACGCTGGCGCCGCGAGTGGGGCTGAAGGGCGATGCCGAGGATGCTGCGCGGGGATGGACAGGCGAGGTTCTTCCGCTCGGCCAGGTCAAGCGCGAGGCGGAGCTCTTCGTCGATGCGCTGTTCGGCGCTGGTCTGTCGCGGCCGCTCGAGGGCGAGGCGGCGCGGCTTGCGGTGATGCTGCCGGCCGCGCGCGTGGTCGCGGTCGACGTGCCCAGCGGCGTCAATGGCGATAACGGAAATCCGTTGGGAGATGTGTGTTTCGAAGCGGCATTGACGGTGACGTTCGTGCGCAAGAAGCCGGCGCACGTGCTGATGCCAGGCCGCGCCTGGTGCGGCGAAGTCGTTGTGGCTGACATTGGCGCGCCCGAAGCCGTCGTTGCGGCGCAGAGGGTGAGGCTGTTCGAGAACGATCCGTCGCTGTGGTCGCTGCCATGGCCGGAAGCGGACGCGCACAAGCACGAGCGCGGGCATGTCATGGTGGCGAGCGGGGGACGTTCGAGCACGGGCGCGGCGCGTCTTTCGGCTCGCGCGGCGCTGCGCGGAGGCGCGGGGCTGGTGACGGTGCTGAGTCCGGCCGATGCGCTCGCCGACAACGCCGCGCACTTGACCGCGATCATGCTGCGCGAAGCGGGAGATGAGGCGGCGTTCGCCGAAGCAGCGCGCACTGTGCAGGCGATGGTGATCGGGCCTGCATTCGGAACTAGCGATGTGCACTACAAGCTGTTGCTCGCGGCGATGAACGCGAAGCCGCGTTGTCCCCTGGTGCTGGATGCGGATGCGATCACTTTGCTGGCGCCGCTCACGCATGGACTGGATGGGCGCGATGTGCTGACGCCGCACGTCGGCGAATTCCGGCGGGCGTTCCCGGGCATCTGGAGCAGTTCCGCTCATCCGATTGAAGCGGCCCGCGCGGCGGCGGCGTATGCAAGAAGTGTTGTACTACTCAAAGGCGCATCGACCGTGATTGCCGCCCCGGACGGGCGCGCGATCGTCAACACCACAGGCACGCCGTTTCTGGCGACGGCGGGCGCAGGGGACGTGCTGGCTGGACTGATCGCGGCGCTGATCGCCCAGGGGATGGAGAGCTTCGAAGCCGCCGCAACGGGCGCCTGGCTACACGGCCGGGCGGGGGAAGGCTTCGGGCCAGGGCTGACGGCGGATGATCTCCCCGATCTTTTGCCTCATATATTCAAGGAATTAGCACCGCCGACGCTAGCTCGCACGCCCCGCGGTTGATCATACCTATTTCGGACCCAGTTTTTGCGTTAACCCTTGGCGCGGGACACGCGCTCCTCGAGGGGGAAGAAGAATGGCATGGTGGTGGTGGGTCATCCCTGGCTTCGTAGCCGTGATCGGTCTGGCGTTTGCGCTGAGCGGTCTCGGCTGGATGTTCCGAGGCCGGCCGTTCAAGGGCGGCCGGGGGGTTCTCGGTGGCGCGCTCTTCCTGGGAATCGGCGCGCTTGTTGGCCTCCTCGGCCTCAATATTCAGACTTACCACCGGCTCACCTATGAGCGGCCGGTCGCCACCATCGAGTTGACGCAGAAAGGACCCCAACTCTTCGAGGCGGTCGTGACCGAGCCGCCGAACGAACAGGATCCCGACGGCATAACGCGCACCTTTGAAGTCCATGGTGACGAATGGCGCATGGAAGCGCGCGTGCTGCGCTGGAAACCATGGGCCAACGTGCTGGGTCTCGATTCACAATACCGGCTTGACCGCTTTTCGGGCCGCTACTCCGATACGCAGCAAGAGCTGAACGCCGAGCGCAGCGCCTACGACATCCGCCCAACGCGGCAGTCCGGCATAGACCTGTGGCCGTTGGCTCGCGAATACAGCCGCTACGCCCCGCTAGTGGACACGCTCTACGGCTCGGGCGCTTACATGCCGATGGCCGAAGGCGCCCGCTATGAGGTGCGCATCACCCAAAACGGCTTGATTGCGCGGCCCACGAACGAAGTCGCGGCGGAGGCCTCGTCGAGCGGCTGGAATTAGGCTGGCGTCAGCCATCCGAAGCTCGCAGGCCGGATGCGAAGTCCTCCTTCGCCAAGGCTTCGGAGGACATCCTACTCGCGCTTCGCGAGCGTAGGATGGTGCGGACGGCGGGAGTCGAACCCGCACGCCTTGCGGCGCTGGAACCTAAATCCAGTGCGTCTGCCAGTTCCGCCACGTCCGCTGGACAACCCTCCCTTTACGGGCAGGCGCCGGCTGCGTCCACACGCCCGCTCGGCCGCGTGGACACCCGGATTGGCCCATGCCATAAGCCCGCCTTTCCTGAATTCAGCGTCGCGGCAAAGGATTTGCAGCCCCGGCGCGCAATGCCGAAAGCCTCACTTATGCAGCTCACCGAGCGCCGTTCAGAAGGTCTCCTGCGCGTTTACGATGTCGTCGTCCCGGCCGCCGAACTGCAACAGAAGCTCAACGCCAAGATCGCGGAAGTGCAGCCGCGGATGCGCATAAACGGCTTTCGCCCGGGAAAGGTGCCAGCCAGTCACATCCGCAAGGTCTATGGGCCGGGGATGATGCAGGACATCATCAATGAGACCGTGCAAAAGTCGACGAGGGAAGGCCTTGCCAACGTGCGCCCCGCTTCCGAGCCGTCGCTTGATCTGAAGAGCGACCTCAGCAAGGTCATGGCCGGCTCGGAGGACTTGCAGTTTGAGCTGTCGCTCGAAGTCATGCCGGATTTCGAGCCGATCGATCTGAAGACGATCAAGATCGCGCGTCCCACCGCACCGGTGACGGACGAACAGGTCAATGAAGCATTGAATGAGCTGGCGAAGGCGCAACGCGGCTTCGAAGAGAAGAAGGGTGCGGCCAAGGATGGCGATCAGGTGGTCGTGGACTTCACCGGCCGCATTGAAGGCGAAGCGTTCGAAGGCGGCAGCGCGACGGACGCGCAAATCATCATCGGCTCCAAGCAATTCATTCCGGGCTTTGAAGAACAACTGATCGGCGCCAAGGCCGGCGATGAGCGCACGCTGAAAGTGACGTTCCCGGACGACTATCCGGTCGCGTCGCTGAAGGGCAGAGCGGCCGAGTTCGAGACCAAGGTGAAAACCGTGCGTGGCCCCAAGGAGGGCGATCCCGACGATGCGTGGGCCACGCAGCTCGGTTTCGACAGCCTGAACGCCGTCAAAGACGCGCTGAAGCAGCGCATCGAAAACGATCACGGGCAGCAATCGCGCGCGAAGGCGAAACGCCAGCTGTTCGATCAACTCGATGTCGCGCACGATTTCGACCTGCCGCCGCGGATGGTCGACGCCGAGTTCAATCAGATCTGGCGCCAGATCGAGCAAGACCGCGCCCAGGGCCGTCTCGATCCTTCGGATGACGGCAAGTCCGACGACGAACTAAAGAAGGAGTATCGCGACATTGCCGAGCGCCGCGTGCGCTTGGGCCTACTGCTGGCGGAGATCGGCCGGCGACACAAGCTTGAGGTTTCGGATGAGGAAGTGGGCCGCGCCATAGCTGTGCAGGCCCGCAACTTCCCCGGTCAGGAACAACAGGTGTTCGAGACCTACCGGCGCAATCCGCAGCTGGTCGCCCAGGTGCGCGCACCGCTCTATGAGGAGAAGGTCGTCGACTACATGATGGAACTCATCACCGTCACGAACCAGACCGTGACCCGCGAGGAGCTCTTCGCTGAAGATGACCCGCCGGCGCCCGCGCCCAAGAAAACCAAGAAAACCAAGGCGGCGAAGGCGGAAGACTGACCATTAAGCCTTGGCGCAGTAGTTGGGGCTTGCGGGGCGCGTGCAAGCGTCAAATATGAAGCGCGCCGGGACCCTCGATTCCGGCCGCTCCGAAAGGTCCCCATGAAATCGTTCGATCCCATCGCCACCTACGCCAATCTCGTTCCGATGGTGGTCGAACAGACCAGCCGGGGCGAACGCGCGTTCGACATTTTCTCGCGCCTCCTGAAGGAGCGGATCATTTTCGTCACCGGCGGCGTGGACGATGGCATTGCGGCGTTGGTGACTGCGCAGCTCCTTTTTCTGGAGTCGGAGAACCCCAAGCGCGAGATCGCCATGTACGTGAACAGCCCCGGCGGCTACGTGCACTCCGGGCTCGCGATCTACGACACCATGCAATACATCCGCAGTCCGGTCTCGACGGTGTGCGTGGGGATGGCCGCCTCGATGGGCGCCTTGCTCTTGGCGGCTGGGGAGAAGGGTTTGCGCATTTGCCTTCCCAACGCGCGCGTCATGGTCCACCAGCCATCAGGCGGCTACCGCGGCCCGGCCTCGGATATCGAGCGCCACGCCGAGGACATTCTGCACACCAAGCGGCGCCTCAACGAAATCTACGTAAAGCATACCGGCCAGCCGCTGGAGCGCGTCGAACGAACCCTGGACCGGGACCACTTCATGACCGCTGAAGAGGCGCGCCAGTTCGGCATTGTCGATCGGGTTTACGAGAAGCGCGAGCTGCTGGAAGGCGCGGGCTTCAGCGCTACGTAGCGGCTCGGTGAGTCCGGGATCAGCACCGTCCGCTAGCCCAGCCTGACTGAGCGAGCTTGGGGGCGCCTCGGCATCCTGAACCTGTTTTGCGACCGACCGTCGGGCTGCACGCCTATCCGGACGGCCCACAAGGCCCGTAGACCCACAGAGCCTTGATTGAGGGCTTCCTGTGCCAGACCTGAGAACTGACCCGATCCGGCTTGAAGGGTGGAGTGCCCGGACCCACTTACGGGCGAAGCAGCTGCCCTTTAGTGGTTTATGAGCAGCGATTTTGCTCCTAGACGGCCAATGATTCGCTGGGTGGGCGGTGTCGGACAGATGCCTGGGCGGCTTGCGGCCCCAACCTTGCTATGATCGAATTGCCAAGCCGGGCCGCCGGGTTGCAACGTTTTTGAAAGGGATCGTGGTCAACCATCTGTTAGCAGGGGAGTTATCGGGAGCCATCACCCCGCCGCTTTCACCCGCTAGGCCTATGGTCAAAGTCCGCCCCTCGAAGGATCGCGTATGAGCAAAGCAACGACCAGCGGAGAGTCCAAGAACACTCTCTATTGCTCGTTCTGCGGCAAGAGCCAGCACGAGGTCCGGAAGCTCATCGCCGGACCGACCGTGTTCATTTGCGATGAATGCGTCGAACTTTGCATGGACATTATCCGCGAGGAGCACAAAACCTCGCTGGTCAAGTCGAAGGAGGGCGTGCCCTCTCCAAAGGAGATCAAGGGCGTTCTCGACGATTACGTCGTGGGCCAGGACCACGCCAAGCGCGTGCTCTCGGTGGCGGTCCACAACCACTACAAGCGCCTGAACCACGCCGCAAAGAACGCGGACGTTGAGCTGGCCAAGTCGAACATCCTGCTGATCGGCCCGACCGGCTGCGGCAAGACGCTGCTGGCGCAGACGCTGGCGCGCATCATCGACGTGCCGTTTACGATGGCGGACGCGACGACGCTGACCGAGGCCGGCTACGTCGGCGAAGACGTCGAAAACATCATTTTGAAGCTGCTTCAAGCGGCTGACTACAACGTCGAGCGCGCGCAGCGCGGCATCGTCTACATCGATGAAGTCGACAAGATTTCGCGCAAGAGCGACAATCCGTCGATCACCCGCGACGTCTCCGGCGAAGGTGTGCAACAGGCGCTCTTGAAGATCATGGAAGGCACGGTTGCTTCCGTACCTCCACAGGGCGGGCGCAAGCATCCACAACAAGAATTCCTGCAGGTCGACACCACGAACATCCTGTTCATTTGCGGCGGCGCCTTCGCTGGCCTGGAGAAGATCATCAGCCAGCGCGGCAGAGGTTCCTCGATCGGCTTTGGCGCGGCGGTGCGCGACGAAGAGGACCGCCGCACCGGCGAGATTCTGCGCGAGGTTGAACCGGACGATCTCTTGAAGTTCGGCCTGATCCCGGAATTCGTCGGCCGTCTGCCGGTGCTGGCGACGCTGGAAGATCTCGACGAACCGGCGCTGGTGACGATCCTCACCGAGCCCAAGAACGCGCTGGTGAAGCAGTATCAGCGCATGTTCGAAATGGAGAACGTGAAGCTCTCGTTCCCGGAAGAGTCGCTGCGCTCCATAGCCCGCAAGGCCATCGCTCGCAAGACGGGCGCACGCGGCCTGCGTTCCATCCTCGAAAGCATTTTGCTCGATACCATGTTCGAGCTGCCGTCGATGCGCGGCGTGGAAGAAGTGGTCGTTTCGGCTGACGTTGTGGAAGGCCGGGCCAAGCCGCTTCAAATCTATTCGGAACGGCGCGACGGCGCCGGCGCCACAGGCTGAATCCAAACTGAACGTTAGGACGAATCGTCCGGTTCTGTGCGCCAAAGCGCGCACGGAACTTTGCACCGCATCGCGTTCCACATGGACCTGTCTAGCCAGCACTTGAAGCGGCCCCCGAACGCTTCCACATTTTCGTTCGTTAATGCTGTGCGCGTGGGCTGCTTTCAGACGCGCGACCCGGCGAAGGAGCACTGAATGGCCGAGAGCCGTGTTTTCCCCGTCCTGCCTCTCCGGGACATCGTCGTATATCCGAAGATGGCGGCGCCGCTGTTTGTGGGCCGCGAGAAGTCGGTGCGCGCGCTCGACGAAGTGATGCGCAAGGACAAGCAGATCTTGCTCGCCGCGCAGATGGATGCCTCGGAGGACGAGCCGTCGACCGATCGCATCTTCACCGTCGGCACCGTGGCGACGGTAGTGCAATTGCTGAAGCTGCCCGACGGTACAGTCCGCGTGCTGGTCGAAGGCGGCTATCGCGCGAAGATTACCAATTTCCGTGAGAACGAGAGTTTCTTCGAGGCCGAGGCCGAAGAACTGCCCGACGAGAATGCCGACACGTCCGAAGCGCGGGCGGTTGCGCGTGCGGTCATCGATCAGTGGGACAACTACACTAAGCTCTCGCGCAAGACGCAGCCGGAAGTGCAGCAAGCGATCAGCCAGATCACGGAGCCCTCGCGGCTCGCGGACTCTGTCGCCGCGCATCTGAGCGTGAAGATTCCCGACAAGCAGGCGTTGCTCGAACTCGCCGACGTGCCGCAACGGCTGGAGCGCATCCTATCGCTGATCGAGGGCGAGGTCGGCATGCTCCAAGTGGAGCGCAAGATTCGCAATCGCGTGAAGCGGCAAATGGAGAAGACGCAACGCGAATACTACCTGAACGAGCAGATGAAGGCGATCCAGCGCGAGCTGGGAGACGGCGACGAAGGCCGCGAAGACATCGCTGAGCTCGAAAACCGGATCAAGGCCACCAAGCTGTCCAAGGAGGCGCGCACGAAGGCGGAAGCCGAGCTGAAGAAGCTTAGGCAGATGTCGCCGATGAGCGCGGAATCGACGGTTGTACGCAACTATCTCGATTGGCTGCTGTCGTTGCCCTGGGGCGTGAAGAAAAAGATCAAGAAGGACATCGACGCCGCCCAGCAGGTGCTGGACGAGGATCACTACGGGCTCGACAAGGTCAAAGACCGAATTCTCGAATACCTCGCCGTGCAAGCGCGCACGAACAAGTTGCGCGGGCCCATCCTCTGCCTCGTTGGCCCGCCCGGCGTTGGCAAAACCTCGCTCGGCAAGTCGATCGCACGCGCCACGGGGCGTGACTTCGTGCGCATGTCGCTCGGCGGCGTCCGGGACGAAGCCGAAATCCGCGGCCACCGTCGCACGTACATCGGCTCGATGCCGGGGCGCGTGATTCAGTCGATGAAGAAGGCGAAGAGCTCCAATCCACTCTTCCTCCTGGATGAAATCGACAAATTGGGCGCCGACTATCGCGGCGATCCATCGGCGGCCCTGCTTGAAGTGCTGGACCCCGAGCAAAACTCGACCTTCAACGACCACTACCTCGAAGTGGACTACGATCTGAGCGACGTGCTGTTCATCACCACGGCCAACAGCCTCAACATGCCCCAGCCGTTGCTGGACCGCATGGAGATCATCCGCATTCCCGGCTACACCGAGGATGAGAAGCTCGAGATCGCCAAGCGCCACCTGCTGCCCAAGCAGTACGAGAACAACGGCTTGAAGAAGTCGGAGTTCACCGTTTCGGAAGATGCGCTGCGCGATCTGATCCGCCGCTACACGCGCGAAGCGGGCGTGCGCTCACTCGAACGCGAGATCGGCAATTTGGCGCGCAAGGCAGTTCGTGAGTTGGAGCAGAAGAAGTCCGAGAAGGTCGAGATCAATGCGGAGAACCTGCCCGACTACGCCGGCGTCTGGAAATTCCGTTTCGGCGAAACCGATTTGGAAGATCGCGTCGGTGTCATCACCGGCTTGGCCTGGACCGAAGTCGGCGGCGATCTGTTGACGATTGAAGCGGTCGCCATGCCGGGAAAGGGCGCCATGACCGTCACGGGCAACTTGAAGGACGTGATGAAGGAATCGATCTCGGCCGCCTCCTCGTTCGTGCGTTCACGCGCGATCCAGTACGGCGTGAAGCCGCCGGTGTTTCGCACGCGCGACATCCACGTTCACGTGCCGGAAGGCGCGACGCCGAAGGACGGCCCGTCGGCCGGCGTCGCGATGGCGACGGCGATTGTCTCGGTACTGACCAGCAACCCGATCCGCAAGGACATCGCCATGACCGGCGAGATCACGTTGCGCGGACGCGTGTTGCCGATTGGCGGCCTGAAGGAGAAGCTGCTCGCGGCGCTGAGGGGCGGCGTGAAAACCGTGCTGATTCCGAAGGACAACGAGAAGGATCTGGTTGAGATTCCGGACAACGTGAAGTCGGGACTTGAGATCGTGCCGGTTGCGACCGTCGATGAAGTGCTGCAGCGCGCGCTGACGCGCCCGCTGACGCCGGTCGAGTGGAGCGAAGAGGACGAACTCGCCGAGACGCGCCGGAACGAAGGCGGCGGTGATGAAGGAGCAGGCGTGCGTCCCCATTAGGGGGCGCGACGCCGGCGCCCCAAGCCGTTTTCGCACCGCAATAATCCAGTGTTTTGCTTGGCGCATGGGAGAAATGCCCCTAGCGTCCGCGTCGATGCAGCCGGAATCGGCGCGCTTGACCCACAAAGCGGGATAGGGGCTCACCACATGAACAAAGCAGAATTCGTTGCCGACGTGTCCGATCGCATTGGCGAGTCCAAGCAACGCGGCGAAGAAGTCGTCAACGCCGTGTTTGAATCGCTGACGACCGCGCTGAAACGCGGCGACGAAGTGCGCCTGCCGCAGTTCGGCGTGTTCCTGGTTTCTGAGACCAAGGAGCGCAAGGCGCGAAACCCGCAGACCGGCGAGGAGGTCCTGGTGCCTGCGGGCAAGCGCCCGAAATTCCGCCCGGGCAAGGCACTGAAAGAAGCGATTGCCTAGGCCGGTTAGGCGAATGCGGAAGGGCGGCCCTAGAGGCCGCCCTTTTCAATTGGGCCGTCTGCGTGTAGCCCCGTGCGAAAAAGGCAGGCCATGCTGGCGAGAATCTACCGCCCGGCGAAGAACGCGATGCAATCAGGCAAAGCGGCCACCAAGAAGTGGCGGCTGGAGTTCGTGCTGGCGGACGCCCCGAGACCCGACGCGCTTATGGGCTGGATCAGCGGCGCCGATCCCAACGGCCAGGTGCGCATCGATTTCGACAGCAAGGAAGCGGCGATCGAGTTCGCGCGCGCAAACGGCATTCCCCACCAGGTGATCGACGCGCCCGAGGCCAAGCGGCAGATCCGCTCCTACAGCGACAACTTCGCCTTCCGCCGCCGCGAACCCTGGTCGCATTAGAAGGCGGTGGGCAATAGGGACGCAGCGAAGGTCATGCCGCATCCCGGCTTGACCCCCACTGCCTACTGCCTATTGCCTACTGCCTACTGCCGTTGCTGACCCCGTAGCTCAACTGGATAGAGCATCCGCCTTCTAAGCGGACGGTTGCGTGTTCGAGTCACGCCGGGGTCGCCACGCGAGCGGATTTGGCCGAAGGTTCGGCCTCGCGTTATGGACGAGCGCATGGACGACGGACGTTTAGGCTATCTCTTCACTGACATGGATGGCAGCACCGAGCGTTGGGAGCGGTCGCCAATTGCGATGCAGCACGCCGTCGCGCTGCACGACCAAATCATCGATGGGCTTGTGCAGAGCCACGGAGGCCTCGTCAAAGATCGCGCCGGGGATGGGGTGTTTGCGGTCTTCAACGGAGGCGATCCGCTGGGCTGTGCGCTGGCGATCCAGCTCGCGATGCAGCGCGAGGATTGGACCGCAATCGGCGGGCTCGGCGTACGCATTGGCGTGCATGCGGGAGAGGATCAAGTCGCGGTCAATCGCGCTGCGCGAATGACCGCGAGCGGTTGCGGCGGCCAGATTGTCGTCAGCAAAGATGCGGCTGAGGCCTATGCGTTGCCCGACGCGGCGTGGCTGACGGACCTCGGGTTGTCACACCTCAAAGACATAGAAGAACCATTGCGCCTGTTCAGCTTGGCGCATCCGGAGATGGAGCGAACAGAGTTTCCGCCGCTGCGATTGAGCGCGGCTTCCGGCTCGCCAGCCACAGGGTTTCCGACGCCCTTCTTCGGACGCCAAACTGAGTGTGAAGAACTGGCGCGGTTGCTCGATAAGACCGAGACGCGTGTGATCACCCTGGTGGGTCCGGGCGGCAATGGAAAGACACGCCTGGCCGCGCGGGTCGGAGCGGCCGCGAGCGAAAGCTGCGCGGTTTGGTTTGCGCCTTTGGATGCAACGTCAAATGGTCCGGAATTGATCGCCGCCGTCGCGCGCGCGTTGCGCTTTCCCATGCACGGTGCGGCGCCGCCGGCGGAACAGCTGCTCGCGCATCTGCGCGACAAACAGGGACTGCTCATCCTCGACAACGCCGATGCGGTCATCGCCGAAGCGGCCGCGTTCGTTTCAAATCTAGGGACTCGTTGCGAGAGCATGATTGTGCTCACGACATCGCGCGCGCCGCTCTCCATATCCGGCGAGACACTCTATCGGGTCACGGGTTTTCCTTCGCCCGGCTGCCGGCCAGCCGAGGTACAGACCTCTCCAGCGTTTCAACTTTTTACGCATGAAGCACGAGCGGGGCGCGCGGATTTCGAATTGACGGAGTCCGAGTACGAGGCATTCCGCGAGTTATGCGATCTGCTGAACGGATCTCCACTTGCGCTGCGGCTTGCTGCGCAATGGTGTTCAGTGCTCTCGATCGCACAGATCCTCGATCGCGTGCACGGCGATTTGGATTTCCTGCGAGCCTCCGACTTGAACTTTCCCGAACGCCACCACAGCTTGAGGCGCGTCTTCGAGGGGTCATGGTCCTTGCTCTCTGAGTCGGAGCGGCGCGGTTTGGCGCGGCTGTCGGTGTTTTGCGGCGGTTTCGATGCCATGGCGGTGGAGCGAGCCAGCGGCGTGGATGTGGGCACGCTGAGGACGCTTGAGCAGAAGGGTCTCATCGAAAAGTGCGATCATAGGCGGTTCGTCATGCACGCTCTCGTGCGGGATTACGCCATAGAGCGCCTTGCCGAGACGGGTGAAGAGACCAACGCGCGGGTCCGGCACGCCGACTACTATTTCGATTACGTCAGAACAGAGTTTGCGTCGGCGGCGGCGGCTGGGCAACGCATCGTGCTCGATCGCCTGGAGCGCGAAGCCGCCAACATTCTCGCCGCCTGGCGGCATGCCATCGACAAGCGCGCATGGAAGAAGATCCAAGGCGTAGCGGAGCCGTTGTTCTATTCGCTAGTTCTACGCGCGCGCTACCGCGACGCCGCCGGCTTCTTCGAACAAGATGCCGGCGATCCGAGCATTGACGCGTATTTTGCCTGTCTTTTGGCCAATTGCCTGGTCCAGCAGGGCGAACTGGACCAAGCGGCGGCCGCCGCGCAAAAGGCGATCGAAACCGACGAATGCCCGCAGCTAGCGCGCGCCCATGCGCACCAAGCCTTAGGGCTCATCGCGCACGCACGCGGACAGTTCGACACGGCGCGCGCCCAGTACGAGGCAGCCTTAGAAATCCGTCGAGCACACGAGGATCATATCGGCTGTTCTTACACGACGGCGTCGCTCGCCATCTTGCACCTGCTCTGCGACGATGCGGAGAATGCCCGAGAGATGATCAGAGAGAGCTTCCGCCGCTGCGAGCGGATTGGAAACAGAAGCGGATTGATGATCGTTCAGTTTCTGGCGGGCGATCTGGCGTTGCGTGAGGGAAGAACAGACGACGCCAAGGCGAGCTATTCAAAGTGCTTGGAAATTGAAGCTGAGGTTCAGCATCCTCAGCATCGAGCGCGCGTCTTGACGAAGCTAGGCGGGCTTTGCACGGAGATGGGCGACTTCGGCGGCGCGTTGCGCTATCACCGCGAGGCGCTGGCTTGCGCCATTCAAATCGGCGATCAGCGCCACAAAACCGAGGCCCTGCTGGCGATCGGTAACGATATGCGCCGGCAGGGATACGGCGACAAAGCTAAGACGCGCTACATCCAGGCGATGCGGATCGCGCTCGACCTTGCCGCACGGCCGCTGGTCATACGCTGCTTGCTCGACCTTGCGCGCCTGGAAGCCGAGACCGGGAATCTTGAGCGGGCCGAACAATTGGCCATGGTTCTGGCGGGGGCCGATCTGGGTCCGCGCCAATCCGAATACGACGCCTTACTGGCCACACTTCCGCGCGCACCGATCAGTGGGAGCCAGCAGCCGTCGCCGGAGACAGCCGTCCAAGACATCATCGATGCAGCGGAGCTCGCTTGGCTACGACTCTAGCGAGGCCGTCAGAACTCCCAATCGAGGATCTGCGTCGCGGTGACGCCCGCCCGCCGGCGCACCATTTCTTGGAGCTTTTCAACGTCGAGGATGAGGATCTCTCGCTTGCTTTGCGTGACCAGGCTTTCTGTGGAGAGGACACGCATCTCGCGGGTGACTGCCTCGCGCTGCGCGCCGATCGCGGCGGCGATCATCTCGTGCGTAGGCGCGTCCTTGATCAGAATTCCGCCATCGTTTGCCTCGCCGTGGCGCGCGAGGCGCAACAGTTCGGCATAGAGCCGGAAGCGCACTTCAAGCGCCGCCAGCTCGAACAGGCGGTCTGTCAGCAACACTACGTTGCGGGCCAGGGAGGCGGCGATCTCTTCGGCGAAAACGGCGTTTCGCTGCATCAAGCTTCGAAACGCCTCGGCAGAGGACTCGACGATCAGGCCGTCGGTCTCAGCCACGACACTGACCGAACGTGGCGATCCCGTGAGCGCAGCGATTTCGCCGATATGGGCGCCGGCGTGCAGTTTTCTGATGGCCACAGTCTTACCGTACGCTGTGGTCATCTGGGCGCGAAACGCGCCGCGAATGAGGAAATAGACTTGTGTCGATGTGGTGAGATGAGAAAGCAGCTCGTCACCCTTCTTGACTGCGACGCACTTCGAGTCCCGCGCTAGCCGCTCCAAATCGCCATCGGGGAGTCTCGCGAGCACAGCCACCGACCGCAGCAGGGCTTGTCGTTCGGCGGCGCTTAGGTGCTGCTCTTCCGCCATCCGCTAAGCGCCGGTGACGATTGCAGTGTCGTCGCGGCCGCCCCATTCAGCCCACGACCCGTCATAGACAGCGGCATCCCAGCGCCCCGCGCGCGCGAGAGCAAGCGCAATCACCGCAGCCGTGATGCCGGAGCCGCAGCTGCAGATCGGCGCGGAGTTCGCGTTGAGCCCAATGCCATCGAACACCTGCCGCAGTTCTTCAGCGGATTGCATCGTCCCGTCGGCTTCCAGCAGCGATTGAAAGGGCACATTGTGCGCGCTGGGCATGTGGCCGCTTTTTAAGCCGGCACGCGGTTCCGGTGCTTCGCCGCGGAAGCGGGGGCCGGAGCGAGCATCAAGGATCGGCGTGCGGCCGGCATCGATGGCGCGCTGCACATCGGAAAGGTCGCGGACCAAATCGCTGCGCAGGCGGGCGGTGAAATGGCGTTCCATGCGCGGGCGCGGCGGCCCGGTCTCGATCGGGTAGCTGGCTCGTTCCCAGGCTGGAAAGCCGCCGTCCAAGACGGCCACGTCCTCGTGGCCAAATACGCGGAACGTCCACCAGACGCGTGCCGCGCTCATGAGCCCGTGATTGTCGTAGACGACGACGCGGGCGCCATCGCCGATGCCGAGCTTCTTCATGCGCGAAGCGAATTTCTCCGGCGAAGGCAGCATGTGCGGAAGATCGGAGTCGGTGTCGGCGATCTCGTCGATGTCGAAGAAGACGGCGCCTGGAATGCGGCGTTCCGCAAACAGCGCCTTCGCGTCGCGAGGGTCGTTCGGCATGAACCAGGTCGCATCGATGATGCGGAGGTCAGGGGAGTCGAGGCGTTCGGCGAGCCAGGCGGGGGATACGAGCGGATCGGTCATGTACCGACGCTAGGCCGCTCAAAGCAGCGCTTCAACCGCGGCGCCAAATTGACGCCCAAGTCACAGACATGATCCCTCGCCTTGACCATACGTAGCGGGGGTGAAAGGAGATCGCATGCGGCCCTTGGCCTTGGCTGCGCTTGCCGCCCTGGTGCTTTCCGGCGTGGCGTCGGCCGCGACGACCGGGCGGACAGCGTTCGATGTCACCCGCAACGGCCAGCCGTTCGGACGGCACACGATCAATGTCAGCGGCAGCGACGCCAGCATGCGTGTCGAGAGCCGCGTGGCGCTGCGGGCAAACTTTGGGCCGATCACGGCCTACCGGCTGGAGCAGACGTGCACCGAGACATGGGCGAACGGCTCGCTCGCCTCGCTCAACTGCTCGACGCTGAAAGACGGGCGTCGGACTGAGGTGCGCGGGCAGGCCGTGGATGGCCGCCTGCGCGTAACCGCAGGCGCCGCGTCGCACGTGTTTCCACGCGAGGCGGCGCCGACATCGTGGTGGACGCGCCCGCGAGCCGGATCGGTGACGATGATCGACACGCAAACGGGAGCGCCTATGCGCGTGCGCGTCACCGATATGGGCCGCGAGACGATTCGAATTAACCGGCGGAACGTCCAGGCCGATCGCGTGCGCGTTCGAGGCACGCTGACAGTCGATCTCTGGTACGACGAGCAGGGCCACTGGGTCGGCTGCAATTTTACCGCGCGCGGCCAGCAGATCGCTTATCAACTCGAGGCCGCGCCGGCCTAGTGCGGCGGATTTTAAATTCGCCTCAAGCTGGCTTCGCCAGCTCCAGCTGTACGACATTGGTGCGGCCGGTGCGGAAGCCGGCTTCGCAGTAGCTCAGATAGAACAGCCAGAGCTGCTTGAAGCGCTCGTCAAAGCCCAGGGCGCGGATGTCGCTCCACTTTGCGGTGAAGCGGCGCGCCCATTCGGCGAGTGTCTCCGCGTAGGATTGGCCAAATGCTTCGGCTTGGCGCCATACTAGGCCGACCTTTGCCGTTTCTTCCTTGAGGCGATCGATGCTCGCGAGCATGCCGCCAGGGAAGACATAGCGTTGGATGAAATCGGCGCGGCGGCGGTAAGCGTCGAACAGCTCATCTCTGATGGTTATAATCTGTAGTCCCGCCTTCCCCCCAGGCTTCAGCACGGCGGCGATCTTGCCGAAATATGCCGGCCAATATTTCTCGCCCACAGCTTCGAACATTTCGATCGATGCGACCTTGTCGAACTGGCCCTCGACGTCGCGATAATCCTGGCGGCGGATTTCAACGCGGTCGGAAAGCCCCGCCTTCTCCATGCGCGCTCGTGCGTAGACGAGCTGCTCGTCGCTGATGGTGATGCCTGTGACGCGGGCGCCGTATTCGCGCGCGGCAAATTCGGCGAAGCCGCCCCAGCCGCAGCCAATCTCAAGCACGTGGTCGTCGGGCTTGAGTTCAAGGTGCTCCGCAAGCGCCTTGTATTTGGCCCGCTGCGCCGCTTCGAGGTCGCGCACCTTCGCATCGAAGCGGGCGGAAGAGTACGTCATTGAGGCGTCAAGCCAGGCCTCGTAAAAACGGTTGCCGAGATCGTAGTGGGCGAGAATGTTGCGCCGCGCGCCGCGCTTGGTGTTGGCGCGCGACAGGTGCCGCATCCAATGCGCTGCCTTGCCGATCGGACCTCCCTCCAGGAGGCGCGTGAAACGTTCGACGTTCGCGGCGAGGAGGGTGAGAAGCGCCGAGAGGTCGGCGCTTTGCCATTCCCCGGCCATGAACCCTTCAGCGAAACCAATGTCGCCGCTTACGAGCACGCGGCGAGCGAAGCGATAGTCCTTGATCCGAAAATCGACTGGAGCGTCGCTGCCATCGCCGAACGCAAAAACTCGGCCATCTGGAAGCGCTACGTGCGCCGCGCCGCCTTTGAGTTGCAGCAGCGCCAGCAACACCGCCTTGGCGCTGGCCGGCGCTCTGACCCCCGCAATCACTGCGGAGCTAGCTTGGACCACCGGCTGCGTCTCGCCGGACGGGGCGGTCTGGTCAGGCATGGACGTCATTTAAGGGTTCCGTCTGGAAGGGAAAAGCGCCGGCAACCCGGGCTTGTTCCCTCCACGGACCTAACGGCGGGCCGACCGGTCCTCGCCCGACTTCGCATCGTCGCGCCGTCGTAGATAGATTTCGAGCATCTTGGCGTCTTTGAGCCAGCGCCCGTGCGCGGCGATGTTGGCGACGGCGAACCCGTACCAGCCTTCGCGCCAGAGGCCGCGGCGGACGTAATGGTTCAGGAAATAAAACGGGCGCGCGAAGAGGAGCCGTAGCGCCACATACCAGAACGATTTGAGCTCGGCGTTGTTGGCGCGCGAGGACGAGGTCTTGTTGAACTTGTCCTGCAGCTGTTCGAGGCCGGTGAAGGAGACGTGCAGGATCTTGTGCTTGAACTTGCCGACCTTCATGTCGGGCGGGATTTCGAGCTGATCCCAGCCGGCATGATCGCGCGCGCGAATTTGCCGACGATCGTAGAAGCGGTTGCGTTTCACCACGTTCGCATTCCACCAAGGCTCGCCCACCGGCGGCTTGGTGACCAGCTCGAATTGATAAACGCTGTGGGGCGGCTCTTTGCCGTCTGCAAAAAGGGCGCGGATTTCCTCGGCGAGTTCTGGTGTGACGATTTCGTCGGCGTCGAGGTCGAGGAGCCAATTGTGCTTGGTGGCGTCTTCGCCCAGCCGCTTCTGCTTGCCGCCGCCAAGCCAGGGCGAGGGCGCCACGCGCGCGCCGGCGGCTTCGCTGAGGGGAATGGTTCGATCGGTTGAGCCGCTATCAATAACGACGACCTCATCGGCCACCTGGAGCGCCGCCTTGATCACCTCTGCGATCAAGCGCTCTTCGTTCTTGGCGCGGATGTAGCAGGAGATGGGCGGGTTCGCGCGCGCGCGACCCGGCGTCCCGCTGGTCTGGTCTAATGTCGTCACAACAGTCTCTAAGAAGTGGGCCGGGTTCAAAAGGCAAGTCCAAACGCCAGCTGTCAGCCAGAACGCGCCAACTCTGCCGCGTCGGCGTAGCCGAAGACTGAAAGCACGAGCCGAACAGCTTCGCCACGGGGCGTTTTAAGGTCGGGATCGCGTTCGACCGCCAGCCGCGCTTCCTTGTCAGCTGAACCGAGCATGTCGGCGTGGGCCTCGGGCGAGACCAGACGGAACGGCGGCAGGCCGGATTGTTGGGTGCCGAGCACGTCGCCGGCGCCGCGGAGCTTGAAGTCTATCTCGGCAATGGCGAAGCCGTCATCGTGGCGGCGGATGGCGTCGAGGCGCGTCTTGGCGCCTTCGCCAAGCGGCGGCTTCCAGAGCAGCACGCACGAGCCCTGCTTGTCGCCCCGGCCGACGCGGCCGCGCAGCTGGTGCAGTTGCGCCAGGCCGAAGCGCTCGGCCTGTTCGATCACCATGATGGTCGCCTCCGGCACGTTGACGCCGACTTCGATCACTGTGGTCGCCACCAGCAGGAACGACTCGCCGGAGCGGAAACGATCCATCGCCGCCTCGCGGGCAGTTGCGCTCATCTGACCGTGGACGAGCTCCACTCCCTTGCCGAAGCGCGCTTGGAGCTCCTTGTGCCGATCAAGCACGGCGGGCAGGTCGATCGCTTCGCTCTCCGCGATCAGCGGACACACCCAATAGGCGCGTTCATCGCGCTTAGCGGCTTCACCGATGGCTTGGATGACTTCTTCGATCCGCGAGATAGGCATCGTGGCGGTGCGGATTGGTTGACGGCCGGGCGGCTTTTCGTCGAGCACGGACAAATCCATGTCGCCATGGATTGAGAGCGCGAGCGTGCGCGGGATCGGCGTGGCGCTCATCACCAGCACGTGCGGCGCGAAGCCCTTCGCCACCATACGCATGCGGTCGGAGACCCCGAAGCGGTGCTGCTCGTCTATGACGATCAGGCCAAGATCGTTGAACGTCACCTCTTCCTGGAAAAGCGCATGCGTGCCGACGACGACATGGATGTCGCCGCCGGCGAGGCGATCGAGGACAGCTTTACGGTCCTTGGCTTTGTCGCGCCCCGTCAGAACAGCCATCCTGATGCCGGCTGCGTCGAGCAGCGGCGCAAGCGTCGCCCCGTGTTGGCGCGCCAGCAGATCCGTCGGCGCCATCATGGCGCTCTGCAAGCCGGCTTCCGCCGCGCGCGCCATTGCGAGCGCTGCCACTAACGTTTTGCCTGAGCCGACATCGCCTTGCAGCAAGCGCAACATCGGCGCGGGCTCGGCCATGTCGGCATAGATTTCGCTGATAGAGCGGCGCTGGGCGCCAGTCGGTGCGAAGGGAAGACTGGCGATCAGCTTGTTTGACAAGCGCCCATCGCCGACGACGGCGCGGCCTGGTTCCTTGCGGCGATGCTGGCGGCGCAGACGCAACGCGCACTGTCGCGCGAACAATTCATCGTACGCCAGTCGCGTGCGGAAGGCGCTCTGCGGCAGCACGTCTTCCGGCGCGGTTGGCCGATGAATGTGTTCAAGCGCAGTGCGGAAGTCTGGCCAGTCGTGCGCCTTCACCGTGGATGGTTCCAGCCACTCTGGCCCTTCCGGCACTGTGTCGAGCGCACCAAGCAGCGTGCGCGCAAGCGTACGCCCCGGCAGACCCTGCGTCAGCGGATAAATCGGTTCGACCGCGGGCGGCGCTTCGCCTTTCGTAGGATCCACGACGTGATCCGGGTGCAGCATCTGGCGCATGCCTTCGTAGAATTTGATCTCGCCGCTGACCAAACGCGTCTGTCCCACCGGCCACATGCGTTCCAGCATTTCTCTGGCGCCGCGGAAGTACGCGACGGTGAGGAAGCCCGTCTGGTCGCGCAGACGGATGCGATGCGGCAGGTTCTTGTAGGCTGGCATGTGGCCATCGACCTCCGCCTCGATGGTGGCGATGTCGCCCTCGTTTGTTTCGGCGATCGGCACGCGCAAGCGCCGGTCGATGGCGCTATTGGGGGGAAGGAACACGAGATCGCGGACCAGCGTCCCGCCGGCGACCTTGGCGATCAGGTCCATCGTTTCCCGCTTCGCCCCTTTCGGAGGATGGGCGGGCGCCAGGAGCGCGTCCTGCACGGCCATGGCGGGAGAGGGCAAAGCGTCGTTCATTCCTGGCTCTGGCGGCGCTGACAGCCACGCCCATATGGGTTATAGCGCGGCCCCCTCGCGTTTTGCCTATCTCCACGGGGCCCATGGACGACCGCCGCAAGAAGCTCAAATTCCGTGCCTGGCGCCGGGGATTTCGGGAGATTGACTTGATTCTGGGCCCTTTCGCGGATCGGCGGCTTGCCGATCTCGATGAAACCGGGTTGGACGCGTTCGAACGCCTGCTCGATGCGCCGGACCAGGAGGTCTACGAGTGGGTGACAGAGCAGGCGCCCGCGCCGCGTGAACACGACACGCCGGTGTTGGCGTCGATTCGCGCGTTCCGTTTCGAGATGAATGCCAAACCGGACTGATGAAAGAGCCAGCCCTCCCACAGAAGTTGATCGAAACGCTGGCGAAGTCGAAAGACGCGCTGGTGGTCTCTGGCGCGCCGGAAGGCGTGGATGCGGCGGTGCTAGCCGAAGCTGCGCACCTGCGTGGGGGCGTCACATTGTTTGTGGCGCGCGATGAGACGCGCGCGTCGCAGTTTGAGGCGGCGGCGAAATTCTTTGCGCCCGAGTTGGAAACTCTAAGGCTGCCGGCGTGGGACACGCTGCCATATGACCGCATCTCGCCGGCGGCGGCCGTCGCCGCCCAGCGATGCGCGGCGCTGACGCAACTGGCGCGGCGTGGAGAGAAAGAGCCGCCGCTCCTGGTAGTCGCTACGGCGTCCGCGGTCGCGCAGCGCGTTCCGCCGCGGCAGCGCTTGGCGCAAGGCTCGTTTGCCGCACAAGACAGCGCCGAGACGTCGATGGAGCAGCTCGAGGGCTACCTCGTCGTCAACGGCTATTCGCGCGCCTCCACTGTGCGTGCGCCCGGTGAATTCGCAGTGCGCGGCGGCTTGATCGATGTGTTTCCGCCCGGTGCGGCTGAACCGTTCCGGTTCGATTTCTTCGGCGACACCTTGGAGACGATCCGCAGTTTCGATTCCGAAACTCAAATTTCAAAAACCAAGTTCAAAACAGCGTTGCTGACGCCTGTCAGCGAAGTCCTGCTGGACGAATTGACGGTGCTGCAGTTCCGCCGCCGCTTTACCCAAGCGTTCGGCGCGGTGAGCGACCCGCTCTACGACAGCGTCAGCGCACGCATCCGCCGCCAGGGCGTGGAGCAGTTTCTGCCGTTCTTTTACGAGAAGCTGGAAACCGTGTTCGACTATGCCGGCGACAACGCAATGGTGGCGTTCGACGCACTGGCGCAAGAGGCGGTGAAGGAACGCGTCGAAACCGCGCGCGATCACTACGATTCACGCAAAGGCGCGCCAATTGCGCGCGGCGGCGCGCCGTTTCGCGCGCCTGAGCCGGACCTTCTTTATCTGGACGACGAGGCGATGGCAGCCGCGCGCGGGCCGCGCGCGGCGCGCCGGTTCACGCATTTCGACACCGACGCGAGAAAGCAGCTCGATCTTGGCGCGCGTCCCGGTCGCGATTTCGCGCCCGAGCGGCAGAGGGCTGACGTCAATGTGTTCGAAGTCGCCGCCAAGCATATCGAGGCGCTGACTAAAGCGAAGAAGCGCGTGGTGATCGCGGCGTGGTCTGACGGCTCCGCCGAACGCCTCGCTGGCGTGCTGAGCGATCACGGTGTGGAAGCGGTCGTGCGGGTGGAGTCTTGGCGGCACGCCTCGGCGCTGCCGAAAGGCGCGCACGGACTGGCAGTTCTGCCGCTCGAACACGGCTTCGAAACCGACTCTCTGGCCTTCATCGCAGAGCAAGACATCCTTGGCGATCGCCTCGCGCGGCCGCGCAAGCGACGCAAGGCGTCAAGCGTGATTGCCGAGGCTGCGACGATGAGCCAAGGCGACCTGGTCGTGCACCAGGATCACGGCGTAGGACGCTACGAGGGCTTGAAGACGCTCGATGTTGCCGGCGCCCCGCATGACTGCTTGGATCTCACGTACGCAGGAGGCGATAAACTCTATCTACCTGTCGAGAACATCGAGCTCGTCAGCCGCTACGGCGCGGAGGATGCGGAGGCCCAGCTGGATAAGCTGGGCGGCGTCGCCTGGCAGAGCCGCAAGGCGCGGGCGAAGCAGCGGCTCCGCGACATGGCCGAAGAACTGCTACGGATCGCGGCGCTCCGCGCCACGCGCGTGGCGGAACCTGTCTCGCCGCCGGAAGGGCTCTGGGACGAGTTCTGCGCACGGTTTCCGTATGAGGAGACCGACGATCAGCTGGCGGCGATCGACGATGTTGTGAGCGATCTAGCGGCCGGGCGGCCGATGGACCGGCTGATCTGCGGCGATGTCGGCTTTGGCAAGACGGAAGTGGCGCTGCGCGCCGCCTTCCTGGTGGCGATGACGGGCAAGCAAGTTGCTGTGGTCGCGCCGACAACATTGCTCTGCCGCCAGCACTACCGCACCTTCACCGAGCGTTTCCGCGGTTTGCCGGTACGGGTGCGGCAGCTTTCGCGTTTGGTCGGCGCGAGGGAAGTGGCCGAGACAAAAGCTGGCGTTGCCAACGGCATGATCGAGATCGTCATCGGCACGCACGCGCTACTGTCGAAAACGATCAAGTTTGCCGATCTCGGCCTAATGATCATCGACGAAGAGCAGCACTTCGGAGTGAAGCACAAGGAGCGGCTAAAAGAGCTGCGCGCGGAGGTGCACGCGCTTACGCTTTCCGCGACTCCCATTCCGCGCACGCTACAGCTGGCGCTCGCCGGCGTGCGTGAAATGAGCCTCATCACCACGCCGCCAATCGATCGCATGGCAGTGCGGACTTATGTAACCGCGTTCGACATGCTCACGGTGCGCGAAGCGCTTCTGCGGGAGAAGTATCGCGGCGGGCAAAGCTTCTTCGTCACCCCGCGCATCGCCGATCTGGACGAGGCGGTGGAGTTCCTGCGGCGCAACGCGCCGGAAGTGACCTTCGCCATGGCCCATGGGCAGATGGCGGCGGGCGCGCTCGATGAGATCATGACCAACTTCTACGACGGCGCTTTCGATGTTCTTTTGTCGACCAGTATCGTCGAGTCCGGCTTGGACATTCCACGCGCGAACACGCTGATCGTGTTCCGCGCCGACATGTTTGGCCTGGCGCAGCTCTATCAGCTGCGCGGTCGCGTTGGGCGATCGAAGTTGCGCGCATATGCGTACCTTACGACCGCCGCCGAGCAGGCGCTTACGGTCAGCGCCGAGAAGCGACTTAAAATCCTTTCGTCGCTCGACAGTCTCGGGGCGGGCTTCACGCTGGCAAGCCACGACCTCGACATGCGCGGCGGCGGCAACCTGCTGGGCGAAGAGCAGTCTGGCCACATCCGCGAAGTCGGCGTCGAACTCTATCAATCGATGCTTGAAGAAGCCGTCGCTTCGCTGCGCGATGGCACCGATGAAGCCGTCAGCGAGAAGTCATGGTCGCCGCAGATCAATGCCGGCGCCTCGGTGCTGATCCCCGAAGACTATGTGGCCGATCTCACCGTGCGCTTGGCGCTCTATCGACGTCTGGCGGACTTGGATTCCGATCAGGAACGCGAAGCGTTTGCCGCCGAGCTGATCGACCGTTTTGGTCCGCTCCCGCCCGAAGCAGATCAGCTGATTGCGGTTGCCGCGCTCAAAGCGCTCTGCCGTCGCTGCCAGATTTCGAAGCTCGACGCAGGGCCAAAAGGCGCGGTGCTGACCTTCCGCGAAACCGGCTTCCCCGACGCGTTGGCGCTGGTGCGCTTCATCACCGAGCGGCCCGATGACTACAAGTTGCGCCCGGACGGCAAGCTTGTCGTGCAAGGCGGCTGGCCCGAAGCTCCGCAGCGCTTGAAGGCGCTGCGGGGCGTGTTGGAGTCTCTGTCACGCATCGCGGAGCGGAAGGCGGCTTAGGCAGGGATCGACTCCACCTCGATCGCCCTGAGCGCGCGCGCCAGCATGCCGGCGCCGCTTTCGCCGGGCTGAAGCTCAACCACGCTTTGCTCGAACACCAGCGGCCCAGCGCCGCCATCGCCGGACGCGAATGCGGTGCATTCGGCGACTGAGGCGATGCGCTCGGCTGTTCGCCGCGCGCTGCGAAGGTCGGAGGCGGGGAGGGCAAGCGCGATCAGATCGCCGCCGAGCGTCACGCCGCTATCTGCATCGCGCATCAGGCGTGCCGCGAGTGAGGCAATCTCCGTGAATCCCTTGCGCCAGACGTCTTCCGTCGGTTCGCGCGCGCCGATCGCGGGTGTGACACGCAGGACCACCATGCTCATGGGCCGTCCGCTGGCGTGATGATCGGCGGCGAGGCGCGCCAAGTGCGCCTCGAAGGAAGCGCGCTGCCAGAGCCCCGTGCGAGCCTCGCCCATCACGTCACGCAGGGCGCGCATTTCATGCTCGGCGGCCCGGCGGCGGCGTTCGCGGCGCACGGCTTCGAACAGCCAGCCGAGGCTGGGGCCGCAGGGCGCGTTTGCTTCGGCTACAGCTGATGCGCCGCGTTCGATGGCGGCTGCCGCCGTGGCGGCATCACCTGGTTTTGTCACCACCATCGTCGGCATGTGATAGAGCGTCGCGTTGCGGCGGAGCGCGGCGCAAAGCGAGACAGCAGTGTTCGCATCCTGCGCCCCGTTCAGCACGACGGCGTCGAATGGCTCGTCGTGCAAATGGTCGAAACCTGCATAGGAGGTGAACGCAGCGGCGACCAAGCCGCCCTGCTCGGCCAGCACCCGCTCGAGCGCGAGGAACATCGAACTCGGCGCGCCGATATAGAGCGCCTTGAGCTTCCGTGGCTCCGCGGGTTGCGGCGCAGAGACGCCGACCAAGGCAGCCGTCGCGATACGCCGCGCGCGCTCCTCCTCGGCCACGGCAACGCGCAGCCATGCTTCCACCTGCGCGGCAAGAAGCTTAGGCGGCGCGTCAAGCGTGATGGCGCCAGAGAAGGGCGGAGCATCCGCCAACCCAAGCGGCGGCGGTGCGGCGTTGCGAAATCCGGCGAGGCATGCGAGCGGCGGCCTGGCGGAGGTGCGTACGCATCGGGCGAGATTGGCAGCGTCGACCGCGTTTACGGGGATGATGCAGATGTCTTCGCCGTCGGGCGCGGGTCGATAGGCGCCGGGAAGAGCCGCTGCGGAGATGCCGGCGGCGGCGAGCAGCGCCTGGGCGTCGCGCGCCACGCGCGCGTCGGCGGCTCTCACCACAATCCGCAAAGGTTAACGCTCCGACGCCCCGCGACGGCGGGAGACGAACGAGTATAAGTAACGCCTGTTAGCACAGTCCGAAACCGGCAGGGTAAACGGAGCAGACGATGGGGCAGGGACCGCTTTCGGGCGTGAAGGTCGTCGAGTTCGCCGGCATCGGGCCGGGGCCGTTCTGCTGCATGCTGCTGTCGGATATGGGCGCCGATGTCGTACGCATAGACCGCAAAGGCGGACGCCCTACGTTCAAGAACGACATTCCGGCGCGAGGCCGGCGGCACGTTGCGCTCGATCTTAAGGATGCGAACGATGTCGCCGTAGCACTGGCGATGATTGAAAAGGCGGATGTGCTGATCGAGGGATTTCGGCCTGGCGTGATGGAGCGCTTGGGGCTTGGGCCGGATGAAGCGCTCGCGCGCAATCCGAGGCTGATCTACGGACGCATGACCGGTTGGGGCCAGACTGGGCCGCTCGCCGAAGCCGCTGGACACGATCTCAACTACATCGCCATCTCGGGCGCGCTGCACGCGATGGGACGCAAGGACGACGCGCCTGCCCCGCCGCTAAACCTTGTCGGCGATTACGGTGGCGGCTCGCTCTATTTGGCGATGGGCGTGTGCGCGGCTCTCTACGAGGCTCAGCGCTCCGGCCAGGGCCAGGTGATCGATGCGGCGATCACCGATGGCGCGGCTTCGCTGATGAGCGTCATTTATGGGCTGCGCGCGTCCGGCGTTTGGAGCGACGAGCGTGATGCCAATCTCCTTGACGGCGGCGCGCCGTTCTACGACGTTTACGAAACCAAGGACGGTAAGTTTGTCGCCATCGGTTCGCTCGAGCCGCAATTCTATGCGCTGCTGCTGGAGAAGACAGAGCTAGAGAACGACCCGGCGCTCGCCGTGCAGATGAACAAGCCGGAATGGCCGGCGATGTCGGAGAAGGTCGCCGCGGTCCTCGCCTCCAAGACGCGCGACGAATGGACCGCGCTGATGGAGGGAACGGACGTCTGCTTCGCGCCGGTGCTGTCAATGGCCGAAGCGCCTAGCCATCGCCACAACGTTGCGCGGGATACGTTTGTGGACCTGGGCGGGCTAGTGCAACCCGCCCCAGCGCCGCGGTTCTCGCGCACCCCCTCCGCCATTCAGGGACCGCCGGGTGGTGTGGGCGCGGACGCCGCGCAAATCCTGGACGAGTGGGGAATTTCGCTCCGTCCCAGCTGATTAAGCGCTTCAGCAGGGGTTCAGCCGGGATGGTGTTTTATCCTCCCCGGTTCCGGGCGATTTTCGTCCCTCGCTCGTACCGGGGCCAGGTTCTCATCCCACCTTAGGGATGAAGCGAAAGCGCCGGCGGCCGGCTCAGCCGCCGGCGCAATTCGTTTCTGAAACTTGCATTTCCGTCCCGGCATGTTGCGCCGCGGCGCGCCGCTACTTAAACGGGCGCTCATGGCGAACAAAGTCTATCCGGACGCAAAGTCCGCGCTCGAAGGCATGACCTTCGACGGCATGGCGGTGATGAGTGGCGGCTTCGGGCTCTGCGGCATTCCAGAAAATCTGATCATCGCGCTGCGCGACACTGGCGTTAAGGACATTACCGTCATCAGCAACAACGCTGGCGTCGACGGCTGGGGCCTAGGACTGCTGCTGGAGACGAAGCAGATCAAGAAAATGGTTTCGTCCTACGTTGGCGAGAACAAAGAGTTCGCGCGGCAGTATCTGAGCGGCGAG
>JBQTJK010000143.1:0-12640 GCA_052387215.1 Caulobacteraceae bacterium
TTGTTTTTGACGCTGGTGCTGCCTTTCGTGCTTGCGGCCTGCGACGGCACTTACGGCGCCGACGCCAGCACGCAGGACCCGGCGGGCGGCTATACGCTCGAAGTGCGCGCCGACGAGAGTGCGCAAGTGTACGTCGTCACCGCGCCCGATGGGCGCCAGACCGCCTCGCGCATCGCCGACGGCGCCTCGAGCCTACTCGACACCAGCGCGATCCAAGCGCTGGGCGAGATGCAACCGCTGAACACCGAACCGCAGCCGGAGGTGTTTGCAATGCGCTTCCCTGGCGTGGATATTTCGGTGGGGGCGGACGAGAACAATCCCAACAGCGAAAGCGCGACGGTGCGCGTCAACGCGGCGGGCCGCTCGGTGCATGTGGACGCCGACGAAGGCGGGCCGGGCGACGCAGACGATCGCGCCAACGTCCGCATCACCGGCGCCACCGAGGAAGACGCCCGCGACTTCATCAACGACGCCGAAGACCTTTCGGCGGAGGTGAAGTCGCAGATGTTGGCGGCGCTGGATCTGGATTAGCGCCGCAGTTGCCTGCTTGCCCCTGAGCGGCGCTTTGCGCTCTTCTCGGCGCAACTGAGTCGATGGGGAAATCATGCGCCAGAATCTGCGAGCGGCTGCGGCCGCAATGGGAATCCTCGGCCTCGCCGCCTCGCCGTCCGCACAGGCCGAGGAGGGCATGTGGACGTTCGACAATTTCCCCGTCGACCGCATGCGCGAAGAGATGGGCTGGGCGCCGGATCAGGCGTGGCTCGATCGCGTCATGGCCGGCACGGCGCGGCTGCCTGGTTGCTCGGCGTCGAACGTGAGCGAAGCGGGGCTCGTGCTCACCAACCACCATTGCGTCATTTCATGCGTGACGGCGCTGGCGACGACGGAACACAACTACATCGACGATGGCTTCATGGCCCGCACGCGCGAGGAGGAGCTGCGCTGCCCGAATATGGCTGTCGACGTACTGACATCCATCTCGGATGTCACGCGGAACATCGAGATAGCGACCGCTGGCGTGGCCGCGGAAGGTTTCGCGCGCGTCCGCGACGCGGAGATCGCGCGGTTGACGCGCGAATGCACAAGCGAGACCGAACGCTGCGAGGTCGTGACGCTCTACCAAGGCGGTCGTTACGGCCTCTATCGCTATCGCACCTATGAGGACGTACGCCTTGTGTTCGCGCCGGAACACGGCATGGCTGCGTTCGGCGGCGATCCGGACAATTTCAACTTCCCGCGCTACTGCCTCGATTTCTCGTTTCTGCGCCTCTACCAAAACGGCGCGCCGGCGGCGACGCCGAACCATCTCGACATGCGCTTCACGCCGCTTGCGGAAAACGAAGTCGTTCTCATCGCCGGCAATCCGGGCAAGACTTCGCGCCTGCGCACGACGGCTGAACTCGCGTTCGAGCGCGACCTGGGCCTGCCCTGGCAGATCGCGTCGTTGTCGGAATTGCGCGGCCGATTGATTGCGTATTCAGCACTCGGCCAGGAGCAGGCGCGCATCGCGTCGAGCAATCTGCAAAGCGTCGAGAACTCGTTCAAGGGCCTCTCCGGCCGCCGCCAGGCGCTGGCGGATCCCACGGGCTTCGCGCGCGTGGCCGAACGCCAGGCCGATCTGCAGCAGCGCGTCCGCCGCAACCGCGCGGCGACGCGTGAGGTCGGCGATGCGTGGGGCGAGATCGAGCACGCGCAGACGGCCTATCGCGGCATGTTCTATCCGTATCAGTATCTCGAACAGCGTGCCGGCGAGCGCTCGTATCTGTTCGTGTGGGCGCGTGATCTCGTGCGCGGCGCGGCGGAACGGGAGAAGCCCGACACGGAACGTTTGGCGCGCTACGCTGATGCGCGGCTCCCGGCTGTGGTGCAGGGCCTGCGCGCGCAGCGTCCCATGACGCCGGAGTTTGAGGCGCTGCATCTGTCATTCTGGCTGTCGAAGCTGCGCGAGTATCTGACGGTCGACGACCCCGTCGCGCGCCGCATCCTGGGCGACGAAAGCCCCGAAGCCCTGGCAGTGCGCCTGTCGCAATCGCGCCTCGCCGATCCCGCCTATCGCATGCAGCTCTGGGAGGGCGGCGCGGCGGCGATCGCGGCTTCGGACGATCCTATGATTGTGTTTGTGCGTACCTGGGACGCCGACGCACGCGCGCTGCGCGAGCGTTATGTGAGCGACGTGGAAGGCCCCATTGCACGCGCGCACGAACGCATTGCACGCGCCCGCTTCCGCGCCTTCGGCGAGGCGCACTATCCAGACGCCACCTTCAGCCCGCGCCTTTCGTACGGCCGCGTGGTCGGCTGGGCCGAGCCGAGCGGACACGTGATCGGCCCCTTCACCTACGTCGAGGGTCTCTATGACCGCGCCACCGGGCGTCATCCGTTCGTGCTCAGCCAGCGCTGGGTCGATGCGCGAGGCCGGCTCGATCCGCGCGGAATCTACAACGTCTCCACCTCAACCGACGTGATCGGTGGCAATTCCGGGAGCCCGCTGCTAGACCGCAATGGCGACGTCGTTGGCGCTGTCTTCGACGGCAACATCCATTCGCTCGGCGGCGAATATTTCTATGACGGCGCACTTAACCGCTCCGTCACTGTGAGCGCCACCATCATTCGAGCGTCGCTGGCTGACGTTTACGGCATGAGCGCGCTCGTCGCGGAGCTCGACGCAAACTAAGAACGCTCTCCTTCGCTGAAAGGCGCTCATGAGGGCGAGTTCGGAGACCTTGTAGCTGACAGCAACGCGGGTTCGCGGCCATCAGATGAGCCGCAGCGCGAATCCGTCGAGTGTGGCGGGCGACTTCGTTCGTCGCTTAGAGTACGTATTTCGTCGCCAGCATGAAGCGCGGGCAAGGCGAGTGGCGCCTAACCCAACGCCGAATTGAGGAACGCCGCCTGCTTCGCCAGCGACTGAAAGGTCTGCTGGCACGGGAAGGCGATGAAGCCGTGGCAGGCGCCGGGATAGATGTCGAGTTCGCCGCGATTGCCGGCCGCCACCCAGCGCGCGTGCATGAACAGGCTGTCGTCCAGCAATGCATCCTTGGTGCCGATCGTGAAGAGCGCAGGGCACAGACCCCGCAGATCGGCGTAGAGCGGCGAGAGCGCCGGCGAACGCTTCTCCTCCTCGCTCATCCCCGGCAGGAACGCGTCGCCGAACTTATGGATGTCGATCGTGCGCAGCACCAGCCGCTCGGCGTCGCCGAAAGCGCGTGCGCTCGGCGTCATGCCGAGGTCGAACACGCCGAACACCAGGTTCGCCGCCTTGAACGGCGTGCGGCCGTGATTATCGCGCAGGCGCAGGATCGTGAGGGCGGAGAGATGCGCGCCGGCGCTTTCGCCGCCGATGGACAAGGCTTCGCCGCCGAAGTCGCGCAGGTTGTCGTGAACCCACAGCGCCGCCGCTTCGCAATCGTCGGGACCGGCCGGATAGGGGTTCTCAGGGGCTAAGCGATACTCGACGCTGATCGCGGTGAGCTGCGTTTCATCGGCGATGCGCTCGAGCAATCGATCCTGCTGGTCTGCGGCCCCGAGCACGTGGCCGCCGCCATGGATGTGCAGATGGACGCCGCGCGAGGTCTCGGGCGCGATGACGCGCAGCTTCAGCTTGCCAGCGGGCCCGTCGATCTCGACCCATTGCGCGCGCTCCAACTTCACCGGCGCCGGAAACACGCCTTCGCCCTTTGCGCGCGCATCCCGTACCTTCTGCGCGCCGATGTCCCACCAGTTCGCCATGTCCTTGGTCATGGCGATGATGCCGGCGTTGAGCTGCTTGGTCTCTTCCGGGATCGCCGCGTCGGTGAAGAGCTGGGGATCGAGATTTCGCGTCACTTCAAACCACCCATCTTCCGGATCGCGCTCCATTCGGCCGCCGTCACCGGCTGTACGCTCAAGCGCGAATTGTTCACCAGCACCATGTCGGCGAACTTCTTGTCGGCTTTGATCGCTGCCAGCGTCACCGGCGTCTTCAGCGGTTCGACCGCCTTGACATCGACGCACACAAAAGAGCCTGCCTTGTCAGTCGGATCCGGATAGGCCTCCTTCGCGACCTCGCTGACGCCAACGACGGCCTTTTCGTCGCCTGTGTGATAGAAGAAGACCTTGTCGCCTTTCTTCATGTGGTTGAGGTGCGTGCGCGCCTGGAAGTTGCGTACGCCCGTCCAGGCGTCATTGCCCTTCTTGACGTGCTGCTCCCACGACCAGGTGTCGGGCTCGCTCTTGACCAGCCAGTACGCCATCAGTTAGCCGCCGCTGGCGGAACAGCCAGCGCCTCGATGGTGATGCTCACCGCGTCGCCGATCATGTTCGGGGCCTGCGCCGTCGTCGAGCCCCAGATCGAGCGTGTAAGCGATCCTGTCGCCGAGAAGCCGGCGGAGCGGCGTTGCGGCGCGTTCGGCGGCCCGCCGATGTGATTGAGCGTGACGTTGAGCGTCACCGGGTGCGTTTGTCCGAGCAAGGTCAAATCGCCTGTGACTTCGGCCGTGCGCTCGCCGGTCCGCCGCACGGCGGTCGACCGAAACTCCATCGTCGGGAACTGAGGCGCGTTCAGCCAGCGATCGCCGCGCAGGTGTTCGTCGCGCGTGTCATTGCCGGAGTCCACGCTCGCCGTTTGGATCGTCGCGCGCACGAAAGAGTTCGCCGGATTGGCCTCGTCCAGCACCAACTCGCCCGTGACGTTGTCAAAGCGCCCGAGCACGCGATTGAAACCGAAGCGCTCGACCGCGAACGCCACTTGCGTGTGGGCAGGGTCGAGCGTGTAGGTGACAGGCTCGGCCTGCGTCGCGCCCGCCATGGCTAGCGCGGCGGCGAAAATCAAGACTCGCATCAAATTATCCCTCCACCCGGAATTCAGGGGCGCGCCTCGAACACCAGGTTGAAGGGCGTCTCGGCGGCCCGGCGGAATTTACTGAAGCCCGCGTTCTTGGCCACCTTTTTGAGGCGGGCTTCACCGGCTTGGGCGCCTAACCCAAGGCCGACCTCTTGGCTTAGCGAGGCGGGCGTGCAGATCATGGTCGACGCCGCGTAATAAACGCGCCCCACCGGGTTCAGATTGTCCTTCAGGTCGTCGTGAGCGAACGGTTCGACGATCATCCAAGTTCCGTCTGAAGCAATAGCCTCCTTCGCGTGTTTGCCTGCCCCGATGGGATCGCCCATGTCATGCAGGCAATCGAAAAAGGCGATCATGTCGTAATCGAGCGCCGGATAGTCCTTCGCGCTCGCCTGCTCGAAAGCGATGCGCTTGGCCACGCCGGCTTCCTTCGCCAGCTGCTTGGCGCGGGCGATCGAAGGGGCGTGATAGTCGTAGCCGTAGAATTTGGACTTCGGGTAGGCCAGCGCCATCAGGATGGTCGAGGCGCCGTGGCCGCAGCCGACATCGGCGACCTTCGCGCCTTTCTCCAGCTTCTCCTTCACACCGCGCAACGCCGGAATCCATTCCGAAACGAGGTGTGCATTGTAGCCTGGTCGGAAGAAGCGCTCGGTGCCGCGGAAGAGGCACGTCGAGTGTTCGTGCCAGCCGACCCCTTTGCCGCTCTTGAACGCTTCGGCGATCTTGGGTTCATCGAGCCACATCGCCTGCGCGACGTCGAAGGCCCCGGCGAAGAACGCTGGGCCGCCTTCGTCCGCGAACGCGCACGCCTGTTCGGGATTGAGTTTGAACTTCTTGTTCTTCGGATTGTAGTCGATGTAGCCCGCCGCCGCCTGCGCCGACAGCCATTCGCGCAAATAGCGCGCATTGAGTTTTGTCTTCTCGGCGAGGTCTTCTGGCGTCACGGACTTGCCGTCGGCCATGGCTTTGTAGATGCCGAGCCGATCCCCCAACAATACGAGCGATGCGCTCGCTACAGCGCCAAGATCGCCAACCAGTTTTCCAAGGAACGCATTCAGCTTTTCGGGATCGGGCGCTTTCATCTTTCCAGCCCTCCGCCTTAAGGAAAGCGTGAGCTAACGCCTCTCGTTTTCCGCCTGCAAGCGCTGCGCGCGAGTTTTCATAAACTTCACGAGTTCAGGCGCTTGGCGCCAACCGCGTGGCTACAAAAGCGCCGAGCGATTAGTACGGCGACGCTGCCGCCGAGCAACGCGATCAAGCTCCACACTAGGGGCGCGCCGCCAAGGGCTGCCACGGGGTCGGACGCGAGAAACGCGGCGTATTCATCGGGTCTGGTTGCGTTCGCTTGGCTCGGCGCGATGGCGTACTGCTGGTAGCGCTTGCCGCCATACCAGTAGAGGCCTGCACCAACGGCGACGCCGGCGGCGAGACCAATCACATTGCGCAGCACAGCGCTCCCCCAATTCGCGTCTGAGGATTGTCCTGCTTTCGCACCTGCGTCAACGAGAATGCGCGACGGGGGGACGCGCTTGATCTCGCAGGCCCGCCCGGTAAACCTGGGCCCCGCAATGGAAGCCGCGCTTGAAGCAGAAGGGCTGGTCAAGCGCTACGGCGCGCGCACCGCCGTGCAGGACCTGAGTTTTCGCGTCCCGAGGGGATCGATTTACGGTGTGCTGGGTCCCAACGGCGCAGGCAAATCCTCGACCTTGCGCATGTTGGTGGGCGTACTGCGCCCCACGGCCGGGCGTATTTCGGTGCTGGGCGGCCCCGCCGACCGCGAAACCATGAAACGCGTCGGCTATTTGCCGGAGGAGCGGGGACTCTACCGCTCCATGAGCGCTCGCGCGGCGATCGCCTATCTCGCGCGGCTGAAGGGCACGCCCGCGGGCAAGGCGTTCAAGCGCGCCGATCAGCTTTTGACCGATCACGGCCTGGGCAAGGTAAAGCGCAAGAAGGTCAAGACGCTGTCGAAGGGGATGGCGCAGAAGGTGCAAGTGCTGGGCGCCATCGCTCACGAGCCTGACCTCATCATTTTCGACGAACCCTTCACGGGGCTCGATCCGGTGAACCAACGCGCGCTCGAAGAAACTCTCCGCGCACAAGCCGAGATGGGGCGCACGATCCTCTTCTCGACCCACGTGATGGAACATGCCGAACGCTTGTGCGACCGCATCCTGCTCATCGCCCAAGGCAGGAAGGCGTTCGAGGGCACTGTGGCCGAAGCGCTGGCGCTCGCACCCAGCGTCGCGATGCTGGAAACCGACGGGGACTATGATCTCGTCGCCGCGCTCGCGCCGAGAGGTTTCAACATCAGCTTCGACGGCGAAGAGCACGGCAACAAACGCTGGCGCGCGCGGCTGGAAAACGGCCACGGCTCACGCCAACTGCTACAGGCATGCGTCGAAGCCGGCGCGCCGCTGTCGCTGTTCGAGCCGGCGCGCGCCAGTCTGCACGAAGCATTCGTCGCGCTTGTTGGCGACAAGATTGCCGTGAGTGCAGCGAAATGAGCCGCTAATGTCTCCCATCTTCCTCGTCGCTCGCCGCGACTATCTCGCTTATGTCGGCGCCTGGGGCTTCTGGCTGTCGCTGATCACTGCGCCGCTCGTCATCGCCGTGCTGATCTTTGCGCCACTGCTGCTGGCGCGCGCGGAGCCGCCGCGGGTGCTGGCGATCGTGGCGGAGCGCGCGAGCGACGCGGCGGCCGTGGAGCGCGCGTTCGTCGAGCATGCGCGGCGCGATGCGCGCGCCGAGATCCGCGGTTATCTCGCCGCCGCCGCGCCAGCTCTGGAAGCGGCCGCCGTGGCTGCGTTCGACGCGGCCCCCGATCGCGAGGCGGGCATCGCCGCCGCGCGCGCGATCGTCGCGGAGCGGGCGCCGCGCGCTCTCGGCGCGTTTCCCGAGCCGTCGCCGCGCTATCGGATCGCGCCGCCGCCGTCGCCCGCGATCGAAGCGATGCGGCCCTATCTCAATGGCGCGCAAGCTCTACCGAACGGACGCTCGCTCTACGGCGCGCTCAATATCCGCCGCGACGAGAGCGGCGCGCCGGTGATTGAGTATTGGAGCACGGCGCTCAGTCACGAGGAGCCGTCGAACATCGCCCACCGCGCCATGCGGCTTGAAATGCAGCGCGAGGCGCTCGCCGCGCAGGGGTTGCCGCCGACCGAAGCGGATCGCCTGCAAGGCTTCGACCCGCGCATCGTGCAATTCGATCCGCGCGCGGCGGCTGGCGAGAGCGTGACATTGCGCGACCGCGCCCCGTTCTTTGCGGCGCTGGCGCTGGCGTTCGTGTTGTGGAGCGTGGTGTTCTCGGTGGCGAACATGCTCTTGAACGGCGTGATCGAGGAGAAGTCGAACAAGATCCTGGATACGCTGCTGACCAGCGTCAGCCCGATGCAAATGCTGGTGGGTAAACTGCTTGGCGTCGCCGCAGTCAGCGCCACCCTGTTCGTGTTCTGGGGCGCATTGGGCGGCACGTTGCTGTCACTGGCCGCCGACCGCGCCGCCGATAGCATGCTCGGGCAGATCGCCGCCGCGTTCCTGGAGCCGCGGCTGATCGCGGCCTTCCTGATCGGCTTCGTCGCCGGCTATCTCATGTACGGCGCGATTTTCCTCGCGCTCGGCTCATTGTGTGAATCTCTGCAGGAAGCACAGACTCTGCTCGGCCCAGTCGCACTCGTTCTCGCCATGCCGATGATGCTGATCACACCGGCGCTCGACAATCCTAACGCGCCAATCATCGAAACCGCGTCCTGGATACCGCTCTTCACCCCGTTCCTGTTGCTGATCCGCGCGCCGTCCGGCTTGTCCTGGATCGAAATCGCAGGGCAGGGCGCGCTCATGCTGGCGACGGTCGTGATCGTGATGTGGCTGGCCGCGCGCGTGTTCCGCGCAGGCGTCGTCGATCAAGTCAGCTTGGCCAGCTGGCGGCGGAAGAAGAGCTGATCGTCTTGGAGCGCCGGCGTTCTCGCCGGCATCAAAGGTCCGTGCGCGGCGTCGCCTGTCGAAGGGGATGTGGGGCAAGGATGCCGGCGAGGACGCCGGCGCTCCAAGATCGCTCCTCACCCCGTCGGCGGCAGTGTCGCCAGGATGATGCGGTTGGTGCTGCCCTGATGCAGCAGCAGATTGCCGTCGCGCGTGGCGCGCATGTGCCGGACGATGCCGGCATAGAGATCGCCCGATGGGATCGGCCAGCTCTGGAACGTCTCGGTGCGCGGATCGAAGCGCACCAGCGCATCGGGGCGCACGCCGCTTTCGTTGTACCAGACGATGCCGTCGATCACGGCGATGGCGTAGGGATGCGAGTCCGGGCCGCTGGGCGAATCCCATTCGCGGATCTCTCGCGTCTGAGGATTGTAGCGCCCCAGCTTTCCGCGTCCGGAATTCACGTACCAGATCATGCCGTCAGCGGCGATGTCGAGCCGGCGCACCGTCGTGTCCTCGCCCGGCAAATCGATCTCGGTCAGCGCCATCGTCTCAGGGTCGACGCGCATGATGCAATTGCTGCCGTTGCACGCCACCCACGGCGCGCCGTTCGCGTCGAGCCTCAGGCCGTACGGCCGCGCGCGCTGGCGTGAGATCGTCACGAGGCGGATGGCGCCGCTCTGCGGATCGAAGCGGCCGATCATGTTGCTCTGCTGCAGCGTGAACCACATCACGCCGTTGCGGTCGAACTCGGCCGTGTGCGGGTCGCGCGCATTCGGGTCCGGCATGCGATACTCTCGCGCCGCGCCAGTCGCCGGATCGAACTTGCCGATCGTACCGTTGCCGTTGCCCATGTACCAGACGCCGCCTTGTGCATCGACGTTGACGCTGTGCGGCAGCGCGCCCTCGGGCAGCGGCCATTCGCGCACCTCGTTCGTTCTTGGATTGATGCGGCCGATCGTGTTGCCCTGCTGGCCGACGTACCAGATCATGCCGTTGGGCGCCTCGACCGGATCGCGCGCCCGCTGGCCGAGTTGCAGCGCAACCCATTCGCGGGAGGAAACTTGAAGCGGGCCGTCCACGATCCTGGCCGGCCGCCGATTGTGCGACGGCGGATAGTGCTGCACGAGATAATCCAGCACCGCGCTTTCGTCCTCCGCACTGAGCTCAACCATGGTGGCGATGAGCTCATCCCAGTGCGCGCGCGTGTAACCGCTGCTTGCCGTGATGGCCCGCGTTTGGTGGCAAGACGTGCAGAGCGCCTCGACCCGCTCGCGACCCGCGCCCTCCGCCAGCGTCTCCGCCACGGTGTCAGCGGCCTTTGTATCGGCGGTCCGTGGCGAGCATTGCGCCAGGAGCGCGCCCGCCACGGCGAGCGCCAGAAGAGAAAATAGAGCCTTCGATCCGGTCATGGTCGTGTTCCGAGCAAGGAGCATCGGCAGAGCATCTAGCTCACTTTTGCGACAGTCCAACCTGCGAGGGGCGGATCAAGCCGGTTAGTCGCCGCTCGCTACGCCGCGAGCGGTCGCCGCGGCCAGTTCAGAGCGAACCACGCGATAAGCAGCGTCAACGCGATCTCAAGCACGCCGAGAAAGATGTAGAACATCGGCGCGCCGGGCATCGTGATGAGCATGATCGCCGAGTAGGCTAGGCCAAGCACAACGTTGAGCCAGCGATTGATAAAAGGTGGAAGCAGGAGCGAAAGCAAGATCATCACGCTCGGAACCGCCATCAAAGCGGCGACGGCCAAAAGGACGCCCGGCGTTGCCGGGCCCACGCCCAACTCGCCGGCAGCCATCGCATTGATTTTGCCCGGCGTGTACATGTTGAAGTAGTCGCCATAGACATACAGAAACATGACAGACGCCCAGAACGCCGAGAGCTTCAGCTTCACGGGCGCCTTGAAATCCTCCAACGCAGGTCGCGTGTTTGTGTTCATGGGCGCCTCCCGGAATATCGTCAGGACCATAACGCCGATTGGGATGTCGATTACACCGAAGGCGGACCGATAATCCGTCGGCGCTCACGGCGGCGCTCACGGTCCGAGGATGAAATCGGCCTGGGTGATGACGTTATTGCCGTCGCCGGTGACGCCCAAGAGCAGGATGGTGTTGGTCCCGTCGATGGTGACGAGGGTGTTGACGCCCTGATCGCTGATGACGACGCGAGGGCCGAAGTCGCCGCTGGTGATGCCGTAGCCAACGATGTTCAGGAAATCTTGCCCGCCAGTCGCGTTGGCGTCGAAGTCGTTGATGGTGTCGCCGCCGGCGCCAGTGGCGAACACGAACGTGTCCGCGTCGGCCCCGCCGGTCAGCGAGTCGCTGCCGGCCCCGCCGGTCAGCGTGTCGGCGCCAGCGCCGCCATTGAGCGTGTCATTGCCGCCGGCGCCATCAATCGCATCGGCGCCGTCATTGCCGAGCAGATTGTTGGCGGCGGCGCTGCCGGTGATCGTGTCGTTGAAGCCGCCGCCGGCGGCGTTCTCGACATTGGCGATCGAGAGAAAACCGCTCGCAGTGTTGGCGGTGAGATTGATGCTGATGCCGACGCTGGAGGCGGTAAAGCGCAGCCAGTCGCCGCCCAGCCCCATGTCGACCGTCGCTTGTTCGATGCTGGCAACCGCGCCGCCCTTGAAGAAGGTGAAGCTCAAGCCGTCCCAGGCCACTTCCAAAGTCTCGGCGCCCGAGTTGCCCTGGCAGATGATGGTGTCCGTTCCAGCCCCGCCGTCGATTGAATCGACGCCTTCGCCGAACGAGTAATTGATGGTGTCGTCGCCGTTCCCGCCATTGACGATGTCGGCGCCGGAGAGGCCGTAGATGCTGTCGGCGTCGTCGCCGCCATTGATCGCATCGGCGCCGTCGTCGCCGACAATGGTGTCGGCGCCGGCGCCGCCGTCAATCGCATCGTCGCCAGCCCCGCCGCGGATGATGTTGGCGACAGCGCTGCCGGTCAGCGTATCGTTGAAGGCGCTGCCCCACGCGTTCTCGATATTGGCGATGGAGAGGAAGCCGGTCGCCGTGCCGGCGCCGAGATTGACGTTTACGGCGACGCTCGAATTGTGATGCCTGAGCCAGTCGACGCCGCCGCCCATATCCACGATGGCCTGCTCGACGCTGACGACGGCGCTGCCCTTGAAGGCGGTGAAGGCCGCCCCGTTCCAGATCACGTCCAGCGTCTCGCCGCCGGCATGGCCCTGGGTGACGATCCGGTCGGTGCCGGCGCCGCCATTGATGCTGCTGTCGACGCCGTCGCCGAAATTGTAATTGATCACATCGTCGCCGTCGCCGCCGCTGACGTTGTCTACGCCAGCCCCGCCCGTGATCGTATCGGCGCCATCGCCGCCGTTGAGCGTATCGGCGCCGTCTTCGCCCATGAGCGTATCGGCCCCGTCACCGCCATTGATGCTGTCATTGTCCCCGCCGCCGCTCAGCGTGTTAGCCGCGCTATTGCCGGTGATAACGTTGGCAACCGCGTTTCCGGTCCCGTTCGCGGCGCCGCCGGTCAGCGTGAGGTTCTCGAAATTGGCGCCAAGCGTCCAGCTGACGGACGACTGAATCGTATCCGCGCCGCCACCCGAGCTTTCATTGACGGCGTCGGAAGGGTTGTCGACAACGTAAGTATCATCGCCGGCATTGCCGGTCATCGTGTCGGCGCCTGCGCCGCCGTTTAGGATGTTGGCCGCGTCGTTGCCGATCAGCGTATCGGCGCCGCTGCCGCCGGTGGCGTTCTCGATCACCACGCCATTGGCGATGGTGAAGCCGCCATGCACGCCGAAAACGAAGGAGACGTAGCCGCCGCCTCCGACGGCGTTGAGCAGCGTCGCGGCGCGCAGATCGATGGTGGCGACGCCCGACCCGCTGTACGAAATCACATCGGCGCCGCTGACATCCCAGATGCAGCTAT
>JBQTJK010000144.1:0-43456 GCA_052387215.1 Caulobacteraceae bacterium
ACCTGGGCGCCGATCTTCGAGGCTTCGCCCGACGGCTACACGCTGGTTCACCTCGGCGTGTCGGCGCGTCAGCGCTACATGGGCGACGACTCGACCTTCGCGTACAACGCGCGTCCGCTGAACGGACGCGGCACGCGCTGGATCGACCTCGGCGTCGCGGGCGAGAGCGATATCTCGGTGGGTGCGGAAGTCGCACTGCAATACAACGCGTTCGGCGTCACCGCCGAGTATGGCGTGCTTGATGGCGAAACGGCCGCCGGTGTCGAGTACGAAGCAACCGCCTACTACGTCGACGCTTCGTGGTCGCTCACTGGCGAACCGCGCGCGTATCGCGGCAACCAGGGCTCGTTTGGCCCGATCGTTCCGGCGCACTCGATGCTGGATGGCGGCTGGGGTCACTGGGCTCTGAAGGCGCGCTACGACTTCGTCGACCTGTCCGACACTGTCGGTGCGGCTGGTACGCGCGGCGAGCAAACCGCGTGGGCCGCTGGCCTCGACTGGGTGCCGGTCGATCACGTTCGCTTCATGCTGAACTACGCGTCTACGGAGATGGACCGCACCGGTCCGGCCACCACCGACGACGAAGCTCAGGTCGTCACGCTGCGCACCCAGTTCGACTTCTAGATCTCGCAATTGGCCGAGGTCCGGCGAACGCCGGGCTTCCGCGGACTTTCGAGGGACAAAGGTTTTTGGAGGACTACATGAACACCCAAATCTTCAAGGCGCTGGGCAAGGTAGCGGCTGCGTCCGTTGCCGCGCTCGCGCTGGCGTCTGGCCCTGCGTCCGCGCAGCAGGCCGGCGCGCCGTTCACGATCCAGGTCGACGGCTCGTCGACCGTGTTTCCGATCTCGGAAGCGGTCGCCGAAGGCTTCCAGCAAACGACCCAGGGCCGCATTCGTGTTGCGGTCGGCGAGTCCGGCTCATCGGCCGGCCTCCGCAAGTTCTGCCGCGGTGAAATCCACATCGCCGACTCGTCTCGCCCGATCCGGTCGAGCGAGATGGCGACGTGCGCTGCCGCTGGCATCCAGTACGTGGAAATCCCGGTTGCGTTCGATGGCATCACGGTCGTCGTTCACCCGTCCAATCCGATCCGTTCGATGACGGTGGCGCAGCTCCGGCAAATCTGGGAACCAGGTTCGCGAGTTAACAATTTCAGCCAAGTCGGCGGCCCCAACCTGGCAATGCAACTCTACGGTCCGGGCTCGGCGTCGGGCACGTTCGAGTACTTCACGGAAGCCGTGAACGGCACGGCGCGCTCTTCGCGCACCGACTACACGCCCTCGGAAGATGACAACGTCCTGGTGCAAGGCGTCGCCAACAATCCGGGCGGCCTCGCCTACTTCGGCTTGGCTTACTATGAAGAAAACCAAAGCCGTCTACACGCCGTGGCCGTCGACAGCGGCAACGGCCCGGTCGTCCCGAGCCAAGCAACCGTGCGGAACGGCACCTATGCGCCGCTCTCGCGCCCGATCTTCATCTACGTGAACGCCGGCGCGCTGCGCCGTCCGCAAGTGCAGCAGTTCGTGCAGTACTACATCAACAACGCCGCGACGGTTTCAGAGCGCGTCGGCTATGTGGCTCTGCCGCCTGCGGCCTACCAAGCTTACCTGCAGCGCGCTCAGCGTCGGCAGGTTGGCACGGCCTTCGGCGGCCGCGCGGTGATTGGCGCGAACATCGAGGAAGTCGTCAACCGCCGTCTGGTGCAGACGCCGGTGACCAACTAACCGCCCTACAAACGGAGCAGGGCGAGAGGTGTAAGCCTCTCGCCCTGCTTCTGTTGCGCGGCCGGGCAGTGTAAAACGCGCTAAGCCGTTGAAGTCAGGAGGGGCACGCCTTGGAACGGGACTTCACCAAGAAGAAGGTGCGTTTGCCCGAACGCATGATGGAAGGCGTGCTGTTCGCCGCGGCGGCCGCGGCGATCGCGATCGTTCTCGGCATCGTCTACGTCGTCGTCTCCGAATCCACGAAGTTTTTCTCGCAGGTGTCCGCGATCGAGTTCCTGACCTCGACGACCTGGACCCCGTTGTTCGACAACCCGCAGTACGGCATCTTGCCGCTTCTGACCGGCACGTTCATGTCAACGCTGGTGGCGCTCGCGGTCGCCGTGCCGCTAGGGCTCCTAGTCGCGATCTATCTCAGTGAATTCGCTGGCGGCCGGACGCGTGAAACGATCAAGCCGACCTTGGAACTCCTCGCCGCCGTGCCGACCGTCGTCTACGGCTATTTCGCTCTGCTGTTCGTCACGCCGATACTGCAGCGCTGGTTGCTGCCGTTTGGCATTGAGCTGCCGTCATTCAATCTGCTTTCAGCGGGCATCGTCATGGGGCTGATGATCATCCCCTACATCGCCTCGCTTTCCGAAGACGCCATGCGCGCGGTGCCGCGCTCGCTGCGCGAAGGCTCGTACGCCATGGGCGCCACGCGGCTTGAGACGGCGTTTCGCGTCGTTGTGCCCGCCGCGGTGTCAGGCGTCATCGGCGCGGTAATCCTCGGCATGTCGCGAGCCATCGGCGAAACCATGATCGTCGTCGTCGCCGGCGGCACACAGCCGCAAATGGTGACGACCCCGACACAGGGCGGCGCCACGGTCACAGCCTTCATCGCCCAGGTCGCGCTCGGCGACTTGCCGTTCGGCACTTTGGAATACAACAGCATCTTCGCCGCCGGCCTCGCGCTGCTGGCGCTGACGCTGATCTTCAACCTCGTGGCGTTCTGGCTGCAGCGCCGGTATCGGGAGGCCTATTGATGGTCGCTGCAGACGTCCAAACCGTTCGCGACATCACGGCGCATCCGCCGGGCCTCGGCGTGCGCAGGTTCAAGGATGGCGCGTTCATTATCTGGGGCATCATCGCCACCGTGATTGGTCTTGGCACTCTGGTCGCGCTCGTTAATGAACTCATTCACGACGGTGGCCATCGCCTGACGGTCGCATTCTTCATGAGCTTTCCGTCCGCTGATCCCGCCGCGGCGGGGATCCTGTCCGCATGGGTCGGTTCGCTGCTCGTGATCATCACCACCGCTTTGTTCGCGATCCCGATCGGCATTCTTGCCGGCATCTATCTCGAAGAGTATTCTCACAAAAATCCCATCACGAGCACCATCGAAATCGCCGTGAACAATCTGGCCGGCGTACCCTCTATCGTATTCGGCCTGATGGCGGTCGGCATCTTCGTGCAATTCCTTGGCAATCCAAACCGGTGGTTTGCCTTCTTGCCTGAGGGCTTCCGCAATGCCGCCGCGGACCTGTTTGGGCAGTCGATTCTCACCGCCGGCATCACGCTCTCGCTCTTGATCTTGCCGGTCATCATCGTCGCCTCGCGCGAGGCGGTTCGCGGCGTGCCGCAGGAAATCCGTCACGCCGCGCTCGCCGTCGGCGCCACTAAGTGGCAAACCACGCAACATCATGTGCTGCCGTATGCGCTGCCGGGCGTCGTCACTGGCGTGATCATAGGCATCTCGCGAGCTATCGGCGAAACTGCGCCGCTGATCCTGATTGGCGGCCTGACCTTCGTCGCCTTCCTGCCGATCACACGTCCCGGTGACGCGAAATTCGAGACCATTGGCGTGTTGGACGAATACGGTGCGCCTATCGATCCAACCGCGACCGAAACGGTGCACATCACCCACGACGGCGTCGTGGTGTTGCCGGACTTCACCGAACGCGCTGTGCAGGCGGGTCAGACGCTTGAACTGCCGCACGGCTCCAGCATTCAATCGACGGCGACGTGGGGTGACGCTATCGCCAGCTGGTCGCCGACGAATTGGCTGGGGCAGGAATTCACTGTGATGCCGATCCAGATGTTCAACTGGACCTCCCGCCCGCAGGCGGAGTTCCTGGAGATCGCCGCCGCCGCCGGCCTCGTGCTGCTGGCAATCACTTTGCTGATGAACGGCACGGCGATCTGGCTGCGCTACCGGCTGCGCAAGGCGATCAAGTGGTGATGCGCGCCTAGCTGCCGCGCAGTTCGCGCTCAGCCAGTCTTTTCTCGCGCGCAATGCGCCGGCGTTCGCGAGCGCGGGCGCGCAGATCAGCGAGCTTCCTCCAGAAGCGGCGTTTGCCTTCTTTAGGCAGCGGCTCAAGGTTGCGGCGGAAATCTTCGGCGCACGCGCGCCAGGAATATTTCTCCGCCAGCGCGCGCGCGTCCTCGCGTCTGAGGCTCAGCGCTTCCAGGCAGGCCTTTCGCAGATCGCGGTCGACAACGCCGGCGCCGGTGCCGGGCAAAATGTCCTTGGGTCCGGGCGCCACGAAGCCAGCGACAGGCGTGCCGGTGGCTGCGGCTTCCAGGATCACCAGCCCGAACGTGTCGGTGAAGCTGGGGAAGACGAACGCGTCTGCATCAGCATAGTGCCGCACCAGCTCTTCGCCGAACTTTGGCCCGGTGAAGCGCACGTCTGGATATTTCTCTCGCAACTCATCGAGCGCCGGCCCGCTGCCTACCACCACCTTCGAGCCGGGCAGATCAAGCTTGAGGAACGCTTCGATGTTCTTCTCGACCGCAACGCGACCGACACTGACAAAGACCGGCTTCGGCAAATCCTTATAAAGTCCGCCATCGATGCCGCGTTTCGACGGATGGAACATGTCGACATCCACGCCGCGGCTCCACAGCGCGATGTTGCGGAAGCCCTGCAGACGCAACTGCTCCACCATCGTCGGCGTCGCCACCATGACGCGGCCCGATTTGTCGTGGAACGCGTGCATGTAGCGATAACCGGCCCACAGCGGGATCCAGTTGAACCGTGCGTGCACATATTCCGGAAACTGTGTGTGGTAACTCGTGGTGAAGGGAAACTTGTGCTTGAGGCAAACCGCACGCGCGTCCCAGCCGAGCGTGCCTTCGGTGGCGATGTGCACCGCATCGGGCGCGAAGGCAAGGAATCGATCCTCGACATCGTCGCGCGCTCCCAGCGCCAAGCGGATCTCTGAATAGGTGATCAAAGGCACAGTGCGCTTGTAGTCCGCCGGCGAGATCACCTCGATCTCACAGCCCATCGCTTTGAGTTCGCGCATGGTGTTTGCGAGCGTGCGGACGACGCCGTTGACCTGCGGCTCCCAGGCGTCGGTGACCAGAAGGATTTTCTGGGCCAGCGGCAGCGCTTCGGCCGCGTCGGCGGGCGCGGGGGCGTCGGTGCTCACGGGGCCGGTTCTCACCACGGGGGAGCGTGCGGCGCAAGGGGGCGGGTCCGGCCGCTTGCCCTTGGGCGCGGAGACGCGCAAATGGCCCCATGCAGACTGCCCCGATGCCGCATCCGGCCGCCAAACTCGATTGGGACGCGCTCGATGCGCTGAAATACCAGGACGAAGATGCAGCCATCGCCGCGCTCTTGGCCGAGCCGCCGCTCGACCCCGCGGCGCGCGCGAGCGTCGCGGCCGAAGCGCGCGCGCTGGTGACGCGCGCCCGCGGCCTGAAGCGCCGCAAGGGCGTGATGGAGAGCTTCCTTGAGGAGTTCGGTCTTTCCACGCCTGAGGGCCTGGCGCTCATGTGCCTGGCCGAAGCGTTGCTGCGAGTCCCCGATGCGGAGACAGTTGATAAGCTGATCGCTGAGAAGATTTCGACCGGCAATTGGAGCGACCATCTCGGCAAGGCCGATCATTGGCTCGTCAACGCCGGCACCTGGGGGCTGATGCTGACGGGCGGGCTGGTCTCGCTGCCCGACGAGGTGAAAGACGCGCGCGAGTTCTTCGGCTCGCTGGCGCGGCGTGTGGGCGAGCCGGCCGTGCGGCTCGCCGCTGGCCAGGCGATGACCATCCTCGGCAGCCAATTCGTGCTCGGCCGCACCATCGAAGCAGCCATGGTGCGCGGGGCGAGCATGGCGCGCGGCGGCGCGGCGACCCGCTTCTCGTTCGATATGCTGGGCGAGGGCGCGCGCACGAACGCGGACGCCGAGCGCTACGTGCAGAGCTATGCCGCAGCGATCCAGTCCGTCGGCGAAGCGGCGGAAGGGAAGGGTCCGCACGCATCGAACGGCATTTCGGTGAAGCTCTCGGCGTTGCATCCGCGCTACGAAGCGCGACAGGAAGAGCGCGTATTCGCCGAATTGTATCCCCGCATTCTGCAGCTCGCCGAGGCGGCGAAGAACTACGACATCGGCCTAACGCTTGACGCGGAAGAGGCTGATCGCCTTGTGCTTTCGTTGAAGCTATTGGAGCGGCTGGCGTTCGAGCCTTCGCTCAAAGGCTGGCAGGGCCTCGGGCTCGCCGTGCAGGCCTATCAAAAACGCACGCGGGCGCTGATCGAGAAGCTCACGATCCTCGCGCGCCAACGTGGCACGCCGATCCAGGTGCGGCTCGTGAAGGGCGCCTATTGGGACGGCGAGATCAAGCGCGCGCAGATCATGGGCCGCACGGACTTTCCGGTGTTCACCACCAAAGCCGCCACCGACGTGCACTACCTTGCCTGCGCCCGCGACCTGCTGGCGGCGGGCGGCGCCATCTTTCCGCAATTCGCCACGCACAATGCCCACACCGTCGCCGCCGTGCGCCGCATGGCCGCGACAGCGGGGCGCGATCAGTACGAATTCCAGCGCCTGCATGGCATGGGCGAAGCGTTATACTTGGCGCTCGATCCCCCGGCGCACGTGCGCGTCTACGCGCCGGTCGGCGGGCATGAAGACCTACTCCCGTATCTCGTGCGGCGTTTGCTGGAGAACGGCGCCAACACCTCGTTCGTGCACTCCTTCCTGGACGACGACGTCTCGCCCGAGATCGTCGCCGCCGATCCATTGGCGAAGCTCCAAGCAATGCCGCGCCGTCATCCGCGCCTGCCGCCGCCGCCGATGCTCTATGGCGCGAGCCGCCGCAACTCGTCCGGGCCTGACCTCTCGATCGAAGCGGTGCGCGACACGCTGGGCAGCGCCAAGCCGCCGCCGAAGGAAACAGTCAGCGTTTCCGATCCGGCTGCCGCCATCACGACGGCGCTCGCGGCTCACGAAGAATGGAACGCGCGTGGCGGCGCGGCGCGCGGCGCCATCATCCGCGCGATGGGGGACATTCTGCAGAAGAACGAAACCGGGTTCATCGCGCTCACGGCGAAGGAAGCCGGACGCAATCTGCAGGACTCGATCGACGAGGTGCGCGAGGCGGTGGATTTCTGCCGCTACTACGCGGCCGAAGCCGAGCGCCTGTTCTCCGGGCCGAAGCCGCTGCCCTCTCCGGCGGGCGAGACGGATCAGCTCGAACTCCACGGCCGCGGCGTCTTTGTCTGCATCAGTCCGTGGAATTTCCCGCTCGCCATTTTCACCGGCCAACTGGCGGCCGCTTTGGCCGCCGGCAACACCGTCGTGGCGAAACCAGCAGAACAGACGCCGCTGATCGCAGAAGCGGCTCTGAAACTCTTCTACGACGCGGGCCTGCCGCGCGACGTGCTGCAACTGGTGCAGGGCGATGGCGCCGTTGGCGGCAAGCTCGTCGCCGATCTGCGCATTGCCGGCGTTGCGTTCACCGGCTCGACCGAAGTCGCGCGCATCATCAACCGCACACTGGCGGCGAAAGATGGTCCGATCGTGCCGCTCATCGCGGAAACCGGCGGGCTGAACGGCATGTTCGTCGATACCACGGCGCTGAAAGAACAAGTCGTCGACGACGTCTGCATCTCGGCGTTCAACTCGGCAGGGCAGCGCTGTTCGTCGCTGCGCATCCTCTTCCTGCCGCATGAGACAGCGGACGCGGTGTTGGAGACGCTGCTCGGCGCGATGGATTGCCTGACCGTCGGCGATCCGTCCGATCCGCGCACCGACGTCGGACCGATCATCGACGTCGAAGCGAAGGCAAATCTCGAAAGGCACATGGAGCGCATGCGCCGCGAAGCGCGCGTGTTGAAACAGCTCGATGTGTCGACACTGGGCGGCAACTTCTTCGGTCCGGCGGTTGTTGAACTGAGCAGCCTCGATCAGATCGAGAAGGAAGTGTTCGGCCCGATTCTGCACATCGTCCGCTACGATCCCGCCGACGTCGCCAGGATCGGCGCGCAGCTCGCGGCGAAGGGCTATGGACTGACGCTCGGCGTGCATTCGCGCCTCGACAGCTTCGCCGAAGCGGTTATGGCGGCGGTCCCGGCGGGCAATGTTTATGTCAACCGCACGATCGTCGGCGCCGTCGTCGGCGTGCAGCCGTTCGGCGGCTCGGGACTATCCGGCACCGGACCGAAGGCAGGGGGCCCCAACTATCTGCCGCGCTTCGCCGAAGAGCGCGCCATCAGCAACAACATCGCCGCCCAGGGTGGCGATCCGCATTTGCTGAATCTGTAGGAGCGGCTAGGTACGCGCCATGCCGTCCGACAACGTCACGCCGTTCCGCCGTCCGAGGCCCGTACGCCCACAGCAGCGCGGCGGGTTGGGGATCAAAACCCACCGCGGCAAGGTCGTGCTCGCGCACCTGCTGACGATCACGGCGTTCGCGCTCAACTTCGTCTTTCGCACACCGCCATTGTCGTTCATCGGCTTGATCGTCGGCATTGCAGCTGTGGTTATCGTCTATTCCAACCGCGGCGCGGCGATGCCGTGGGCGAACACGCATCACGAGCACGCGTTGAGGACGCTGTTGATCGGCTACACGCTTTGGGTGCTCGCGGGCCTCTTGGTGCTCATCAACGGCGCCTTGTTCACGATCACGACATACTTGCAGCTGGCTATCGCCGTCTGGGCGGTCATACGCGCGGTGATTGCGCTGGTGCTTGGCGTCATGCGCAAACCGATCCCAAACCCGCGCGGTTGGTTGATCTAGCTGACGATCCGGCAGCCAAACTCTTCTTCGTAGACGGCGTCCGCGCCAATGGCGCCGAAGAGCACGCTGGCATGAACGTTGTTGCCATCTTGCGTCACGCTGATGTTGCTGCGTGCGTCTTCGGGGAAGTCGGCGAGACAGGATTCAAGCGCCCGCCCGCTCACGTGCAGGCACGAGCAGGTCTGCTTGGCGGCGTAGCCTGTGGCGATCTGTGCATAGGCGATCTGCCCCCGCGATGCCCAGGCGCCTGCGCCGATCGCCGCCGGCACAACTGCCAGCACGCCAAGCCAAATCCAGCGTTTGCGCGACACCTCCGCCTCCCCGTATGCTCGGCATCAGCATAACGAAGGCGAGGGGATGCGTCATGCTGCGTTGGCTCTTGGCGTTGGCATTTTTGGCGTTCGCGACGGCGGCGCACGCGCAACAACTTTATCCATTGCCGCCCCAGCCGGCCGGCGTCGCTTGGCCGGCCGCCGATTGGGAAACGGCGCCGCTCCCCAATGACGTCGATCGCCCCGCGTACGATCTTGCGGTCACGGAAGCGTTCGCCGGCATTCATCCGCAAATGGGTGAAACGCGCGCCGTGGTGATCGTGCAAGGCGGACGCATCGTGTTCGAACGCTATAGCGAAGGCTATGCGCGCGACATGCGGCTGAATTCATGGTCGATGGGCAAATCGATCACGCATGCGCTGGTCGGCGCGGCCGTGCTGCAAGGGCGCGTGGCGATCGATGCGCCGATGGGCAACCCGCATTGGCGCGCCGGCGATCGGCGCGCGTCGATCACTTGGCGGCAATGGCTGCAGATGGTGGATGGGCTCGACTACACCGAAACGGCTGAGGACGTGCCGCAAGCCGGCAACGCGCGGATGCTGTTCGGCGAAGGCCGTCGCGATATTGCGCGCTGGGCGGCGAACCGGCCTCTGATCCACGATCCTGGCACGCACTGGAATTATAGCTCAGCCGGCACGCTGCTGATTTCCGACGCGCTGACGCGCTTGATCGTGCCGGAACCCCGCGACGCCAACGATCGCCGCACGCGCACGCGGACGTGGATGAACTCCTCATTGTTCGACCGCATCGGCATGCGCCCGGTCGTTGAGTTCGACCCGCAGGGTTTGTTCTACGGCAGCTCCCTCTACTGGGCGACGGCGCGCGACTATGCACGCTTCGGCTATCTCTATCTGCGCGACGGCGTCTGGGCCGGTGAGCGTGTGCTGCCGGAGGGTTGGGTCGATTTTGCGCGCACGCCAGGTCCAGCGGCGAACACCGACACTTACGGTGCGCAATGGTGGCTGACGCCGTCGCACGGAACAGGAAGGCCGGCGCGGTCGCTGATTGTCGATCCATCCTTGAGCGACGCGTTCTCCGCGCAAGGGCATGAAGGCCAGATCATCCTCGTCGTGCCGTCAAAAGATCTGGTGATGGTGCGGCTCGGGCGCTTTGACGGCGGCGCGGAGGCGTGGGATGCGCTGGGCGATTGGGCGACGCGCCTGATCGGCGCGTTCGGCGACCGCCCGCAACGGTAGGAGGCAGACATGTCGGATGAGGGCCGCGAGGTGAAGCTTGAGTGCGCGAAGAAACTGCGCGACGCGGGGTTCAAGTATCTCGCCGCCGAACTGGAACATGGTTCGCTCGCAGGCCTCGCCAAGGACGAACCGTTCTTTCTGCTGTGCGGACGCGACCGCCTGGCGCCGACAGCAATCAAGGCTTGGATAGAAGCCGCGCGCATCTCCAACGTGCCTGATCACAAGCTCGAATCCGCGCATGAGACTATCGAGGCGATCGAAGGCTGGCCCGGCGACCGGCACTACCCTGACTAGAGCTTTGCCGCACGGCGCCAAGTCTCATCCGCGCCCACGCTCGCCACATGATGAAACCCGAGCGACGCGGCAAGCGCCTTCGATGCGGCGTTGCGGATGTCGATCGAAGCCTCGAAGCCGGCCGCGCCGCAGGCGGCCAGATGATCGAGCATCGCGCCGACCGCTTCGTGCGCATAGCCGCGCCGCCAGACGCGAGGGTCGAACAAATATCCGATCGAGACGCCACGATCGGGATTGACGGTGGCTTCGATCGTGCCCAGCGGCGCGCCCGTGTCACGCAGCCAGGCGGTCCAGTTGAGCCATTGCTCGGCGCGGTCGGGCGCCGTTTCCTGCGTCACCCGCACAAAACGCTCCTCGACGTCGGCCACCGATGTCGGCGCACTGCGCGGGATGAAAGCGTACATTTCCGGATGACGCAGCGCTTCAAACATCGCCGGGGCGTCCTCGGCGCGCGTGCGGCGCAACTCCAGGCGCGGCGTGAGGATCGGATCGCGCGAGACTTCGAGCATCACAGTCCCAGCATTGCCCGGACGTCGGCCAGCGTCTTCCCGCTTTCGCGCTGCGCGCGCAGGGTCGCGGCGGAATCGCGTTTCGCCAGGCGCTTACCGTCGTCGCCGAGGATCAGACGGTGATGCCGATACGCCGGCTGCGGCAGACCGAGCAGCTTCTGCAACAGCACATGCAGATGCGCTGCTTCGCGCAAATCTTCGCCGCGGATCACGTGCGTCACGCCTTGCAACGCGTCGTCCCAGACGGAGGCAAGGTGATAGCTCGTGGGAAAATCCTTGCGCGCGAGCACGACATCGCCCAGCCGTTCTGGTTTGGCACGCACGGGACCGGTTTCGTCCTCGAAAACCAGGGCGAAGTACGCGGATCCAAGCGCCGCACGCGCTTTCTTCAGGGAAAGCCGCCAGGCGAACGGTTCGCCAGCTTCGATCTTTGCTGCTTCTTCATCGGGCGCCAGCGCTTGGCCGCGAAACGCCTCTTCCGCATCGCCGTGCGGCGCTGACGCGATCGCCTCGGCGATTTCCTTGCGCGTGTGGAAGCAGCGATAGACGAGCTCGCGATCGATCAAGCTTTGCAGCGTGGCTTCGTAGTCGGCCATGTGGTCGGATTGACGGCGGACTGGCTGTTCCCATTCCAAGCCCAGCCACGCCAAGTCTTCATAGATCGCCGCTTCGAATTCCGGCCGCGCCCGGCCTCGGTCGATATCTTCGATCCGCAAAAGAAAACGACCGCCTGCCTCGCGCGCAGTGTCGAATGCGGTCAGCGCCGAGAAGGCGTGGCCCAAGTGCAGATAGCCCGTTGGCGAGGGCGCAAAGCGGGTGACGAAGCTCATGCGCCGTCAAGGCTACCGCTAGCGCTCCCGAGCCGCTACCTAGCCGCCCATGACTGTGTTCCTCGACGGGCCGCGTATGCCGCCGGCGCGCGGCGGCAGGCCGGATTCGTTGGTGATTTTGCTCCATGGTTACGGCTCGAACGGCGCCGATCTCATCTCGCTCGCGCCCTATTGGGCGAAGGTGCTGCCGGGGACGGTGTTCGTTTCGCCGAACGCCATCGAACCGGTGCCGCAGGCCCCCGGCGGCTATCAGTGGTTTCCGATCAGCAATCTCGATCCACATCTGATGGAGCACGGCGCCAAGGCGGCCGCCCAATCCGTGGACCGGTTTATCGATCGCGAGTTAGAAAAGTACGGCCTCGACCCGAGCCGCCTAGCGCTCGTCGGTTTCAGCCAAGGCACGATGATGGCGCTGCACGTCGGCTTGCGCCGCGAAAAACAGATCAGCGCCATTCTGGGCTTCTCCGGCGTGCTCGTGGGCGCACGCACGCTCAAGGAGCAGATGCGCTCCAAGCCGCCAGTGCTGCTCATTCACGGCGACCGCGATCCGACCATCCCGATCCCGGCCATGTTCGACTCGGCCGAGGCGCTCGCGGCCGCCGATCACGGTGCGCAATGGCACATTTCGTACGGGGTGCCGCATTCGATCGGGCCGGATGGGCTTGAACTGGGTGGCGAATTCCTCGCCATGTACTTGAAAACCAAGGGCCTTGTGACCGCGAGTTGAGATTTTTCCGCCACGTTGCCGCGCTGTCACGAACCTGTCGCGCCAAATCAGCTATAGCTCGTTCGCATCCGCGGTAGCCGCCGTGCTATAATGCGGATGAGAGGAGAAGCGTCTTCAGTCCACCGAGCACGATCCCCCACCAGATCCTGAAGCGGCTGCATTGGAGCGGCCGCCGATGAACGTTTCCAGCGCTCCTTTGGCGGGATGGCCGGCGCTGGTGCTTAACGCCGACTTCCGTCCGCTTTCATACTATCCGCTGTCGCTGTGGCCTTGGCAGGAGACGGTTAAGGCCGTCTTCCTAGAGCGCGTCGATGTCGTGGCGCAGTACGATCACGTAATACACTCGCCGTCGATCGAGATGAAGCTGCCGAGCGTCATCTCGCTGCGGGACTACGTGCATCAGGATCGCCCGCCGGCGTTCACGCGGTTCAACGTGTTCCTGCGCGACGGCTTCAGCTGCCAGTATTGCGGCAACCTGGACGATCTCACCTTCGACCATCTCGTGCCGCGCTCGAGGGGCGGACGCACGACCTGGGAGAACATCGTCACCGCCTGCGCGCCGTGCAATCTGAGGAAGGGCGGCAAGTACGCCCATCACACTGGCATGCGGCCATACCGGCGTCCGCGGCGTCCGACCATGCATGAGCTCCAGCACGTCGGTAGGCGCTTTCCGCCGCACCACCTGCACGAAAGCTGGATGGACTACCTCTACTGGGACGTCGAACTCGAAGCGTGAGTTCTCCGACATGTTGGCGCAGACCGGACCATCCTGCCAAGGAATTGTCGAAGTCTGGCGGATCCATGTCAATGATGGTCCGGTTTGCTACTACGTGCCGGAGTTCTCCGGCAGGTCGTCGCAAATCTGAAAAAGCTCGTAAGAGAGGAAGGGTGCAGTCGCGCCTGGGCCTCAAGGGCAATGTGCGATGCGATATGCGCTGGCGCAACGCCGCCGACAGAGAGGCCCATCATTAAGGCGGCCGCTGCTGCGCCCAAGGATTGCGCGAGGTTCATATCGTCTCCCCCGAGTTGGCCCCGATTGGGGCGGCTCAGGAGACCGCTTATGGTACAGCTTCTTTTCGCGTGTTCGTTGGCGCTGCAACAAAGCTGAAATGTTGACGGCGCGAGGGACCTACATTCCAGCCTAATTGAGTCCGTCTGCAGCCTGCTGGAGCATGTTAGCGAGCGCTTCGCCAATGGGCATGGGCGCAGCGACGATTACCAGGAAGATCAGTGCGATGATCAACCCATATTCGATTGCGGTTGCGCCCCGTTGGTCGCGGAGAAAACGGAGCGTCATGCCGCGCTCCGTTCGATCAGGCGATTGACGAGAACGACATCGGCCGGGGGCATTTCGTGCGCACGCAACTCCTGCGGCGCCACCCACTTTGCCGCTTGCGCGGCGTTCGCGTCGAGCTTCAGCGCGCCCCGCCACTTGGTTGTGACGTAGAGCGGCATCAAGAGATGGAAATCCGGATACGCGTGCGAGGCGAACGCGAACGGATCGAGAGCGTCGGGCTCCACGGTCAAATCCAGCTCCTCTTTCAGCTCCCGCACCAGCGCGTGCTCGGGAGCTTCCCCCAGTTCGACCTTGCCGCCGGGAAATTCCCAGAGGCCGCCGAGCTGCTTATGTTGGGGCCGCTGCGTGATCAGCACCCGGCCCGATGAGTCGAACAAAGCCGCCGCCGCCACCAGGAGCAGCCGATGCCTTGAAGCGGGAGGATCGCCGATCTGCATAAAAAAGCCGTATGCCGGGTTAGTTGACCCGCCTTAAGCATGACAACCCTTCATGCGCGTTTACGATGTTGGCAAGCCCTCTTCCAAGAGCGCCTGTTGGACGGCTGGCCTCCGCAGGATGCGCGCGAAATACGCCTTTAGCCGGGGCGGCACGTCGATCTTGAACTTGCGCGCCCAGTTGAGGACAACGAAGGCGTAAGCATCTGCGACGGTGAATTGGCCGAGCAGATAATCTTTGTCGCCGAGCTTGCGGTCGAGAAGTTGATAGCGGTTCACCAGGTTCGCTCCAGTCGCGGCGCGCACGTCATCCGAAGGGTTTTTGAACAGCGGGCTCGTGCCTTTGTGCAATTCGGTGGCGATGAAGTTCAGTGTTTCCAAGAAGCGCCAGCGCTCGAAGCCTTCGCTGGGCGCGAGGTTCTTCTGGGGCGCCTGGGCTGCAAGGTACTGGAGCAGCACCTGCGCTTCAGTCAGCACTTCGCCATTCTCGAGTTCCAGCGCCGGCACCGCGCCCTGCGGATTGATGTCGTAAAAGTTACGGCCGTCTTCGGTTAGCCGCTCTTTACCAAACGTGACCTTGTTAAGCTCCACGTCGAGGCCGGTCTCGCGGATGACGATATGCGGGGCGAGCGAACAGGCGGCAGGCGCGTAATAGAGCTTCATTGGTGCAGAACTCCCATACGGCGTGAGGTTGGCCGCCGTCTGCGACCCCTCAAGTGTCAGCCGTGTTCCTACCTTACCGACAGCAATGTCATCCGCGCGTGCGGAACGGGCTCGCTTGCGGCATGTTGAAGTGCCATGCGTCTCGTTTTTGTCCTGGCGCTGTTGCTCTGGGCGTCGCCAGTGGCGGCGCAGGACTATAATGCCGCGCCCGTCGTCAGCGCTCGGCGCGCCGCCGATGGAGGCGAGGCGCGAGCCTCGATGGACGTTCGTGCGCCGCCGGGCGTCGTCTGGTCGATCCTCAGCGATTGCGGGCAGGCGCGCCGCTTCATGCGCAATCTGATCAGCTGCCGAGTGCTGGAGCAGGGCGCCGGCTGGGACGTCCGCGAACATCGCAGCCGCGGCTGGCCGCTGCATCCGGTGATGCGCAATGTCTCCCGCATCACGCTCGAACCGGATCGCCGCCTCGCGTTCCAGCTCGTCGAGGGCGACTGGTCGCGTTCCGAAGGTGAATGGACGTTGACTCCAATCGATGGCGGCCGCGGCACGCGCGTGACCTATCGCATCAACGCGGCGATCGAAGGCGGCTTGCCTGCCGGCATTTCGCAATCGCTCTTGGTGAACAATGTCCGCGCCACGTTGGCTGCGCTCCGGCGCGAGGCGCAACGTCAGCAAACCTCGTCCTAGAGGGAGCGGGAGCACTGACTGCATCAGTGCAATTTCAGCCTTGGCCGGATGACGTGGTTGACGTGGCCGATGACGAAGAGGGCGGCGCCGCGGAACCAGCCGTGAATGGCGAACAGGTGCATCTGGTAGAGCGAGAGATAGACGAGCCGCGCGAGGCGTCCTTCGATCGCGAGCTTGCCGCCGATCAGGCCGCCCATCAACGAGCCCACAGTGGAGTAGCGGCTGAGTGACACCAGCGAGCCTCGGTCGCGATAGACGAATGGTTTGGGCGGCCGCCCTTCGATGGCGGTGCCGAGATTGGCGAAGACGGTGTCGGCCATCTGATGCGCGGCTTGCGCGCGCGGCGGTACGGGGCGGTCGCTGCCGGGCTGCGGGCAGGCGCAGCAATCGCCCAAGGCGAAGATGCGCTCGTCGCGCGTGGTTTGCAGTGTCTGTCGGGTGACGAGCTGATTGGCGGCGTTGGTTTCCAGGCCGCCGATGTCGCGGAGAAAATCCGGCGCTTTTACGCCCGCGGCCCAGACGCGGAGATCGGCGGCGACGGTCTCGCTGCCGTCAGTGACGACGCCCGTATCAGTCACTTCCGCAACACGCGCGTTGGTTAGCACGCGCACGCCCAGCGCTTCCAGTTCCTCGCGCGCAGCTTCGGCGAGTTTCTCCGGCAGCGCGGGCAAAATCCGCGGCCCGGCCTCGATCAAAGTGATCTCGAGCCGGCTTTCGTCGAATACTTCAAGGCCGTAGTACCTGAGGCCCGCCGCCGCGTTGTAGAGCTCCGCCGCAAGCTCAACGCCGGTTGCGCCGCCGCCGACGATGGCAATGCGCACATGCGCGTCGCTGGCCGGATCGTCGCTCATCTGCCGCGAGACGCGCAGGCACTGGTTCAACAGCTTCATCCGGAAGCGGTCGGCGTCCTCGCGATCGTCCAAGAAGATGCAATGCTTCTCGGCCCCGGGCGTGTTGTAAGCATTGGTTACCGAGCCGACCGCGAGTACGAGGTAGTCGTAGCGGATGGTTTGCCGGCCGATAAGTTCGCTGCCGTCTTCGTCCAGGATCGGCGCGATGATGGCGTGGCGCGCATCGCGATCGATGTTCTCGAGCCTGCCCATGAAGAAGCGATAGCCCCAGCGATGGCCGTGCTCGCGATAGCCGACTTCGTCGAGATTGGCGTCCAGCGAACCCGCGGCCACTTCGTGCAGCAGCGGCTTCCAGATGTGCGTGGGGTGCGGTTCGACCAGGATGATGTCGAAATGCATGCGCCCGAGGCGCTTTCCCAGCTTGCGCACGAGCTCCAGCCCGCCCGCACCGCCGCCGGCGACGACGATCTGCGTTTTCTTGGCCGTGGCGACGAGGTTCGCTGTCGACATTCAAAGACAGCGCATCAGCATCGGCTCCGCGCCGCGCGCGAGCGTGAAGGGGCCCAATTCGGCGTCAGGCGTGCGCACGCTTAGCGTCAGCCGGTCGCCGTTCACTCCGCCGGTGTACGTGGCCTCAACGCGCGGACGCGGAACGTCGATGCGCTCGGGACCGCCGGTGTTCGGCGTGTGCGTGCCGCGCGCAGTGAAGCGGCCTGAAGCATCGGGGCGAACCGGTTGATCAATTGTGCCCGCGGCGCAATCGTAGTCGAGGCGACCGCCAGCAGCGGAGAGTTCGAGCCCGATGTGCTCGCCGCCCCAAGAGCCGGTGAGGGGCGCGCCGGCGGGCGCCGGCGGAGCGGCCTGGCAAGCGGCAAGCAGCGCCAGCAACACGATGAAGAATCTTCGCAAATCGTTCGCTCCACGATATCTCTGTTAGCCGCCTCGTTGTGCGAGCGCACGCGCATGAGTGCAAGGCGCTCGTCTGCGTCTAGCTCATCGCGGATTGTATATTGGTCTTCGCCGCTCTTCGTCTTGCGCAATCGCCGCCTCGCGTCGCTTGATCGCGGTGATGCGGTCGGCGAGCTTGAACCAGCGCTCGGCGGTAGGAAGATCGCCGCGCCGGATCGCACGGCGGCCCTGATGCGCGGCCATCTCGGCGTCCCAAGGGTCGATCACCATGTGTGTTCTCCCTGTCTTGCGCGCTGGGCGCGCGTCATCCTTGTTGGCGACGAAGCCGGAAAAGCGGCTCCGCGAAGGCGGAGGGCGGGACGCGAGAGAACGCGCCAGCAAATTGCGCCGCGTGGGCGGCGCCATCGACGCGATCTCTCGCGTCCCGTGATCGATTTGCGCCGGCCCAAGTGTTGAAGGTCTTTCACTTCCCTGACTTGCGACGCCGGCGGCGTGCGGGCCGCGCTGTTCCTTCGCGGTCCCCGATTGGCGCCCCTTCTTCCTTTTGAGAAGAGACAGCGCTTCACGCTCGATCACTTCGCTCTCGCATCGGTGGATCAGCGGCCGACTGCCCTCCAGCGGAGCGATGCCTGCATTGCAATGCTGTTGGAAAGGGGTGGGATAAGTTTTCGAGGATTCGTTGATTTGTAAGGGCGGGAACGCGGGAAATAGGGGGATAGGGGCGAGTCGGTTCTATCCCCGCATTTGTGTGCGCAACGCTGGGAGATTGGAGCGCGGACGTCCTCGTCCGCTGCGCGCCGGAGGCGCTCCATTTCTCGTCTGGTGGCAGCACGTTGAAGTAAAGGCGGACGCGGACGTCCGCGCTCCAACTCATCGAATGTATCGGAAAGTTCGCTTCGGCCTTTCGCCGCTGCGAAATGGCGTATTAGGTTGCGCAAATGAAGCGAGAGGGGAGTGCGATGTTGGCGAGACGGGTGCTGCTTGGGCTTGCGGGCGCTGTGGCTTTGTCGGCGTGTGCGTCGACGAGTGCGGCCAACGGGAGCGACGCGGAGATCCGCGCTTTGATCGCACGCATGGAGGCGGCATGGAATCGCGGCGATTTCCACGGCTACATGGAAGGCTTCTGGAATCCCGGCGTTGTGTTCGTGTCGGGCGGCCGTTTCCAGGACGGCTGGCAAGGCACGCTCGATCATTACATCCGCGACTATGGCGGCGCGCCGGAACGGCGGGGCGCGCTGCATTTCGACATCGTCAGCATCGAGATGCTCGCGCCGGATGCGGCGATGCTCATCAGCAATTATCGGCTGGATCGGCCGGAGCGACCGCAAGTCGGCATCAACACGCGGCTGATGCGCAGAATCGATGGACGCTGGGTGATCGCGATGAATCACGTCTCATCGTATGATCCGACGGCGGGGTGATAACGCATTCCTCCCCCTGCAAGGGGGAGGCTAGGAGGGGGCCGCGATTTCGTACGCTTGAAGGGTGATCCCCTCCCAGCCTCCCTTTTTCAAGGGGAGGAGCGGGGGGCTATTCACTCCGCGCCAGCAGCTCCACCAGATCCTGTTTCCAGAACGCTGCCCATGTGTGCGTGCCGTGGCCGCGCGTCGCTGCGCTTTCTTCGATCAGGCGGAAGCGGGCGTTGTCGCCGATGCGGGCGATTGCTTCCTGCGGGTATGTGAAGTTGTGCGGATTGATGAAGTCATCGGCGGAATTGATCCATGTCATGGGCGCGGTGATGCGCTCGAGGTGCGGCCACGGATTGTAGTTCCGCGAGCTTTCGAACTGGTAGATCATGTCGTTGGCGTCGGCGTTCGCGATGCTGCGCTCGATGCGGGCGCGTATCTCAGCCGCCGCCGCATCGCGCGTCGGCCAGCTTTCCTGGAAATAAAGCGGCGCCGCGCCGGCGATGGCGAGAAGCGAAGCAGCGGTGCGCAGTCCTTGGCGCGGCTGCTCGGCATAGTCGCCGCCGTTCCAAGCGGGATCGTTCTGAATGCCGTCGATCAGCGCCTGGCGCCACATGCGGTTGACGCCGGCGATCTCGACCGGTTCGCAGGCGAGCGGCATCAAGGCTTGCGCGAAATCGGGATAGGTCTCGCCCCAGACGAAAGCGTGCATGCAGCCCATCGACGTGCCGAGGATGAGCCGCGCGCGGCGGATGCGCAGATGTTCGCTGAGCAAGCGATGCTGCAGCGCGACCATGTCGTCGTAGTCGTAGTGCGGAAAGCGCATGCGTAAGCCGTCGGACGGCTTCGACGAACGGCCGTGGCCGATATTGTCGGGCAAGATGATCCAGTAGCGGGCGATGTCGAGCGGCTGGCCGGGGGCGAACAATTCGTCAGCGAATTGCAGCTGCAGAAATTGGCGGCCCGAACCGCCGGTGCCGTGCAGCAGCATGATGGCGTTGTCGATCTGGCCGCGCGCGTTGCGGTGCGGGCGGCCGAGCGTGGCGTAGTGGATGCGGATTTCGTCGGCGCGCTCGCCGGAACGGAACGTGACGTTGCGGGCGGTGAATGCCTGTTCTGCTGTTTCCCACCCGCGCGGCGCCGGCGTTGGGGTTGCCTGCGCGGTTGGCGCGGTCGCCTGGAGCGCAAGCGCGAGCAGAAGAGCTGAAAGCATCGGATCATCCCCACGTCCTCCCCCTAGCGGGGGAGCACGAGCTTGTCCAACAGCGGACAAGTTCTAGCTCCGATAATCCCCGTTGATCTCGACGTAGCGCTTGGTGAGATCGCAGGTGAACATTCGCGCGCGGCCTTGGCCGGCGCCGACGGTGACGGAAATCTCCAGCTCCGCGCGTTGCATGTAGGCGCTCATGGCGGCTTCGTCATATTCGGCGGCGATCATGCCGTTGCGCGCGGCGGCGAGATCGCCGAAGCGCACGCCGATCATCTCGCGCCTCACCGGCTGGTCGGCGCGGCCGATGGCCATGACGATGCGGCCCCAATTGGCGTCCTCGCCGGCGATGGCGGTCTTGACCAGCGGGCTTTCGCAGATGGTGCGGGCGATGGCCTTGGCGGAAGCGTCGTTGGCGGCGCCGTCGACGTTGATGGTGACGAGCTTGGTGGCGCCTTCGCCGTCGCGAACGATCTGGATCGCTAAGTCTGCAAGCACGCGCGAAAGCGCGGCGCGGAAATCCGTCAAGTGTTCATCTTTCGCGTCAGCGATCGGCGGCACTCTGGCCTGGCCCGTCGCGAACAGCAGCACGCAATCGTTAGTGGAGCGGTCGCCGTCCACGGTGATGGAATTGAAGCTGGTTTCGGTTTCCTGGCGCAGCAGAGCCTTCAGGATCGGCGCGGAGAGCGCGGCGTCGGTGAACACGAACGCCAGCATCGTCGCCATGTCGGGGGCGATCATGCCCGAGCCCTTGGCGATGCCGGCGATGCGGACTTGCGCGCCGCCGATTGTGCACGTTGCGCCGGCGCCTTTAGGGAACGTGTCCGTCGTCATGATTGCGGCGGCGGCTTCAAGCCAGCTCACCGGCGCCATTTCCATCGCCGGCAGGGCAGCGGCGATGTTGGCGTCATTGAGCACAACGCCGATGACGCCGGTGGAGGCGGCGAGCATCTCGCGCGTTTCGACGCCAAGCTTCTCAGCGGCGGCGTCGAGCGAGCGCTTGCAGGCTGCGTCGCCCGCAGGGCCGGTGAAGGAATTGGCGCAGCCGGCGTTGACCAGCAGTCCGCGCGCGCTGCCGCGCGTTGCCGAGAGCGCCTGCTTACACCAATCCGTCGGCGCCGAGCCCACAGCGTTCGAGGTGAACACGCCTGCGGCCTTCGCGCCTTTGGCGCAGCGGATCAGCAGCAGGTCGGGCCGCTCATGCTTGTAGAACCCAGCACGGCCGATGGCGGCTTCAACTCCCGCAATCTCCGGCAAGTCCGGAAAGCCGCTCGGCGCAAGCGGCGAAACCGGCCCGTGCTTCATTGCGTGCCGCCGGTTTCGTCCTGCGCCGGCGCCTGCGCAGGCTCGGCAGGTGGTTGCTGCGTTATCACCGGCGCACGCGGCGGAGTCTGCGCTTGCGGCGCGGGGTTTGGCGTTTGCCCGCCGGTGACGCCGCCCGGTCCCATCGGGAACGGGAAGGGCGGCGCGTTTGCGTCGGGCTCAGGAGTCGTCGGCCGCACTGGCTCGGCGTCTTCCGGAGCAGTGACTTCCCCGCCCGGCTCGACGCCTTCCTCAGGCTGGCGCAGACGCTCAATGCGCGCATCGCGCGCCAGGCGCTCTTCGAGCTGAGTCACTTCCTGATAGCGCAGCCAGTCGATGATGCGCGGCCGCAGCGTTTCGAGGCTTTGCACGCCAACAGCGCGGCGGTCCAAGAGCTGGAAGATATGCCATTGGCCGTCCAGGTCGATCGGGCCCATCAGATTGCCGACATTGGTGCTCTCGACTTCCTGGCGCATCGCGGTGGTGAGGTCCGACATCGCGCGGAAGCCCAGATCGCCGCCGTCGCCGCTGGTGTTTTGCTCGAACGCGATCACTTCAAACCGTTCGCCCTGTTCCAGCCGTCTTTTGGCCGCGTCGGCGGCTTCCCGTGTTGGGAACACGATGTGACGGAGATGGACTTCTTCGCCTTGGCCCAGCCGGCTCGCATTTTCGCGATAGAGACGCTCGATCGCTTCGGGATCGGTCGCCCGCGAGTCGATCTCGTCATAGATCGAGGCGGCCAGCACCCGTTCGCGAGCGCCTTCGATCTGGCGACGTATATCGGCGCGGCGGTCGATGCCGCGCGCTTCGGCCTCCATCGCGAAGAGGCGCATCTGGATGAGTTCTTCCAACGCGATGTAGAAGGCGTCGGAATTGGCGTCCAAATCCTCGGTTTCACGCAGCCAGCCGCGGGCCACGGCGTGAGCGCGGACATCCTCGATATAGATCGGCCGCCCGTTCACGGTGGCGGCGACGATCGGATCGGCGCCGCCCTCGCCATCACTGCCGGAATCGCGGCCGAGGCCACAGCTCGCCAGCGTCAGGGCGGCGGCCAAAAAAACCGCTTGGAAGAGGGCGCGCTTCGGCGTGGCCATGCGTTCTGCTTTCATGATCGAGGCGCGTACAAAAGCTGCGCCCAGGAGGCCGCATTGACACGCCCAAGGGCCGCTCTTAAGTCTCGCAAGCGCACGTGTCGAGGGTGTTTTCGCACGCGAGCGCCTGTCGGTGGGACCTTAAAAAGTCAATTAACTCAAAACACTAGACGATCCGCTCCACGCCCTGCCAAAAGCGGCGCCACAACCGTTAGAACGCGCTCATGCTGAACCTTGCAAAGCAGATTTTCGGCTCCGTCAACGAGCGCAAGGTGCGCACGCTGCGGCCGATGGTGCAGCGCATTAACGCACTGGAGCCGACGTTTGAGGCGCTGTCCGACGAGGCGCTCCGGAACAAGACCAGCGAATATCGCCATAAGCTGGCCCGCGGCGCGAAAATCGAGGACGTGCTGCCGGAAGCGTTCGCCACGGTGCGCGAGGCGGCCAAGCGCACGCTCGGCCAGCGCCACTACGACGTGCAGCTGATGGGCGGCATTTTCCTGCACCAAGGCAAGATCGCCGAAATGCGTACAGGCGAAGGCAAGACGCTGGTCGCCACGTTACCTGTGTACCTCAACGCGCTTGAGAGCCGCGGCGTTCATGTCATCACCGTGAATGACTACCTGGCCAAGCGCGACAGCGAGTGGATGGGTCAGATCTACCGTTTCCTCGGCCTTTCGGTCGGCACCATCGTTCATGGCCTTTATGACAACGAACGCCGCCAGGCGTACGCGGCCGACGTTACCTACGGCACCAACAACGAGTTCGGCTTCGACTATCTGCGCGACAACATGAAGTACTCGCTGGGCGAGATGGTCCAGCGCGGCCACCGCTATGCCATCGTCGACGAAGTCGACTCGATCCTGATCGACGAAGCCCGCACCCCGCTGATCATCTCGGGGCCGACCGAAGACCGCAGCGACTTCTACAAGTCGATCGACGCGCTGATTCCGTTGCTGCGTCCCGAGCATTTCGAACATGACGAGAAGCAGCGCTCAGTTGTTTACACCGAGTCCGGCTCCGAGCGGATTGAAGAAATGCTAGTCGAGCGCGGGCTGCTTCAAGGTTCGCTCTACGAGCCGGCGAACATCAGCGCCGTGCACCACGCCAACCAGGCGCTGCGCGCACACAAGCTGTTCACGCGCGACAAGGATTACATCGTCAAGGAAAATGAAGTCGTCCTGATCGACGAATTCACCGGCCGCATGATGCATGGCCGGCGGTTGTCAGAAGGCTTGCACCAGGCGATCGAAGCGAAAGAAGGCGTGCAGATCCAGCCGGAAAACCAGACGCTCGCCTCGATCACGTTCCAGAACTATTTCCGCCTCTACGACAAGCTCGCCGGCATGACCGGCACGGCTTCGACCGAGGCGACCGAGTTCGGCGACATATACAAGCTGGACGTGGTGGAGATTCCCACCAATCGTCCTGTGAAGCGTCACGACGACGACGATGAGGTCTACCGGACGGCGAAAGAGAAATACAAAGCCGTCATCACTGACATCGAAGAGACGCATCGCAAGCAGCAGCCGGTGCTGGTCGGCACAGTCTCGATCGAGAAATCGGAAACGCTCTCGACGCTGCTGAAGCAACGCGGCATCCCGCACCAGGTGCTGAACGCGCGCTATCACGAGCAGGAAGCGCAGATCGTCGCGCAAGCCGGCGTGCCCGGCGCGGTGACGATCGCCACTAACATGGCCGGCCGCGGCACCGACATTCAGCTCGGCGGCAACATCGACATGCGCATGAAGTCGGCGCTGAAAGGCGACGAGACGTCCGATCAGATCGCAGCGCTGAAGCGCCAGATCACGGTCGACGTCGAGCAGAAGAAGCGTATCGCGCTCGAAGCGGGCGGGCTCTACGTGCTCGGCACCGAGCGCCACGAAAGCCGGCGCATCGACAATCAGCTGCGCGGCCGAACGGGGCGCCAGGGCGACCCGGGCAAGTCGAAATTCTACATCTGTCTCGAAGACGATCTGCTGCGCATCTTCGCCGCTGACCGCCTCGACGCGATCATGCGCGGCCTGGGCATCCAGGAAGGCGAAGCCATCGTCCACCCGTGGATGAACAAGGCGCTCGAAACCTCGCAGCGCCGCGTCGAGCAGCGCAACTTCGAGATCCGCAAGAATCTGCTGAAGTACGACGACGTCATCAACGATCAGCGCAAGGCGATCTTCGAGCAGCGGATCGAGTTCATGCGTACCGCCGACGTCGCCCCGATCGTTCGGGACATGCGCCACGACGTGGTCGAGAAACTGGTTTGGCGGCACATGCCGGAGAAGGCGTACCCGGAGCAGTGGAATACGCCGGAGCTGGTGGTCGAGGCGGAAGAGATTTTCGGGTTCAGGCCGCCCGTCGAAGCATGGGCCGCGGAAGAGGGCATTGCCCAGCAGGAAATCATCGAGCGCCTGACGCGCGAGGTCGATCAGGCCTACGCGCAGAAAGCGGCGATGCTTGGCCCCGAGCGCCTGCGCGCGGTCGAGAAGCAAGTCTTGCTCAGCGTCGTCGACATGCGCTGGCGCGAGCACTTGTCGTTCCTCGATCACCTCCGCAGCGTCATCCACTTGCGCGGCTATGCCCAGCGCGATCCGCTGAACGAGTTCAAGACCGAAGCGTTCACGCTGTTCGAGCGCATGCTGCTGGATCTGCGCACGACGATCACGCGCATGTTGCTCCGGCTTCAGATCGGCCAAGCCGAAGAGCAATTGCCGAAGCCGCAAATGCCGGCGCAAGTCTACGAGATCCACCAGAACCCGGACACCGGCGAAAACGAAATGGCGCGGCGCGACGACGCCCCGCCGCTGGCGCCGGAGGGCTTCGACCGCCATAACCCGTCGACCTGGGGCAAAGTCTCGCGCAACTCGCCGTGTCCGTGCGGCTCAGGCAAGAAGTTCAAGTATTGCCATGGCGCCGAGGTGGCGAGCGCTTAGCGTGAATTTGTCCGCTACGGTCGTCGCACTTGGAGAGCACCTACTCTCTTGGAAATGTTCGCCAGGTCCTGATCGAAGCTGACGAACGCTGCGCATCGGCCTGACGCGGCAATATGCAGCGCGTCGGCAAATTCGACGCCGCTCTCAGCCCAACCGAGCGCTGTTTGTACGACGACCGGTTGCTCCATCGTCACGGTTGGCTGACCAGCAAGCGTTCGAATCGCTCGCATAATGCCTGCAACGTCGAATCTGTAGATGCTCCTGAGCACCCACTCCGTCTCCAGAACGACGCTGGTCGGAATGAAGACTTGCTCTCCGTCTATGAGCGCGCGCGCCCGGTCGGCTTGTCGGGAATCATCGCCGACAATGTAGCGAACGATGACGTTAGTATCGACCGCGAGCATGCCGGCGGCGCACCTCGGCGGCGATCGCCGCGTCCATCTCTTTCAACGTCTTGGCCTTGCCCTTGTATTTCAGCATGCCGAACGCGGCCCCAGGTTTGGTCGGCGCGAACACCGACGCCTCCTTCAACAGCACGCCCTCGTCCGCGCGCTCAACGACCAGCTGCGTGCCTTCGCTCCATTTGAGCTCGTCGCGGATCGCCTTAGGCAGGATTACCTGGCCTTTGGTCGAGACTGTCGTGGTTTTCGTGGTCTTAGCCATGGTAAGACGAAGGTAAGACGACAACGCTGCCGCGTCAAGTTCAAATCAACCCCGTCCCGCCAGCGTTGTCAGCAGCACGCGCCAGTGCGTGAGGTCGTCATAGAACGATTGCACCGGGACGCGTTCGTTGAGACCGTGACTGAAGTCGTCGCTGTCTTTCAGGAACAGGCCGTCGACACCGTAGGTTGGAATGCCGGCGGCGCGATAGAATACCCCATCCGTGGCGCCCGCCGACATGACCGGCGCCACGACGATATTCGGATGATTGATGTGAACGGCGGCGGTCACGGCGTCCAGCACGTCCTGGCGCAGGACCGAAGCGTTACTTGAGTAATAGGTGTCGAGCGGGGCGACTTCGACACGGTTGCCGACGACGCCCTGCAATTCAGTGCGAATCTCTTCGACCGACACGCCCGGGAATATGCGGCAATTCACGGTGACGACGGCTCTTTGCGGCAGGGCGTTGTCGGCGTGACCGCCGGAAAGCAGCGTCGGCACGCAGGTGGTGCGAATTTGTCCGACCGCAGATGGGCTGGTCGATAGGATACGCGCCGCGCGCCGGTCGCCGGGATTCTGCGCAAAGCGCATCATCGCTTGACCGATTTCGCCGCCTATGAGCGGGCCATTGGCGCGGAAGGACGAAAGCGTCGTGTCGTTCCACATCACGCGGAACTGGTAGGCGCGCACGCGCATCACCGCATCGGCGATGTCGTAGATGGCGTTGTCGTCGCGCGGCTGAGAGGAATGGCCGCCGGGATTACGCGCCGTCAGCGTGTAGCTGGCGTAGCTCTTCTCCGCTGTCTGCATGCTGTAAGCGACAGCCGCGCCGGTCGCCTCGTCCAATGCGCCCTGGCCAGAATCGGCATTGAGCGCGAACTCGGCGTCGACCAGATCGCGATGATTTGCGAGCAGATCGCGCACGGTGGCGCCGGAAGTTTCTTCGTCGCCGCTGAAGGCAAGGATGAGGTCGCGAGTCGGCGTAAACCCCTCAGTCTTCCATTGCAGGAACGTGGAGACCAGCGCCACCAATCCCGCTTTGTTGTCGTATGCGCCGCGACCGAAGAAGTAGCCGTTCTCTTCGACGAACGTGAACGGATCGCGCTCCCAATCGTCGCGATGAGCTGGCACGACGTCCATGTGCGCGATCAGCAGGATCGGCCGTCCGCCCGTGCCGTCGCCGCGATAGCGCACGACCAGCGCCGCCGTCCGTTCGTAGGGAACGACGTGGATGTCGCCGGCGGGAAAACCGGCGGCGCGGAATTGGTCGGCGAGATAGTTTGCCATTTCCGGCACGCGCCGGCCCTCGACCGATGTGTCCATCTCGACGACGCGATTGAGGATCTCGCGCGCCTGCGTGCGCTGCGCCTCGCTCGGCGCTTGCGCCCAAGCGGCGCCTGCAAGTCCGTAAAGGAAGAGGGCGCTCAGCAGCAGCGCCCAAGCACGTCCAGCCATACAAATCCCCGCTTCGTTTCGGCCATGCTGGCGGCGGGTTAGCGCTTTGGCAAGGGATTGGGCGCAGGGCTAGCGCTATGTCTCTTGCACACGCGCCCGCCGACGCCGCTGCGCCGACTGTGGCGCGCTGGGAGCCCTTGGCTGCAGCGCTGTGTCTTGCGCAATTTTCTGAGCCGCTGTTCGCGGCGATCGCGCAAAGCCAAGGCGCCACCGAGCCGCCTGGCTACGCGCGATTGTTCTTTATGCCCGTGTACGCATTTCTCGCGTGGGTGCTGTGGCGCGATCGCGCCAAGGCGCTGGCCGCCGCGCGCGCAGTGCCGATGCTGATGGCGCTGCTTGCGCTCACCGCAATCTCCACGCTCTGGTCGATTGACAGTGGCGCGACCTTGCGCCGTTCGGTGTGGCTCGCGCTGACCATGGCGTTCGGCCTCTATCTGGCGTGGCGCCACGATTGGAAGAACCTGCTCAACGTTCTCGGCGGCGGCTTCATCGTGCTTATCGCTGGTTCATTTGCGCTCGGCCTGCTCGCGCCAAGCATTGGCCGCATGACGCTCGAACATCCGGGCGCGTGGGCGGGCGTTTGGACGCACAAGAACACGCTCGGCGGCATCATGGCTGTCGGCGCTGGCGTCTGCGCCGCGGCCGCGCTTGTCACGCCGGAGCGCCGCAGGCTGTGGATCGGCGCAACGCTTGCCGCGTTCGTGCTCGTCGTGCTTTCGACCTCGAAGACCGCTCTCGTCGCCTCGCTGCTCGGGCTTGCCGTCATCGCCTTCTGGATGGTCGTCCGGCGCGGCCCTGTGGCGGCTGTCATCGGCTGTGCGGCTGCGGCCGCTGCGATCATCGCCGCTGCTGGCGTAATATTGCTCGCGCCCGACCTCCTGGTTGCGATGTTGGGCCGCGACCTCACGCTGACCGGGCGCACCGATATTTGGGAGGCCTCCGCGCGCTTCGTCGAAGCGAAGCCGTGGCTCGGCTATGGCTATTACGCATTCTGGCTTCCGGATAACGGACCCGCTTACTGGGTTCGCGAAGCGGTGCAATGGCAAGTCGCGTCGGCGCATTCAAGCTGGCTCGAACTGGCGCTCGGGCTTGGCCGCGCCGGCGTCGCTCTGTTTGCGCTTCAATTGCTGACGACGCTTTCGCGCGGCGCGAGCGTCGTGATGCAGCCCGGCGCCGGGCTCTGGGCGCCGGCGTTTCTCGCCACCTTTGCGCTCTACACGCTGAGCGAAAGCCACGCGCTTCAGGCCAATAACATCTTCTGGATCATCTATGTAGCCGTTGCGGCGCGACTCGCGCTCGATACAAGGCAGCGCACATGACCGCCATCATCATTCTTGGCGTCGATCCTGGCCTCAATCGCTGCGGCTGGGGATTGGTCGCAAGCGAAGGCTCCCGTCTCACCCATATCGCGCACGGCGTGATCAAGCCGCTCGCGCATCAGCAGCTCGCCTCGCGCCTGCATGACCTATTCGAAGGCTTGTGTGCTGTGATCGAGCAATACCAGCCACACGAAGCCGCGGTTGAGGAGACCTTCGTTAACTCCAACGCACGGGCGGCGCTTGCGCTTGGCCAGGCGCGTGGCGTCACGCTCGCCGCGGCTGCACGGCGCGGACTGGCCGTCGCCGAGTACGCGCCTACCACGATCAAGAAAGCCATTGTCGGTTCAGGAAACGCCGACAAGACGCAGATCAGTTTCATGGTCCGTCGCTTGCTGCCCACGGCCGGCGAGGTGAGCGCGGATGCTGCCGACGCGCTTGGCGTTGCGCTGTGCCACGCTGCGCATGGCGGCTTTCGCCGCCGCGCCGGCGTTTAGGAAACCCGGGAACGAGCCTCCGAGTTGTCAGCCTTCGGCACCCGCGTTAGATCGCGGTCCTTCAAGGCGGGCGGAATGGCCGACGACAAGATCAGTTCTGCGAAGCGCCTGATCCCGCGCAATTGGTGGAGTCGCTGCGTGTCAGCGAGGCGCGCCTGCGCGGCGTGCTCAACAGCATTTCGGACGGCTTCTACGCGATCGACCGCAACTGGCGCGTCACCGAGTTCAACCCGGCGGCCGAGGCCTATTTCCGCTTCCCGCGCGACTATGTCATCGGCCGCGACTATTGGGAGCTGATCCAGGGCGCGAGTGAGGAGTTCAGGTCATTAGTGCGCGCAACCATGGATGGCGGGCCGATGGCGGTGTTGGAAACGCGATCGCTCTATCGCCCCGACCGCCAAGTCGAGGTACGCGTTGCGCCGACGGAAGAGGGCATTTGCGTCGCGCTCACCGACATCACCGATCGTCTGCAGACCCGCGCACGACTGGAAGCCGCCGTTGCCAAACGCACGGCGGCTCTAGAGGCGAGCAAGGCGCGCTTGCGCACGATCCTCGAGACCACGCACTTGTTTCTGGGCCTGATGGATCCGGATGGCACTCTGCTCGACGCCAACGCCGCCTCACTCGCGGCGATTGAAGCGCCGAAGGCCGATGTTGTCGGCAAGAAATTCTGGGACACGCCCTGGTTCGCCGGCACGCCGGGCATGCGCGATTTCATGCGCGAAGCGGTGAGGCGCGCGGCTGCCGGCGAGATCGTGACACAGGCGCTTACGCTCAATCTTCCCACCGGCGTGCGCTCTTTCGATTTCGCGATGCAGCCGGTGCGCGATGAGACGGGCGCCCTTGTCGCCATCGCTCCTGAAGCTAACGAGACAACCGCGCGGTTGCAGATGGAAGAGAATCTGCGCCAGGCGCAAAAGCTGGAGGCGATCGGCCAGCTCACCGGCGGGGTCGCGCACGACTTCAACAACCTGCTCATGGTCATTTCCGGCGGGCTCAACATGCTCGAGCGCTCCGACACGCCCGAGCGGCGCGACATGCTGCTCTCGCGCATGCGAGAGGCGGTGGAGCGCGGCGCCACGCTGACCAAGCAATTGCTGGCGTTTTCGCGCCGCCAGGAACTAAAGCCGAAGTCGATCGCGCTGCCGGACTATTTCAGGGGCATGAACGATCTGCTGAGCCGCAGCCTCGGCGTGAACGTGCGCGTGGCGGTGGATGCGCCCGCGGACTTGGCGCCGGTCCTCGCCGATCCCAATGCGCTGCAGCTCGCTATCCTCAATCTCGCTGTCAATGCACGCGACGCAATGGATGACAGTGGCGTTGTCCGGATCAGCGCCCGCAATGGCGCGCCTGACGAGCCCCATCGCGAGTGCGTCAGCATTTCCGTGAGTGATTCCGGCGAAGGCATGACGCTGGAAGTGCGGGCGCGGATCTTCGAATCGTTCTTCACCACGAAGGAGACCGGCAAAGGGTCGGGCCTGGGTTTGGCCCAAGTGCATGGCTTCGCGCAGCAGTCCGGCGGTCATGTAGAGGTTGAGACCGAGCCCGGTGTGGGCACGACGGTGACGCTCGTGCTGCCGCGCGGCGAAGCCAGCGCGGAGATTCGCCCCGCAGCGACGGCGGCGCCGCAGGAACCTGCGCCGGACGGCGCTGCAGGCGAGGCGTTGCTGGTTGAAGACGACGACAACGTCGCGGCGCTGACCGGCGAGATGTTCAGCCATCTGGGCTGGCGCGTGACGCGCGTCGCCAGCGCCGAAGCGGCGCTTGGCGCCATCACCAACGGCCTCGACGTAGGCCTCGTGTTCTCCGACGTGATGATGCCTGGAGGCAAAAGCGGGATCGAACTGGCGAAAGCGTTGCGCCAGCGCCACGTCGATCTGCCGATCGTGCTGGCCAGCGGCTACACCGAGGCCGTCCAGCGCGACGCCGAGCGCGCGGGTCTGCTGCTGCTGGCGAAGCCGTTCAACATCGAGGCGCTCGCGACCGCGATCGAGACCGCGCGCCAAACGCACTGACGAGTCGACGAACGCTTGCCTAGGTTCGTTTTCGCGCCAGCCTACATCCGCTTCACCAGCCCATAGGCCACCAGTTTAGCCATCATGGCTTCCGGCTCACCAGCCCCAAGCTCTGATAGCGTGAACGCTTCGCCGCTCAACGCGCGCTCGAGCGCGGGCGCGGCGTCGCTGGCGAATTCGAGTTCGCCGCCGGGCGCTATCACCACGATCTTGTCGCCGTCCCGCGCAATTCTGAAGTGCGCAAAGCGGTTGGCCACGAAGCGATCCTGCGCCGCAATGGGCCTTTGTGCGTCGCGAATAGCTCCGTGGTTGCTGGCTGCGCGTGAACGGATGAACGTATCGATGGTGAGGTCGAGCGCAGGGTCGAGCGCAATCTCTTGCGCGATCAGCTCCGCAAGACGCTTCAGTTCGGCGCGCGCCGCCTCGCGGTCAAAACCGCGCCTAGCATAACCAGGCGGCAGCGATCGGCGCATGTCGGGAATCCGCAGCGCAGCTTCCGACACAGCCTCCAGCATCAGATCCGCCCACGTCCGAGTGATCAGACCGACTGTGATATGCAGCGACGGTTCGTCGCCCGATGCGACCGCATCGTGCATCAGCCCCCGGGGCACGTACGCGCAATCGCCGGCCTTCAGCAGGAATTCCTGCTTCCGCTCGCCGCTTTCGTATTTGCCTTCCTCAAACGCCTCGCCGCGATAGGGGGTGTCTATGGGCTTCTCATAAAGCCGCCAGGCCTTCTCGCCGGCGATCTGCACGACGAGCACGTCGTGATTGTCATAATGGGTGCGAAAACCCTGTGCGTTCGCCGGGGTCAGGTACAAGTTCGTCTGCACGTGGGACGAAAACACGTGCTCCAATGCGCGACAGAAGCGCCCGAGCCTCGGTTCGAATTGATGCGCCTGTTGCAGGATGATGGTCGCACCGCCGCGGTGCAGGTCGGCGACGGCGCCGCGATCCACGTAGCCGGCTGAATCGACGTAACGCGATCGCGCTATCCGCTGCGATGCTTCGGCCATGTCGAGCTGGCCTTCACGCAAATCCGTGCTGGTGACGATGCGGTCCACATCGTCGATGGAAAGCAGCCCGTCGAAGCGTTCGGGATTGTTCTGCGCGACCGCCAAGGCGTCGCGTTCGTAGATGCGCGCAAAAAAATCCGAGACTCGCTCGGCGCCGATCAGGTAGCCAAGCGGATCGTCCAGCCAGGGTTCACGCACGAGCTGCTCAGTGGTCGCTGCCGCGGCCATAGCCGGATGCGTCGGACGTCGAGCCCGAGTCGGAATCCGTCAGCCCTGTGCTCGATGAACGGCGCGGCCCGCGGCCGTTGCCGCCTGGATCGGACATCGCGCCGGAATCGCTGTCGGTGTACCCGGTCGCCGCGGCTGACCGCCGCCCGCGCCCGCGCCCAGCCGGATCGCCATACTGGCCGGTGTCGCCATCGGTCACGCCCGTGCGTCCGCCGCGCCCGCGCCCCGCGGGATCGGCATAAGCGCCGCTATCGGAATCGGTGACGCCGCTTGAACCTCGTCCGTGACCAGGCGGGTCGCCGTATGCGCCCGAATCACTGTCGGTGACGCCTGAAGCGCCGCCACGACCATATCCAGGTCGATCAGCGTAGGAGCCGCCATCGCTATCGGTATTGCCGGTGCGGCCATAGCCCGAACGGTCGGCGCCGTTGCCTGAGTCCGAATCGGTTCGGCCCGTGTAGTTTTGCGCGCTGGCCTGACCCGTCACCGCGGCTGTGGCGCCGCCGGCGATGACCGCCGCGCCCAGGACCTGCGACATGAACGACCGCCGATTGAGCCGCCTGTTCTCGTCTGGCTTCTTCTGGTCTGACATCGGCCCGCCTCCCTCGGATTCCCGCGAGTTGCTCGCAAGAACTAACGCCCTCAGACCAACCAGTATCACGCTCGGGAACGCCTGTAAGCGTGAGAGTAATTCGCAACTGACTTCATTTTGCATCTGCCCGAATCCCGTCAGGACAAGGCGGAGAGGGTCAGGATGATCGGGTCTTTGAGCGGGATCGTCGCCGCGGTGGGCGAGGAGACGGCGCTGATCGAGGTCGGCGGCGTTGGTTACGTCGTGCAGGCGGGTGGGCGGACCTTGGCGCGGCTGCAAGCCGGCGCCCCGGCGAGGATTTATATCGAAACCCATGTGCGCGAGGACGCGATCAAGCTGTTCGGGTTCGCGAGCGAAGAGGAGCGCGCCTGGTTTGCGCATCTGCAGACCATTCCAGGCGTCGGCGCCAAGGTCGCGCTCGGCATCCTCGATGCGATGCCGCCTGACGCGCTGGCTGATGCGATCGCGCTGCAGGACAAGGCCGCGTTCGCGCGCGCCAATGGCGTTGGTCCGAAGCTCGCAGCGCGCTTGGCGACAGAACTCACCGGCAAGGCCGGACCGAAAGGCTATATCGGTCTCGGCGGCGCGCCGCGAGCGGCAGGCCACGTCGCGCCTGTGGCCAATGGCGCGCGTGCGGAAGCGGTTTCGGCGTTGGTCAATCTCGGCATCGATCAATCGAGCGCCGCGCGCGCTGTGGCGTCAGCTGCAAAGCAGTTCGAAGCCGACGCGCCGGCGCCCGACCTCATCCGCGCCGCGCTGAAGGAAGTCAGCCGCTAGGCGATCTCGACGATCTCGACTTCGTGCCCGGCGACATTCGCGCTGTCGCCTACGCTCTTGCCCAGCAGCGCTCGCGCGAGCGGCGAGACGTGCGAGAGCGTGCCATTCTCCGGTTCGGCTTCATCTTCACCGACAATACGGAAGGTTTGCGAGCGCCCATCGTCGCGCTCGACCGTCACCGTGCAGCCGAAGCGGACGGCGCTGCAATCCTCCGGCGGCGCCACGAGCTGCGCCGTGCTGCGCCGCGCCGTCCAGTAGCGCAAGTCGCGCGAAATGCGTGCGCGTTCGGCGCGATCGTCGCCGGCCTGCGCCAGCGCTTCGGCGAGCCGCGCGATTTCCGTGTCAATCGCCGCGAGGCCTTCAGCCGTGACGAGATTGGGCGCCATCGAGACCAGCCGGTCAGGTAGTTCTTCGACGGCGTCGTCTTCCTTAGTGAAAGCGCTGCTCATGCATTTGAGCTAAGCCGCTGCCCCGCGCCGGCAAGTGGCTCAGCCCAAGCGCGCCCGCGACTTGCCGCGACGCGCCTCGATGCGATGGAGATCAAGCCGGCTGGCTGACCTTGTCGTCGGACACGGCAACTTGCGCAGCGCAGCCCTCTTCGGCGAACATCGGCCGCATCTCGCACACGCCTTCCCAGCCTTCGGCGTACTTGGCGTGCAGCTCCATGAAGTTGATGGCCGAGGCAATCGCTTGTTCGCGCGTGGCGAAATCGAAGATCGCGAAGCCGCCAAGCACTTCCTTGGTTTCCGCGAACGGCCCGTCGGTCACCTTCACTTTGCCGCGCCGCAGTTCAACGCGCGCACTGCCCATCGCCGTCGGCAGCAAGCCGCCCTGCGAGATCATCCGCCCTGCCGCCAGCTCCTGCTTGGCCAACTTGTCCATCTCCTCCATCAGACGCTGTGGTGGCGGCGCGCCGTTTTCGGCGGCGGAAACGAGGTACATGTAGCGCATCTGTCGTCCTTTCAGTCCTGGCCATAAGCGGCGCTGATCTCAGGACGAACCGCCCATAGGGCAGCCGACGTTTCAAGCTGTGGATAACTTAACTGCTCAGGCCGCGTGGGCGGCGCCAGTTTCAGGCGCGGCCCTAGCAGCGTCGTGGCTTGTGCTGACGCGTGCGATGACCGGCGTGCGCAACCTGAACACGGCGCCGTCGGGGCGAGCTTCGGCTGTCACATCCCCGCCCAGCAACCGAGCGATGCGCCGAGTAATCGCCAAGCCCAAGCTCGCGCTGCCGCGATGGGCTTCGTCGGCTTCGGCGAACGGATCGAACAGCCGCTCAAGCGCGGCGTCGTCGAGCCTAGCGCCCGTGGCGATGACCTCGATATCGAACCATTCGCCGTGCTGGCTCACGCGCCTCGCGCGCAACATCACATCGCCCTTGGCGCCCAGCAGGGCGCTGGACAGCAGGTTCGTCACGCACTGGCCCAGACGGAATTCGTCGCTAAGGCCTTGGCCTAGCGGGGAGGTCGGTTCGATCACCACGACTTTGCCAGCCGCTTGCACCAAGGGGCGCGTCGACGCGACCGCGCCGTCGATCATCTCCTCCGCGTCGAACCAGGTGACGTTGAGCGCCAACTTGCCAGCCTCGACCTTCGAGATATCGAGCAACTCGTTGACCAGATGCAACAAGCGACGCGACGCCGTGAGCACCTTGTCCAAGTCCGCCTGATCAGAGGCGCGTGCGTCTTCCTCGGCCGCTTCGCGCAGCATTTCGCTGTAGCCGATGATAGCGTTGAGCGGACTGCGCAACTCGTGACTGACATTGGCGATAAACTGCGACTTCTCGACGTTGGCGCTCTCGGCGCGCGAACGCGCAGCTTGCTGTTTCGCAACGCTTTCCACCAGTTCGCCACGATGCGCCGCCGATTGCAGTGCGCTCATTGCGAACATGGCGTTGAGCAAGAGTATAACGACGGCCACCGGCGCCGGTACGCCGAATACGAACGGCGCGGCGCAAGCGATCACAAACGATGGCGCGATGCAGGCGCTGAACTGCCACTTGTCGTTCGAGAAGTAAGTGATGCCCGAGATGACGGCCGTGCAAAACGCCATGATCGCCACAAACCAGCCGACGCGCTCGCCAGAGAGGATTCCGCTCAGCGGCACCGCCGAATACAGGCACGCGATCAGAAGGATCACACAGCGATGATAGAGCCGGAGCGCGTTGCCTCGCTCCTTGAGGAGGGCGACGGCGCGATGGGTTGTCCACGGGCGGAGAGCCAATTCCCAAAGCCAGATGGCGCCGATATACGCCGCCGCGCCCGCGAGCGGCAGCCACAACAGCGACGAGAGCCCGCCAACGGTTGCAAATGCGAGCCGTCCGCGCATGCCCTTTTGGGCCATCTGCACTTCCGTGCTGATGGACGCCTCGGACACCTCTTGTGTCGGCCTAAACGATATGTGTTCGAACATGAGAGGCCACTCGTTTCGGCGACCATGCGCAACTCAGGGTTAAGACGCCGTTCGTCTCGCTGTGACCGCAGCGCCCGGAACGATTTGCGAACCCGAATCGGATAGAGAGGCCGAATGGCGGAACCCGCAGAACGCCCAGACTCGCGCCTCGTCACAGCCGCCCGGATGCCCGGAGAGGGCGTCGACCGGGCGCTCAGGCCGCAGGGGTTCGACGAATTCATTGGCCAGCCCGCGGCCAAGGCCAACCTCAGAGTGTTCGTCGACGCCGCCCGCAACCGTGGCGACGCCATGGATCACGTGCTGCTGTTCGGTCCGCCGGGCCTGGGCAAGACGACGCTGGCGCAAATCATCGCGCGTGAGCTTGGTGTGGGTTTCCGCTCTACCAGCGGCCCCGTCATCGCCCGCGCCGGCGATCTCGCGGCGCTGCTGACGAACCTCGAACCGCGCGACGTGCTGTTCATCGACGAGATCCACCGCCTCGCGCCGCAAGTGGAGGAGATCCTCTATCCGGCGATGGAGGATTATCACCTTGACATCATTATCGGCGAAGGGCCGTCGGCGCGCAGCGTGCGCATCGATCTTTCGCCGTTCACGCTTGTCGGCGCCACCACGCGCGCAGGCCTGCTGGGTACGCCGCTGCGCGATCGCTTCGGCATCCCGGTGCGTTTGGATTTCTACGGTCCTGACGATCTCTTGAACATCGTGCAGCGCGCGTCGGCGAAGCTCGGCATGCCCATCTCCGTGGACGGTGCGATTGAGATCGCCAAGCGCGCGCGGGGGACGCCGCGCGTCGCCGTGCGCCTGTTGCGGCGCGTGCGCGATTTCGCCGACGCTGATGACGCAACGATCGACGCTAAGCTTGCCGACAGTGCGTTGAAGCGGTTGGAAGTCGACAGCGACGGCCTTGACCTGTTCGACCGCCGCTATCTGCATGCTTTGGTGGAAACCTATAGCGGCGGCCCCGTCGGCGTGGACACGCTCGCCGCCGCGCTCGCCGAAGCCCGCGACGCCATCGAAGACGTGATCGAGCCTTATTTGATGCAGCAAGGCTTCGTCATGCGCACCCCGCGCGGCCGCATGGCGGCGGCGAAAGCCTATGAGCGGCTGGGGAAGAAAGCGCCGAGTGCTGCGCCGGCGAGCGGGACTCTGTTCGGGGAGAAATAGCAGCAGAGGACGACATGGACGTTCGATACCAAGTGTTCGTGAGTTCGACGTTCGAGGACCTGCGCGCTGAGCGACAACAAGTCATCCAAGCAATACTTGAGCTAGGTCATATTCCAGTCGGCATGGAGCTGTTCCCGGCGTCGGACGACTCATCGTGGGGAGTGATCGAACGTGCAATTGCGGAGAGCGACTATTACGTCGTGATCGTTGCCGGGCGTTACGGCAGCACCGACCTCGCAGGTTTGAGCTTCACCGAACGGGAGTTTGACTTTGCGTGCGAGCAGGGGATCCCAATACTCGGGTTTATCCGAGACAAACTGGATGAGCTGCCGGCAAAGGCATCTGAGCTTGACCAAGAGAAGCGCGATCGACTCGCGGGCTTCTATTCGAAGGTGCAAGAGCGCGCTTGCAGAAAGTGGCAGACCGCAGATGAACTCGGTCTGCAAGTGCTCAAGAGTCTAAACAGCGAAATACGTCTCCGTCCCCGCATCGGCTGGGTTCGCGCCGACCGAGCGAAGAGCGTCGAGGATTTCCAGGCAATGGAGACGCTGCGCAAGCAAATCGAACAACTAAGTCGCGAAGTTGAGGAGAAAGAAGCCGAGATCGAGAGACTCGACAGAGAACTGCGAGACACGGTCCTGCCGGGAGATGACATCGCTCCGGAGTTACTGGCCGCTGGCGAAGATAGGTTCAGTTTGTTGGTCTCGTACGGCCAAGGTAAGGAGGCTGCGCAGCAAACGGCCTCTTTGACGTGGGACGAGATTTTCTTGGCGATAGCGCCAAGAATGTATGGGTATCTCCTCCGCAGGGCGAACTACTATAGGACGTTCGATTTTGAAGAAGACCTCGCGGACGTGGTGAGAGCGAAGATTTTTGATGATGTCGGTCGTAGGAAGCTCTCGTTCTCCGCTGGCCAGATCGACGCAATCCTCTTTCAGTTCAAGCAGCGCGGGCTGTTGCGGTTCGCTGAGAACGAAGAAACTGACTTCCGTGGTTGGACTCTCACCGCTTCAGGCGAAGCGGAGCTAACGAGGTTGATCGTCAAGAAGAAAGCCTGATTCAGGTTCTCGGAGGCGACAGAGACGTCAGGTCGTAGCCACCATCCGCCCCAGTTTCTTCGGCGCGATGGCGATGTAGCTCTGTTTCAGCCAGCCCTTCAGCGTTTCCATTTCAGCCAGAATGTCGTCTCCCGGCCCGAAATGCGCCGTCACCCAATTGTGCTGCTTGTACCAGCCGCGGCTCTCGCGCACGAAATAGAGGTCTTGCGCCATCTCCGCGGAGATCGGCAGCTTCACGATCATGGTCAGCCCATCAAGCGGCTCGCCCTTGGCGCCGAACACCGCAAACATCTTCTTGCGCACATAGAGACCGCGCGCCACGCCCCAGGCTTGACCGGCAACCGTTTCCGGAAACGCGAGTCCGCAGGCGGTGAGTTCGGCTTCGGCGCGCTGGTGCGGCGTGTGCGACATCGATCCGACGTCTAGCACGGCGCGCGATCGAACGCTCCGGGGGCTCTAAGCGCTCTGCTCAGAGTCCGCGACGTGGATAGATCCGCGATGATTGCGCCGCGGCCGCACCATCTTCGCGGCGCCCGACGTAGCATCGGAGAAAAACGTCAGCGCGATCGCGGCGACAACGATGATGGCGGCGAGTTCAACCATTCCTGCGGCTCCGGCTGGTCACACTGCATTCGAATGCGCAACTGCTGTCTGCTCGCCGGTTCCGTAGCCGAATAGCTGTTACCCCTTAGTAAGTTCAGATGGCGAAGTTCCGCTTAGTTTCATGGCGCGCTCTGCGCTCCTCACGAACGCCTAACGCCACTCATCCCGCAGCCGCGCCTCTTCCGCACGCAGTTCGCGGCGGTGTTTCGCCAGCGCGCGCAACAGTGCGTAGAAGATGAGCAGCGTCACGCCGATCGCGGTGAAGAAGCCCCAGCCCGGCAGGCCGCTCGGAGCGTAGACCGGCCCGTCGCGCGCGCGCTCCGCACGCCGAGCCGGGGCGGCGTCTTCGCCTTCCGTTGGCGGCCCGATCGCGGCGGCATCTGGAGGCTCTTCGAGCGGCGCCGTTTCCGCGCCCGCGAGGGCGTCGACGCTCTCGCGCAGCGTTTGATTGTGAGTGAGATAGGCGCTCCGATAACATTCGGCGTCCTCTCCGCATGCGCCCAGGCCGTCGATCCAGGCCTGTTCGCCCGCCAGCGCCGCGTGCTGCGGATCGAGGTCGGCAATCTGCTGGATCAGCGCCGATCGCTCGCCCTCCAGCAGGAGAGTATCTTCGCTTTCGCAGATGCTCTGCGGAACCACCGAACAATCGAGGGTCTGCGCTGAGGCCCCGCGCTCGCCAAGCGCGCACAGCGCCAGCGCTGCAAGCGCGAAAAGCCATCTACGCATTCACACCCTCACCACGGCAATTCTTCTCCCGTTCCCGCATGCCAGAAGCGGCCGCTCGTCTCCAGAGTCAGCGCATCGATGCGGTCGATCACGCCGCGTGCGGCTTCTTCCGGCGGGATGCCGTGCCGGCCGGTCATCTCCGTCGCCACCATGCCCGGATGCACCAGCGCCACGGCGATGCCGCGGCCGGCGACATCGCGCGCGAGCGAAACGCCGGCGGCGTTCACCGCGGCTTTCGACATGCGATAGCCGTAATAGCCGCCCGAGCCATTGTCGGCGATCGAGCCCATGCGGCTGGTGATGATGACAACCTTGCTGCCCTTGTGAAGCAGGGGCTGCAACGCCGTTGTCACACGCAACGGCCCCAGCGCGTTCACTTCGAATTGTTCTTCGATCGACTCGAAATTCATCCGGTCGAGAGTCTCGCTACGCAGAATACCGGCGTTGTTTACGAGCACGTCGATCTCGACGCCCTTCAGCCGCTGTGCCAGCTCCGCCACCGAAGCCGCATCGCTCACATCGACGCCGGCCTCGACGCGCACGCCGAGCCCATCGAGTTCGCGCGAACTCTTGCGGCACAGCGCAATCACATTATCGCCGCGCGCCTTCATTTGCCGCACGAGTTCAAGCCCGATGCCGCGATTGGCGCCGGTGACGACCACATGTCCCATCTAGATCACCACATCCAGCCGCTGTAGTCCGTTGAAGAAGGGCAGCGTGCGTTTTTCCGGGCGCTCGTCGGGCCGCACCAGCCGCAGGTTCGGGAAACGCTGGAACAGTTTTGAGAGCGCCGCCTGCGCCTCGATCCGCGCCAGCGGTGCGCCGATGCAGATGTGTGATCCACCGCCGAACGCCATGTGCGGGCCGGGCTTGCGCGTCACGTCGAACGCGTCCGGATTTTCGAACACGTCCGGATCGCGGTTCGACGCCCGCAGCAGCGCAATCACCGACGACTTCGCCTTCATCGGGCAGCCGCCGATCTCCATCTCGCGCGGCGTCACGCGCGCGGTGATGTCGACCGGCGGATCATAGCGGAGCACTTCTTCCACCACCTGGTTGACGATGCCAGGATCGGCCTTGAGCTTCGCCAGCTCCGCCGGATGCGTGAGCAGGGCGTAGACGCCGTTGCCGATCAGATCGCTGGTGGTGAGATTGCCGCCGACGAGGAGGCCAATGAGATTGGCGACGATCTCCTTGTCCTGCAGCTTCGCACTCTCTTGCAGCTGCACCATGTCGGTGACGAGATCGTCCTCCGGCTTCGCCCGCCGCGCCTCCATCAATCCTGCGATGTACGTGCGGATCGCTTCGCCCGCGCGCTCCATGTGCGCCTGCTGCTCGGCGGTCCGTAGCGGATTGAGCACTTGGATCACGCCTTCAGACCAGTCGCGAAATTCGCCGCGCCGCTCCACGTCTACGCCGAGGATGGCGCCGATCACGTCGATCGGCAGCGGAATCGCGAATTCGCTCAGCACATCGAAGCCGCCCTTGGCCTCCACTGCATCGAGTTTCTCGTCGATGATCTGGTCCACCAGCGGCTTGCACTTCGCGGCGCGCGCATAGAGCGCCTTCGCCAGCGGCCCGCGCACGCGCGAATGGTGCGGCTCGTCCATGAACAGGATTGAGTAGAAGCGGCGTTCGCCCGTCTCTGGATCTTCTTCCAGCGCTTCGGTCAGCCGTTGCGTGAACGTTGCCGGCGGATCGGCTTTGTCAGGCCCGCGCAGCATAGTGCGATCGTTCAGCGTCTCGCGCACGTTCTTGAACCGCGTCAGCACCCAGGCGCCCGCAATCTCATCGCGAAACACATCATGCGCCTCGCGCAGCTTGGCGTAGAGCGCGTGCGCGTCATCGCGGAAATCCGGATTGAGCGGCGTCAGTTGCAGGACCGTGTTCGGGGGAGGGATGTCGTCGGCCATGCGCTAGACCCTGCGCCTCGGTTCGTCGCGCTGCAAGCTCACGCTCACGTCAAGCCTGTTTGGCCTCGAGCAGTCGTGCCAATCGATCTACTGTCGCCGTCAATTGCGCGATCTCCCGTTCGCGCAAGAGATCGAGCTTCTCGTGCAAGGTCTCAATCTCGAGTTCTGCTTTGCAGTTGATCTCGTAATCTTCGACACTGCGACGGCGATCGATCTCCGCCTGCCGGTTCTGGCTCATCATAATCACTGGCGCGGTGTAGGCGGCCTGGAACGAGAGCAACAGGTTCAGCAGGATGAACGGGTAGGCGTCCACGCGCGCCGGGCTGGTCGCATTGAACGCGATCCAGGCGGCAAGCAGCGCGGACTGAATCAGGATAAATCGCCACGAACCGACCACCGCCGCGATCGCATCCGCCGCCTTGTCGCCCCGACTTTGCCGCGCGGGTATGTCTGTGGGCGCGGGGCGCTCCTTGGCGCGTTGGCGCAGCTGCAAGAGCAGCTCAGGGACCGAATTGGACATAGGTGAACTCCGGCGTTGTCGCCGCAACTCTACTCCGCCATCCGCTCGAACAGAACGTTGAAGGCCCCGACCGCTGCGCGCGGGCCTTCAGGGCGCGCCCACACGCCCGCCGAAACAGCCAGGAAATCCGCCCCCGCCCGCACCAGTGGTTCGGCGTTGTCGACCGTGATGCCGCCGATGGCGACGCACGGCGTCTGCATCGTCTCCTGCCAGACCTCCAGGATCTCTGGCTCGGCCCAATGCCGCGTCGCCTTCGTCTCCGTCGGATAGAACGCGCCAAACGCTACGTAATCCGCCCCGGCTTCCGCCGCGTCGTAAGCGAGGTCGCGCGAGTTGTGGCAGGTGACGCCAACGATGCGATCCTTGCCGACCATCCGCCGCGCCTCTCCGTAGCTTGCATTGCTCTGGCCGACGTGAGCGCCGTCCGCCTCGAGTTTCACTGCAAGGTCTGGCCGATCGTTGACGATGAACGCCGCGCCGACGTTTTGCACGATGGGCTTGAGCGCCGCGCCGATGCGCAGCACCTCCGCATCGCTCACATCCTTCAACCGCAATTGCACGCAGGCGACATCGCCGCCGCTCAGCGCGTCTTCGAGCGCGCGCGAGAAGTGCGCGAGGTCGATTGTGGGCGGCGTGATCAGATAGAGGCGGCAGCGATGGGTCATTGCCTCTACTTAGCGCGCGCGTGCGCGAACGCTACTGCGCAACCTTGCGGCCGAATGAGCCGGAAGCCGCCGGACGAAGGCCGCTGCCGGGCGCAGCCGCAACGCGTGGCGCCGCGGCCTGTGCGCGTTCTTGCTTGGCGCGCTCTGCGATAGCGCGCTCAATCGCACTTTCTGCGCCGGTGAACGCGCCCTGCATGCTGGGGATCGGTTGCTCGGCGCCCTTGGCCGGCGCGCCAGGCGTGCGGGACGGCGCGCCGCCGGGCGGGTCGCCGTATTTGTTCGGGCCCTCCTTGCCGGGCATGAGGCCAAGATCGACGAAGAAGCCAAGATTGATGAGCCAAAGGATCGCCGACCACGGCTGCGCCGCGCCCGCCACCGTCACCGGATCCGCACCGGTAGCGATCGCGCCGAACACGCTCGTGGTCATCATGAAGCTCGGCAGCGTGGGCAGGAAC
>JBQTJK010000145.1:0-3730 GCA_052387215.1 Caulobacteraceae bacterium
GCTTGCCGGTGGGCTTGTTGAGGCGCGGCTGGTCGTAGAGGCCCCGGTCGATGCGGCGCAGGTCGCCCGCAGTGGCGAGACGTTGCAAGGTCTTGTCGATGGCGGCGCGCCCGCCGAGATCGGCGAAATCGCCCGGCGTCCAGACCTCATCCGGGCCGGACGCGATCCGGTCGAGCAGCCGGGAGCGGAGATCGGTATCGGGTGCTAGGGTCGCCATGTCCGAAATATGATACATTATTCGGACAAATGCAAGCGCCTCCCCGAAGAGGCTGGAGGGCCTTGGGGCTGGCGGCAGGTGCGCCAAGCCCGCGGCGCGTCGTGCAAGGGGCAGAGGAAAGCTGCGGCCGGGTGGCGCCAAGCTATGCGGCGTCCTGCGTGGCGGTGAAGGCGTCCGGCGCGAAGCGGAAATCCGCGCCGACGCCGGCGGCTTCAAGGATGTAGGCGCTGACTTCTTCTTGCGCTTTGCGCAACCAAGTCAGATCGGCAGTCAGATAGTCGAAGCTCACATCGCCGCGCAGGCTATGGCCCATGAGCAAACGGATAGCGATCTCGCTTACATGCGCCGAGGTGGCGAGTGTGCGATAGGAATGGCTGCGGATTCCTGCCCACTTCGGCCGTTGATTACGATTTGACTTCGGCCGGGGGTTCCGAAGTGAGTTCGGCCACCCGTTCCGAAGTGACTTCGGCCGGGGATTCCGAAATGACTTCGGCCACCCCCTAAGGGGGCGCGCACGGCCGCCTTCCAGCATCCTGTCCCCGACCATTCGGGGGAGCTGATGCAAGGAAAAGCCGTCGAGATGCGCCATGTCAGAGAGATCCTGCGCTTAAAGGCGACAGGGGCGAGCAATCGGGTCGTGGCGGGGTGTTTGGCGGTCGCACGATCGACCGTCGCCGATGTCGTAGCGCGCGCCACCGCGGCCGGCGTCAGCTGGCCGCTTCCGGCCGATCTGAGCGATGCGGCGCTCCAAGCAGCGCTTTATAAGCGGGCGACGCAGTCTCCCCAGCTTGGCGTTCGTCGCCGCGCTGAGCCTGACTGGGCCGCGATCCACCTCGAACTCAAACGTCCGCACGTGACGGTGATGTTGCTTTGGGAAGAGCACCGCGCCGTGGAGCCTAACTCGTATTCGTATTCGCGGTTTTGCGAGATCTACCGGTCGTTCGCCGAAAGGCTGACGCCGACGATGCGGCAAGCGCATGTGGCTGGCGATAAGCTGTACGTTGATTTCGCCGGCGGCCGGATCCCCATTCTCATCGATGCGCATAAAGGCGAGGTCAGAGAAGCGCATCTTTTCGTGGCTTGCCTGGGCGCCTCTTCCTACACCTATGCCGAAGCGACCTGGTCGGAGACGACAGCGGATTGGGTTGGCGCGCAAACCTCTGCGCTCGCGTTTTTTGGCGGGGCGCCGCGGCTGATTGTGCCCGACAACCCCAAGGCGGCAATCGTCAAGGCGTGCTATTATGAGCCCTCGGTGCAGCGCACCTATGCTGATTTCGCCGCGCATTTCGGCATTGGCGTATTGCCGGCGCGTCCGCGCAAGCCGCGCGATAAGGCCAAGGTCGAATCTGGCGTTCAAGTGGCGCAGCGCTGGATATTAGCACGCCTGCGCAATCATCGCTTCACCTCGCTTGCAGAACTCAACGCAGCGATCAGGCCGCTCGTCGTCGATTTAAACAATCGCCTGATGCGCAAGCTCAAAACCACGCGCGCGGCGCTGTTTGCGCGTGTTGAAAAACCTGCCCTCCGAGCGCTTCCGGTTGAGCCTTATGTTTATGCCGAATGGAAGATCTGCCGCGTCGGCATCGATTATCATGTTGACGTTCAAGGGCATTATTACTCGGTGCCGCACCGTTATTTGCGTGCGCAGGTGCACGTCAGAATCGCCGCCAGGACGGTGGAAATTTATCTTGGCGGAGAGCGCATCGCTGCGCATCAGCGCATCGCGACTTGCGGCAGGCATACGACGCAGCCCGATCACATGCCCGAACGTCATCGCGCTTATGCCAATTGCACCATCGAGACAGTTTGCGCGGATGCCGACAAGATCGGCTCCGCGACCGGCATTTTCGTGCGCCAACTTTTTGAGAAGAAACACTTTCCAGAACACGGGTTGCGCGCGTGCCTGGGCATAGTGCGCTTGGCGCGGCGCTACACCCCAAAACGTCTTGAGGCGGCGTGTGAACGCGCGCTCCATTTTGGCCTCTCATCTTATCGCTCGCTGGCCTCGATCTTAGAAAACAATCTTGACGGTCGCCCGCTGAACAAAACTGACGCCGATGCGCGGCCCATCGGCGCTCATTCCAATGTGCGCGGCCGCACCTATTACAACTGAAAGGACGATAATGCTTACCCATCCAACACTGGAAAAACTTTCTAGCTTGGGCTTGCATGGCATGGCCAAAGCCTTTTCCGAGCTTGCTGAACGCGACGATGTAGAGACGCTGACGCATGGCGAATGGCTGGCGCTCTTACTCGAGCGCGAGGAAACGCAGCGCCACGATCGCCGTCTTCACGCGCGCCTGCGTTACGCGCGTTTGCGCCACGTCGCAGCGCCCGAAGACATCAATTGGAAAGCGAGCCGCGGCCTCGATCGCAGCCTTTTCACCGCGCTCCTGAAGACCGCTTGGATTGACGCTGCCGACACGGCGATCATCACCGGGCCCACAGGCGTGGGCAAAAGCTGGTTAGCCTGCGCCATCGGTTTACAAGCCTGCCGCGACAATCGCTCAGTTCTCTACGTCCGCGCCTCGAAACTCTTTGCTGATCTGGCTTTGGCGCACGTCGACGGGCGCTATCCGCGTCTGATGCGCGCTCTAGGCGGCGTCAAGCTGCTCATCCTCGATGATTTTGGCATGAGCCCGCTGGGCGCGCGTGAGCGCCAGGATTTGATGGAGATCATTGAGGAGCGCTACGGGCGCGGCGCCACGCTCATCACCAGCCAGCTCCCGGTGGATCATTGGCACGACGTGATCGGCGACCCCACCTACGCCGACGCCGTACTGGATCGGCTCGTGCACAACGCCAATCGCATCACGCTCACGGGCGACAGCTTGCGTCGGCAAAAACAAACACGCGCGGACGCTTGACCCACGACCAAAATCTTTGCCATTGATCAAGTGCTGGAAGCGACGCGCGACCCCTGTCGAAGTCACTTCGGAATCGCCGGCCGAAGTCGTCGGAATACGCAGGAATGGCGAAAGACGTGCGGATGCACACTCGCATTCTCGCCGCGCTGATGCACATAGGCTTCCGGCGGGACCATGCTGTCGTATTTCAGTTTGTCGATGTGGCGGTGAATGTCGCCCGCCGCCAATTCCTTTCCCTTGCGCTTGCGCGGCCCACGCAGGCTGGGAAACAGATAGGGATTGTCGGGAAGCAGCATGTTTTCCGGCGTTGGCGCGATCAGGAGCGAATAGGCGACGTCGGACAGCGGCAGCCGCAACGTCTTGCCCTTCGTTCGGGGCACGAACAGCGTTTTCTCCGCGTGATTGATATGCGGCTTCTGCATGGGGAGCACCGCTCCCTCGCGCAGCCCCGTCAACAGAAACACGAACGCGCCTTTGCGTGCCTGAAGATCTTCGAGCTTTTCGATCGCCTGCCACAGCCTCTCGACTTCATCCGTCACAAAGCCGGCGTCGCGCGCCTCCATCTCGTTCATATCCCAGATCGCGGGCGCTGCGGGCACTTTGTCAGGCATGACTTTATGCGCGCGGTTCCAGACCGCGCGCAGCA
>JBQTJK010000146.1:0-6551 GCA_052387215.1 Caulobacteraceae bacterium
GCGGCGGGCTTTCGCCCGCCGCTAAGTCTTGAACAGATCTTCCTGTCCTTAGAAGTCCACGGTGATACCCGCGAAGATCCAGCGGCCAGTCGCGTCATACACTTGTGGGTAGGTATTGCCGTTGCCCGCGCCCGCGCCGACGTTTTGTGAGAGCGGGGGGTCGTTGTCGAGCACGTTGTTGACGCCGAAGCGCAACCGCGTGTTCTCGGCCACGTCCCAGGTGCCGGCCAAGTCGAGATAGTGCTCCGCGTCCCAGTGGCAGTCCAAGGCCCCGGCCCCGGTGCAAGGCACCGGCTCCGAGCCGCCCGCCGCCGCGAGGCGGAAACGGTCGACTTCGCCGTAGTAGCGCCACGTCGCGTGCAGGTCGACGTCGAACGGCGTTTCCCAAGTCACCCGCAGGCGGTGACGCCATTCGGGGTTCGGGGTACCGCAGAGCTGGGCCCCGTAACCGCCGGCGCACTCATACGGAATGACGCCCGTCGCTGCGCCTGGATCGGTGATGAGCTCATCGAGCCAGGTGCCGATCAAGTTGAACGTGAGGCCGCCCATGTCGCCGATGTCGCGCGAATAGACAACGCTCAAGTCGACGCCGGTTGTCTCCAAACCACCGATGTTGGTGTTGAGGTCCTCGACGACGCCGGTTCCAATCCAAAGCTGACCACCCGGGTTACGCGTGATGCGCGCGCAGGAAGAAGCAGTGCCATTGACGTAGCAGTCAGTGATCGTGTTCGTCGCGCCGGTCGTGCTGACGAGGTTGGTCACCTCGATGTTGAACCAGTCGACGGAGACGCTCAGGCCTTCGACGAAACTCGGCGAGAAGACGAAGCCGAGGGTCACCGTATCCGCCTCTTCCGGCGACAGGTTCGGGTTGCCGCCAAACAGGCCATTGTACTGGCCAGCCGGGCTGTTCAACGCGCCGCTGTCGGACTGAGCTGCGGTGACCTGATGCGCGCCGACGCCGATGCAACTTGCGGGGTTGCTGTTGTTCAGGATGCCGTCGTCGTTCAGGTCGTCGCACGGATCGAAATCCATGTCGAACAGGCCGAAGCCTTGACTTGCGAACAGTTCGATGACGTTCGCCGCACGGACCGCACGCTGCACGCTGCCGCGGAAGCGCAGGTCGCTGTAAGGCGCCCACTCTGCCCCGAACTTGTAGGTATCAGTCGTGATGTCGCTCCCGTAGGTCGAGTAACGGTACGCGGCGTCGATCGACAACAGATCCGCAAATGCAGCGCCCTCGATCAGCGGGAAACGTGCTTCGGCAAAGAGGTCGAAGACGTCCGTGTCGCCTGCGAGCGGAAGCGTCGGGCCGCCTTGGCCGGCGCCGTCGCCGCTCTGGAACGCCGCATCCGCGTCCGACGACAGCGCATCTCGCCGGTATTCGGCGCCGAACGCCATGGCGAGGTTGCTCTCGGCCATCGGGCTGCGGAAGGGCGTTTCGCCCGTCATCGTGGCCAGCACCACCTGTTGCGTGGTTTCACCGGTTTGGATGAGCGGGATCTGCACGTAGTTGAGAGCGGCATCCGTGACGCCGCCCGGGGTGAAGATATCCCACGGCACGCAGTTCGCGTCGGTCACGGGCTGAACGTTCGGCGCGTTGGTGCGGCATTGCGGATCCACGCCGACGCCGAGGTCGTTGTCGACAACATCGAGAGCGCGGAAGAGGCGGGTGACCGAGAAGTCGTTGCGATACGTGCGCGCGAGCTTCACGCGCGAGTATTGCGCCGAGACGTCGTAGTCCCAGTTCTCTCCGATCGGGCCGCGGATGCCGAGCACGCCACGATATGACTCGTAGTTCAGGTCGTCACGACGGCCGCCGCCTTCCACGTTCCGGCGACCGATGTACATGCTGGTCGGCGAGTCGGCGGCGATCTCGCCGGGGCTGCAGCCGATGGCCGCCGCATTCCCCGGCGTCAGCAGCGGGTTGCCGCAATTGATTGTGCTGGTGTTGAAGAAGTCGCCCGACGGTGCGATCTGCGACACCGAGCGATAGTCCGTGAACATCAGCTGTGAGTAGGCTTCGACGCTGTCGTTGATCTCGTACCGTGCGAACGCGCCGAACGAGTAGCGCTCGTCGGGCCGCTGGTAGTAGTTCGTCGGACCGAAATTGTACTGGTGAAGAGTGCTGTTGAATGGGATGAACGCGCCCGTCCCTTGATCGATCGTGTAGTTGAACGTCGCGAAGTCCGTGAACCGCCCGGGGAACGAGGTACTGGAGCCGCCGCAGGTCCAGTGCGTCGCGCCAGCCGGTACGCCCGGCCTGGCCGCCGTGCTGGGATTGCCCAGGGCGCAGTGCGAATAATCGAAATCGCCCTGCAGAATCGGATCGTTGCTGCGGTAGGTGGCGTAGGCCGTGATGTTGCCGCGGCCGTCTGGCGACGAAACGCCGAACATCACCGTGGCGTCCTTGCCGTAGCCGCCTTCCCAATCGTCATCGGGCACCTGGAACTGCGCCGGGTTGGTCGACGCGCGGAACGCGAGTTCCTCGCGGATATACCCGTCGTCCGAGTCATTGCTGTGCTGGTAGAAGCCATACTGGGCGTCAAAGCGCAGACCCTCGAAATCGTCGCGCATGATGAAGTTCACGACGCCCGAGATCGCGTCCGAACCGTAAACCGCCGAGGCGCCGCCGGTCAGCACTTCGACGCGCTCAACCATCTGGGCCGGGATTTGGTTCAAGTCAGCTGCAGTCGCGTTCGGCGAGCCGTATCCCATCCGGCGGCCGTCGATCAGGACCAGCGTACGAGCGGCCCCGAGGCCGCGCAGGCTCACCGTAGCGGTGCCGGTCGAGCCGTTCGAAATGGCCGAGCCTTGCGCCGCGAACACTTGCGGCAGTTCGTTGGTGAGGTCCTCGATGCGGGTCACGCCCGCAGTCGTCACGTCCTCCGCGGTCACCTGGGTGACCGGGCTCGTCGAGAACAGGTTCGGCTGAGGAATGCGCGAGCCCGTAACGATGATCGCTTCTTCTTCTTCGTCCTGGGCAAACGCGGGCGTCGCGCCCATCGTGGCCGCCGCGGCGGCAAGGAGCGACGCTCCTGTCAGCAGCGATTTGCGCCCAATCTGCGACTTTCTTGACATGCTAGAACCCCCTAAACGTCAGTCTTTAACCTGACCGGCGACAGTTTCTGTTGGGCAGAAAACCTACCCCGCTCGCGCGCGAATGGTCACCAAGTGTGACTCTCGGGCTCCCACCCGCGATTCCCGCCCTGCTGGGGAAACCTTAACGACACAATTCTGCCGCCGTAAAGCGCGGGTTGACGCAAAACCCCGGCATTTGCGGTAGTATGATGCCGCGCAGTTCACTCCCTCGCGAAGGTGTGATTTTTTGGCCATGACGCTTGGTATAGGCCTGCAAAAAACATCCAGTGCAGCTCTCTCGGAGCGTCATTTCATGTCGCTTTATGTGAATTTGAGCCGTAATTCGGAGCGCAGCCACATCGTTGGAGCAAAGCCGTGCTGAGAATTCTCGCTGCCGCCTTTGTCTTTGCCGCTTTCGCCGGCAGAGCCGCCGCTCAGACTGAGCCAGAGTCGCCTCTTGCGCCCGTCTTTGCGTGCTCGGACATCGCCAACGATCAGGATCGGTTGGCGTGCTTCGATCGGGTTGTGCGCGAGGTGCGGCAGGCGACCAGCGACGGCAGACTGGTCACGGTGGACAGAGCACAAGCCGAAACTTTGCGGCGCGAATCGTTTGGCTTGAGCCTGCCAAGCGTTTTTTCGTTGTTTTCGCGCTCCGAGGACGCAGACAGCGCGCTCGATGAGATCTCATACAGCGTAGAAGAGATCGTCACCTATGCCGACGGTCGCCACACGTTTGTCATGAGCAATGGGCAGCGCTGGGCGCAAGTTGAACCCGATAGGACGCGAAACGTTCGGACCGGCGACGAAGTCACCGTCCGTCGCGCGGCGCTCGGCAGTTACATGCTGGTCGGGTCCCGCGGCGGCCAGGGCCATCGCGTGCGACGGGTCAACTAGGCGTCCCACGCCACAGGCCGCCCGGCGCCGAAGGAATCAATCGCTTCACATAGCGCAACCACCGCGGCCCTTTCCTGATCGGAAAGATCCGGCCGCCATATGTCAAACAACAAAACGTAGCGGTCTTGCTCGCTCCGGTTCCAGGCCTCGTGCTCCATCGTATCGTCGAAGATCAGCAATTCGCCCGCCGACCAGGCGCGCACTTCATTGCCGACGCGCAACGCGCAGTTCGGTGGAACGATGAGCGGCAAGTGGCAAATCAGCCGCGTGTTGATCATCCCGGTGTGGGGCGGGATGTGCGCGCCCGGCGCCAATCTCGAGAACAGGACAGATGGCGCCCGTCCGGGAATCTGTGTGAGCGGCGCCTGCTGGAGCGCGGCCCAAGTCTTGGGGCAGAGGTCCGATCCAGGCTGCAGCGCGCCATCCTTCTTCAGGAAGAACGCGCTCCAACTCATGTTGCCGGCAAGGCCGGCCTGCTGGCGTTCCGGCCGATTACTGTCCGCCGGCACGTAAGGCACAAAGCCCGTTGGCCGCTTGATGACGCTTTCGAGCTCTTGTTTGATGGCCTCCGTCTGCGCTTCGATCGCCTCGACCCAAGGAAAGTCGCGCCGCTCGAAGAACTCCACTTGCACCAGCTCGGGATAGTAGAAATAGCGCGGCGCCTGAGCATAGATGCGCCGCCTTCCCAACATGAAGTCCAGTGCGCGGCCGAACCGGGGCGGTGCGTTGCGGTCGGCGACGCCCTTCTTCGAGAGGGTGTCTCGGATGTGCGCTTCAAGTTCACGCGCCAGCGTGTCGTTCGCGGCGCGGGCGCGCCTTAGGGGCTCGACGACGTCCGCGGGCACGCTCTTGGCGCTCCCCGCAAGTCGCAGCGCCGCGCCATAGAACGTGGCGGCGCTGCGCTTGTCATCCTTCCGCCAAAGCGCGTCGCCCTTCGCCAGCAGCGCCGCCAGATTTCGCGGTTCAAATTCGAGCGTGCGATCAAGCGCCGCCAGTTCGCCGTTCTCATCCCCGATCGCTGCGCGCAGCCGCGCCAGCGCCAACCACACGGCCGCGTTCGCCTGGCCGGCCGCCGCGCTTTGCTCCAGCAATGCGCGCGCCGCATCGTGGTCGCCTCGCGCCAGCGCCTCGAGACCCGCCTCCGAAGAAGTCTGCATGAAAAACAGCGTGAGCCATGACGCGGCGCTGCGCAACCGAGCCCGCGGCTGCTGGGCGGCGCGCGCTCTACCAAACGCCGCGCGCGGCGCCTATCTTCCCGCTCATGCCCCGTTCCCGCACTCCGCCGCCCGGCGTCGCCGAGGCCGCAACCGTGTTCGACGCCGCGGCCGCGGTGTGGACGCCGCATCGCCCGCAGCGCGTGTGGGAAAAGCTCGAAGGCGGGCGGCGCTTCAGGCTCGTTTCGGATTATCAGCCCGCCGGCGATCAGCCGACGGCTATCAACGAACTCGTCACCGGCATCAAGAAGCGCGAGCAGGACCAGGTGCTGCTAGGCGTCACCGGCTCCGGCAAGACGTTCACCATGGCGCAAGTGATCGAGCAGGTGCAGCGTCCCGCGCTCATCCTCGCGCCGAACAAAACGCTCGCCGCCCAGCTCTACGGCGAATTCCGCCAATTCTTCCCGGAAAACGCGGTCGAGTATTTCGTCAGCTATTACGATTACTACCAGCCGGAAGCGTACGTGCCGCGCACCGACACCTACATCGAAAAGGAATCCAACATCAACGAACAGATCGACCGCATGCGCCACGCCGCAACGCGCGCGATCCTCGAACGCGACGACGTCATCATCGTCGCCTCGGTCTCCTGCATCTACGGCATCGGCAGCGTCGAGACCTACACGTCGATGACGTTCACCGTGAAAACAGGCGACGAGTACGGCTCACAGGAGCTGATCCGCCAGCTCGTCGCCACGCATTACAAGCGCAACGAAGCCGGCTTCGCGCGCGGCATGTTCCGCGTCCGCGGCGACACCATCGAGCTCTGGCCCGCACACTTGGATGACCGCTGCTGGCGCTTCAGCTTCTTCGGCGACCAAGTCGAATCCATCGACGAATTCGATCCCCTCACCGGCCGCAAGTCCGCGACCATGAGCGCCGTCAAAGTCTACGCCAACTCGCACTACGTCACGCCGCGCATGACGCTCGAACAGGCCGTGGGCTCGATCCAAGATGAGCTGCAGCACCGCCTCGGCTTCTTCCGCGAAAACGGCAAGCTGCTTGAAGCCCAGCGCCTCGAGCAACGCGTCAATTTCGACATGGAGATGATGCTGGCCACCGGCTCCTGCGCCGGCATCGAGAATTACAGCCGCTATCTCACCGGCCGCAAAGCCGGCGAGCCGCCGCCGACCATGTTCGAATATCTGCCCGACAACGCCCTCGTCTTCACCGACGAAAGCCACGTCACCATCCCGCAGATCGGCGGCATGTATCGCGGCGACTTCGCGCGCAAATCGACGCTCAGCGAATACGGCTTCCGCCTGCCCTCGTGCATGGACAACCGTCCGCTCAAATTCGAGGAATGGGACCGCATGCGTCCGGAGACCGTGCACGTCTCCGCCACGCCCGGCCCGTGGGAGCTCG
>JBQTJK010000147.1:0-4301 GCA_052387215.1 Caulobacteraceae bacterium
AAAAGGCCGCTTCGAAAAGCGCCGATCTCACGAGCTTGTCCCCAAGTTTTGAGATGCCTCCGGTATAGTCGCTCTCGCCGGATTGAAAGCGCTTCGGCGTGAGCCCGAGATAGGCGCCAACTGCGCGAGAGGATCGGAAGCGCGCTGGGTCGTCGCCGAACCCGCCTCGCCCGCCGACGGCGACCTCTACATCCTGCCCGCCGGCAAGACCGGCGCCGCCTGGGCCGCCATGGCCGAAGGGGCGCTCGCCTACTGGCGCGACGGCGTCTGGGAGGAGCTCGCGCCCAAGCCGGGCTGGCGCGCCTATGTCGAAGACGAAGATGCGCTCTACGCGCGCACGCTCGCCGGCTGGAGCAAGCTCGCCGCCGAGGGCGAGCGCCGCCTCATCTTCACCCCCGGCGGCGACGGCGTCGTGTCGATCTACCGCATCGACGCCGCGCGCGTGCAGAACCCGCGCACCGCCACGATCAGCGCCATCGCCGCCGACGTCATCACCCTCGCCAGCGCCGACGCCGGCCTTTTCTTCAACCAGGCCTACATGGCCGGCGTCTCCTACGCGCGCATCTGGAACATGTCGAAGACGCCCAACCGGCCCGCCTGGGTCAAAGCCAGCCCCGCCCCCGCCCAGCTCACCGTGCTCGACGCCGGCGCCATCGCCGGCTGGAGCAATGGCGACGCCATCCAGATCGGCGACCCTGCCGACCAGACCCTCGGCCGCGTCATCGCCCTCGACATCTCCCCCATGATGCAGACCGTCCTCGGCCGCGTCTTCCGCCAGCAGGGCGTGCTGTTGAAGTCGTTGGTGGAGGGGATCGCCACACAAGCCGTACTGGACTCGACCGAAGCCGGAGTCTCGGGCTCATTCGCAGCTGTGCGCAGCGAGTCCGGTGGCTCACGCCTGAGCGGTCAATACACACAAATGTGCGGCGTTATTTCGCCGGTCGCGGAGTCAAACTTGGTATTCATACGCGAGTCGGCGACAGCATCGGGCATGGGACTCACGACCTTGTCCGTGGCTGGGCTGTGGGTGTAAGGGGCTTTGGAGTCACATGCGGCAAGCGACATGACGAGTAAGACCTACAACGAAATGCGGGCGGAATGCGCACATTTCTGGCCCGACGGCTATCCCATTTCGTTGAAGTACAATCCGACAGAATTGATCAGTTTTAGCTGCGATAAGTCTATCGCCGACGACAGCCTCGATCATATCGAACCACGAGGGACTGCGCAGGATAACACGCATTGGCTACCGTTCGTGGCGAAGTGCGAGGCGCATTTCGGTCATCGCGACCTTCGCTACTTGGACTTGGGCTGCGCTGGCGGCGGGTTAGTCCCCGCAGCTAAGGCGCTGGGGGCTAAGGGCGGGGCCGCGCGGGCGAAGAGCCTCAGTGCTAAAAAGCGGTCTGAGATCGCGAAGAAAGCCGCCCAGAAGCGCTGGAAGAAATGACGCCAGAGCGCCCCAACATCTACGCCGACGAAGCGGCGATGCGCGCCGCCGTCGATGGTGGCAGCCACCGCGACATCATTGGCGGGCTTTGGGATGAGGTCGGGGCGCTGCAATTCGATTGGCTGGTGTCGCGGGGCTTGAAGCCCCATCACAAGCTCTTGGACATTGGCTGCGGATCGGGACGGCTTGCGATCAAAGCCGTGCCTTATCTCGAGCCCGGCAACTACTACGGCCAGGACATTTCGCCGGCGCTTCTGGACGCGGCGCGCAAAGAGCTGAACGCGATCGGCTGCGGCGACCGCATCGGGCCTGACACTTTCCTAGCAAGCGAGATGTTCGAGGCGCCGGGCGAAGCATTGTTCGACTACGCCATAGCGCAGTCCGTGTTCACGCATCTGCCGATTGATCTATGGGGCCGCTGCCTGGACGCCATTCCAAAGCGGCTCGCGCCCGGGGCCAAGCTCTACGCCACCTTCTTTGTCGCGCCGTACAACACGCCAGCGCTTCAACACGATCCGGGCGGGGTCATCACTTACAAAGACAAAGACCCGTTCCATTTCCATCCCGAGCAGATCACCGAACAAGCGATCTACCGGCGATGGAAAGCGGCGCACATTGGCGACTGGCGCCATCCGCGCGACCAGCAGATGTTTGAGTTTCAACCTCCTGCCGAACTCCCGGTGAAGTTCGGGAGTGGGTGAACCGGCCTGCTGAGTGAGGCGGCGGCTAGGCCGCCAGAAGATCTTCACGATCGGCAAACATGGCTCGCCCTGGACCGTCGAGCAGGCGCGCAACCGCGCCAGTGAGATCCTCTATGACGCTGGTAAGGGCGGCGATCCACAATCCGTGAAGCAGCAGCGCAGGCATGCGCTCACGGTCTCGGAGCTGATCGAGCTCTATCTGCGCGAAGGTTCGATCGACAAACCCAATAAGCGGGCCAGGAGCTGGAGCAACGACCGCCTTCACCTACGCCACCACGTCGCCGCCCTGATTGGCCCCATGAAAGCTCACGCAGTGACCTCGGCCGATGTGGCGAAACTGCAGGCCGATGTCGCGGCCGGAAAGACAGCAGGTGAGACCAAGACCAAGAAGCGCGGCGTGGCGCGCGTGCGCGGCGGCCAGCGCGCGGCGGCCGTCACGGTCGTGTGTCTCCAGGCCATGTACAACTGGGCCATCAAGCGGAAGCTGGTTCCCGAAAACCCCGCCAAGGGCGTCGAGCGGTTCAAGTCGGAGCCGTTTGAGCGTTACCTCACGATGGAGGAGCTCAACCGCCTGCTCACGACACTGGTGCAAATGCAGGACGATGGCGAACTTGACGCACGCCTCGCTTCGGCGTTTCGGCTGCTGCTGCTGACAGGCGCGCGCAAAAGCGAGATCAGCGACCTGCGCTGGGAGGAGATCGATCTTGAGCGCGCCTTCATCACGCTCAACGCATTGCGGTCAAAAACCGGGCGGAAGCGCATCACACTAAGCGCAACCGCCCTCGCAGAACTCCGCGACCTCTCGCCGCAAAAAGATGGCTATGTCTTTCCAGCCAAGCGCGGCGAAGGCCCCACGCGGGCTCTCCAGGACGCCTGGGAGGCCATCCGCATCGAAGCGGGCATTGAGAACGTCCGGATCCACGATCTGCGCCACACGTTCGCTTCTCTGGCGGCCGCCGGAGGTCAGAGCCTCTACCTCATCGGCAAGGCCCTGGGCCACGCCCAGTCGCGTACGACTAAGCGCTACGCTCATCTCGTAGCCGAACCGATCTGGCGCGTGGGCGACATCGTGGCTGCCAAGATCGCCGCGTCGCGGCAAGGAGACGGCAAAGCATCGGCAAACGCCTCATCTGGCGATTCCAACGGGTCGGCGTCATGATCCAGCTTTCTTCGGGCCGCGCGCATGAAACCACGCCGCGAACACCGCGCGCCGCTGTCGCTCCAGGTGCTCGAGCTGCGAGCGAGGCGCGAGAGAGACTTGCGGCTCTAACTACTCGTCGCCAGCACGCGCAGATAGGCCATGACCGCGCGCGAGTACGCCAGCTGTGACTCGCTCGGATACTTGCGCAACATCTCGGACGTGTTCACGTCGGTCAAGGTCGAAACGAAACGCTGGGCTTGTGCGTCAAGGCTGACGGCGACCTTGTCCGGCATGAGGTCATTGCGCTGCGCGGACGCGTGCTCGGCCATGCGCCGCTCGGCCGCCTGTGTGGCCGGACCGGGCTCAGACGGCTGCGCCGGCAGCGGCTCGATGGCCTTCGGTGGAGCGATGGAGTCCATGGCTCATGCTCTGGCGTGCTTCGCCGGAATTGGCGGGGGGCCGAAGCCCCCCGCTTGTTCCATGCCTGCTCTTAGCGGAAGAACGACAGCACGATCGACGGCGCCGAGTTGGCGATCGACAAGGCTTGCGCGCCCAGCTGCTGCTTGACTTGCAGAGCTTGCAGGCGGGCCGATTCCTTGGCGAGGTCGGCGTCGACCAGGTTGCCGATGCCGGCTTCGATCGAATCCGACAGCTTGCCCAAGAAGGTCTTCTGCACTTCCAACGCGCGCGCTTGCGCGCCGAGCGATGCGAGGTCCTTGTTGAGGTTGGTCAGCGCGTCGTCGATGGCGTTGGACGCCGTCGCGCCGCCGGCCGCGGTCGAAATGTCGAGCGAGGACGTCAGCAGCGCCAGCGCCTGCCCGGCCGTGCCCAGACGGAAGTCGAAGCCCGACACGTTGAGCGAGTTGGCGCCCGCGCCCGGCGCCACGATTTGCGTGAAGGACGTTCCGGTCGCGCCGTCCGTGCCGTCGAAGTAGCCGGTGTCGTCGACGCCGGCGCCGGCGCCGTCTTCGTAGGTGACGGTGAAGTCGTCCTGCGAAGCGTAGGTGATGAC
>JBQTJK010000148.1:0-9271 GCA_052387215.1 Caulobacteraceae bacterium
GCGATCCGCCGCATCGATGATTACGCCGCGCTGATCGCCAAGCGCTTGAAGCGCGGCCTGAGGCGCCGCTTCCTGGCTTTGTTCGCGGCGCCGGCATTGCCAGACGCGCCGCTCATCACGCTTGCGCGTACGCCCGCATTCTTCGCCGACAGTTCCTAGGCTCCTACAGAGGACCGCCGGCTTCCTAGGGTGACACACACCATTTCGCGCTCAAGCGCTGAATGAAAGCCCCGCGGGACAGCGAAATGGTGTGTGTCACCCGCCAAACCCGCGCCGCGACGAACACACGTTCGCCGCGGGCGCCGGCGCGCGCTCTATGCCGCCGCCTTGTCGTTGAGCGCGATGTAGCGCTTCAGATGATAATCAACGTTGCCGAATGTGGCGTCGAGCATGGTCGTGCGCTTGAAATAGTGCCCGACGCGCATTTCGTCGGTCATGCCCATGCCGCCATGCGTCTGCACCGCCGCCTGGCCGACGAAGCGCGCGTGCTTGCCCACCGAGACTTTCGCCGCCGAGACGGCCTTTGCCCGCTCGGCATCGCTCTCGCCCAACTTGATCGTCGCCCGCAGCGCCATCGAGTAGCTCTCCTCGGTCGCCATGAACATGTCGACCATACGGTGCTGCAGCACCTGGAATTCGGCGATGGCGCGGCCGAATTGTTTGCGGGTCTTGGCGTACTCGCGCGTCAAATCCGTCATCATCCGCATGCATCCGACCGCTTCGCTGCAATAAGCGGCGTTGGCTTCATCGACGATGCGCTCAACCAACGCCAGCGCGCCGTCGGCCGCGCCGATCAAAGCTTCGGCGCCGACGGAAACGTTCTCCAAATACACTTCCGACGCCCGCGAGCCGTCCATGGTCGGATAATCGCGCGTCGACACGCCCTTCGTGGACTTCGGCACGATGAACAGCGATACGCCCTTCGCATCGCGCTGGCCGCCCGCGGTGCGGGCGCTGACCAAGAGATGATCCGCCTGCGGCGCGCCCAGCACCACGGCCTTCTGGCCGTTCAACACATAGCCCGCGCCGTCCTTCTTCGCGCTGGTCGACACGTCATTCAACGCCCAGCGGCTCTTCGGCTCCGCCTGCGCGAAGGCAATGACGCGCTCGCCCGAGGCGATGGCTGTCAGGTGCTCATCTTTCTGCGCCGCAGAGCCCGCATATTTCAGCGCGCCGCCGCCCAGCACGACCGTCGGCACATAGGGCTCGACCACCAGCGCCCTGCCGAACTCCTCGGCGATGAGGCTGACATCGATCGCCCCCCCGCCCAGGCCGCCGAAATCCTCCGGCAGCGGCGCGGCCAGCAGACCAAGCTCCGCGAACGTCGCCCAGCTCTGCTTCCACCCATCCTCGCTCGCGAGCGCGGCGCGACGCTTGTCGAAATCGTACTGCTGCGCCGCCCACTTCGACAGCGACTCGCGGATGGCGTTCTGTTCGTCGGTGTAATCGAAATTCATCGCGCGTTTCCCGTTGTGTTCTTGTGTCGCGAAGGCTCAGAGCCCCAGCACCATCTTGGCGATGATGTTGCGTTGGATTTCGTTGGAGCCGCCGTAGATCGAGGCCTTGCGCCAATTGAAATAGATCGGCGCGGCATGCGCGGCGTAGTCCGGCCCCACGCCGAACTCGTTGTCGCCAAGCCCGCGCGGGAACGGCTGCGCGTAATTGCCGACCGCTGCGAGCGTCAGCTCCGTCAAGCGCTGCTGGATCTCGGTGCCTCTGATTTTCAGGAGCGAACTCTCGGGGCCTGGCCCCTTGCCGGCCTGCTCGCGCGCGAGCGTGCGCAGCTCCGTCATCTCCAGCGCCGAAAGATCGATCTCCAGTTCAGCCAGCTTGCGCTGGAAATCCTCGTCCTCGATCAGCGGCCTTCCATCATCGCCGATCTCGGCCTTGGCGATGGACTTCAGCCGCTCGACATTGCGCTTCGAGCGCGCGACGCCGGCGATGCCGGCGCGTTCGTGCGCGAGCAGGAATTTGGCGCAGGTCCAGCCCTTGTTCTCTTCGTGGATGCGCTGATCGATCGGGACCTTCACGTTGTCGAGGAAGACGTCGTTCACCTCATGGCCGCCATCCAGCAGCTTGATGGGCCGCACGGTGACGCCCGGCGACTTCATGTCGATCAGCAGGAAGCTAATGCCTTCTTGCTGCTTCGCATTGGGGTCGGTGCGGACGAGGAAGAAGCCCCAGTCCGCATACTGGCCGAGCGTGGTCCACGTTTTCTGGCCGTTGACGATATAATGATCGCCATCGCGTACGGCGCGCGTCTTGAGGCTGGCCAGATCAGATCCGGCGCCCGGTTCGCTATAACCCTGCGCCCACCACACTTCGCCAGAGAGGATGCCCGGCAGGAAACGCTGCTTCTGCACCGGCGTGCCGAACGTGTAGATCACCGGCCCGACCATCGAGACGCCGAACGGCAGCGGCGGAATTGTCTCCGCACGCGCATTCTCCTCGAGCCAGATGTAACGCTGCGTCGCCGTCCAGCCGGTGCCGCCGTACTCTTTGGGCCAAGCGGGCGCCGACCATCCTTTATTGCCCAGGATTTTGTGCCAGGCGAGAAAATCCTCCTTGGACAAATCCTCCCTCAGCGCTTTGCCTTTAAGATGCTTGGGGTAATGCTCATCGATGAACGCCCGCACTTCGTCCCGGAACGCGATCTCTTCCGGCGAAAAATTCAGATCCATGAGGTGTCGAGCCCGCGCGCGAAGTGCGCGCGGGCGACTATACGGCGGTTCAGACTGGCTTCAACTCAGAGCACGCCCCGCGGGCTGATGAGTTCAGCATCGGGGACGCGCTTGCCGTTGCGGCGCCGTTCAGCTGGAACGGGGCGCGGCGTCTCGGCGGCTTCACGCTGCGCAACGGTGGGACGCGCTGTCGTCGCCGCAGGCGCTGGCGGCGCGTCGAGACGCTGCTCGGCGCTGGCGCGGCGCGTTTCGTCGAGCTGGCAGTCAACTTCGCTCTCCGACGCCGCAGCGAAGGGGACAGTGGCCGCGGTGATGAGACCGGCTAGAACCACCACTCTCACGACATGCGCGCTGACGCGCGCATCCCCGTGGACGGGCGCGCCGTTAGCGAGTTTACACTGCGCTCGACCGCTCCGCGCCAGTGGCGATGGCAGCCGTCGAGCACGCGGCGGCTCGCTGCGACCGGAGCATAGCCTGATCGGAGGCGGTTTGGCTGTTCACGGCTTGGCGAGCAATGGCGCTCACCTCCGCTTCGGCCGCAGCGATGGTTTCAGCCGACTGGCGCTGGCCTTCGGCGTTGAGTTCGTACTTGGCTTCGGCGACCGGCGCACCGGAGGCGTCCTCGTAGGCGGCGCAGCGGACGGCGGCGAGGAACTCGTCGCTGGTCATCTGCGGCCCGGCCGCGGCCAGGGCGAACGGAACGGCGACAATGGCGGCGGCGGTGGTGGCGATGAGCGCGAAACGCATGGGGACTGCCTCCAAGTCAGCGAAACTGACAACTTTCCGGCCCGGTTCGCTTCTGGGATGCCGCTTCCGAACCCGTCGGATGCGTCCTTGCTGCGAATTCAGGCTAATATCGATATACGATATAAACGTTATCGCAATTCGATGCGGCTGCACAGAGCACTCAGTTTGCCGCCGAGAAACCAAGGGCTTAGCTAAGCCAGATGGCGCCAGAACCGGTCTCCAGCCCCTGCATCAAGGTCTGCGCCGTCAGCAGCCAGACCGGGCACTGCATCGGCTGCGGGCGGACCCTGGCTGAAATCGCCTCCTGGGGCAGTCTGGACGAAGTTCAGCGCAAGGCGATCATAGCGGAGCTGCCGACGCGGCTTGTCTCAAGGGCGACCCACCCATGAATGCAGATTTCGACTGGGCGAGGCTCACCTATCTCTTAATGGCGCTGCTGCTGGTCGCGGGCGCGGGCTACGGTTTTCGCCGGGTGCGCCTCGACCGACGCAACGCCTTCACCAGCATTCTCTTCTGGGCCGCGCTGATCGTGGCCATCGTTGTCGCCTACAACGCCTTCAACTGAACGCCTCGCGCATCATGTTGAGCGCGACCAGAGCCAACGCGACCGCGAACGCGCGCTTCAGCGTGAGTTGCGGCAGGCGATGCGCCAAGCGCGCCCCAAGCGGCGCGGTGAGAGCGGTGAGGAGCGCGAGAAGGACGAAGCCGGGTACGCTGACGAAACCGAGCGACCACGGCGGCAAGCCTTCACGGCCCCAGCCAACCACGGCGTAGCCAATCGTCGCCGGCAAGGCGATCGCTGCGCCGAACCCCGAGGCGGTCGCGACGGCTTGGTGGATCGGGCGTCCGCACAGCGTCATCACGGTCACGCCGATGGCGCCGCCGCCAATGCCCATTAGCGCGGACAGAAGACCAAGCCCGCCAGCAATGGCGGCGCGCGCGGCCCCGCGCGGCAGCTCAGCGAACAGCCGCCAGTTTGGGCTTGCGAATCCGAACTGCGCCGCGATGAGAAGCAAACCCACGCCGAAGACGATCAGCAGCGCTGCGGTATTGGCGAGACCGGCAACGGCCGCGCCTAGGATCGCGCCTAGCGAAATCCACGGCGTCCAAGCTCTCAGTACATCGAAATCGACCGCACCCGCTTTGATATGCGCGGCGAGCGATCGCCAGGAGGTGGAAATGATTGTCGAAAGCGAGGTGCCGATGGCCAGGTGCATGCGGATGTCTTCGTCGACGCCGAGCGTCGCGAAGGCGAAGTACAACGCCGGCACGATGGCGATGCCGCCGCCGACGCCGAACAATCCGCCAACGAATCCAGCCGCTAGACCTGCAACTATAAGGGCTGCGACGAGCCAGATGAGATCTGGACTCATGCCGCTCGGGCGTGCGCCTGCGTCACCGCAGCCAACGCCTCGTGCACAACTCCGATGCCGGCGCCAGGACGCACGCCTTGTTCCGAAAGCACGCGCCGCCACAGGCGGCCGCCAGGACGGGCGTTGAACAAGCCCAGCATGTGGCGCGTCATCGGGTGCAGAGGAATACCAGCAGCGAGCTGCCTTTCAATATAAGGAATATGAGCTTCGACCGCGCCTTCGCGCGACGTGAGCGGCGCAGAGACGCCGAACACGCGACGATCGACATCGAGCAAGGTCGCCGGTGTTTGATAGGCGGCGCGTCCCAGCATCACGCCATCCAATCCCTTGCACTCAGTGAGCGCGTGATCCAGATCGCGCAAGCCGCCGTTCAAGATGATTTCCAGTTCCGGCCGTTCGCGCTTCAGTGCACGCACCAGTTCGTAATCCAAGGGCGGCACGTCGCGGTTTTCCTTGGGCGAGAGCCCGCTCAGCCACGCCTTGCGTGCATGCACGATGAAGCTCTTGCAGCCCTCGCGCGCGCAAGCGTCCACCAGCGCGAAGAGCGCCTGGCCCGAATCCTGATCGTCCACGCCGATGCGGGACTTGACGGTCACCGGCACGTCGGGCGCCACTTCCTGGGCGGCCCGCCACAAGCGCGCGACGAGCAGAGGCTCGCGCATCAGGCAAGCGCCGAAGCGGCCCGATTGCACACGGTCGGACGGGCAGCCGATGTTGAGGTTGATCTCGTCATAGCCGAAGCCCGCGCCGATGCGCGCCGCCTCGGCCATCTTCGCCGGATCGCTGCCGCCGAGCTGCAGCGCCACCGGATGCTCGGCGTCGGAATATCCCAGCAACCGCTGGCGATCGCCGTGGATGATGGCGTCGGCGGTCAGCATCTCGGTATAGAGCAAAGCCCGGCGCGTCAGCGTGCGATGGAACGCCCGGCAATGCCGGTCAGTCCAATCCATCATGGGCGCAATGGAAAAACGTCGATCCAACCGGTGCATGGCGGGCCGTATCTATCGTCGATTGCGCCGTCGCGAAACCCCACTGGCGCGAGCGTTTGCACGCGCCCTTCCCGCCCTCTAGAGAATGGCTCAATGTCCGACCGTCGCGCACCCAAGCCCGACACGCTCGCGCCCCCGCGGCTGACGCATCTGCAGCGGCTCGAGGCCGAAAGCGTTCAAATCATGCGCGAGGTTGTGGCCGAGTGCGCCAAGCCGGTGATGCTCTACTCTATCGGCAAGGATAGCGCAGTGATGCTGCGCTTGGCGGCGAAGGCGTTCTACCCTTCTCCGCCGCCCTTCCCGCTCCTTCACGTGGATACCACCTGGAAGTTTCGCGCCATGTACGAGATGCGCGAACGGATGGCGGCGGAATTTGGGTTTGAGCTGCTCGTGCACAAGAACCCCGATGCGCTGTCGCGCGGTATCAATCCGTTCGATCATGGCTCTCTGCACACTGATCTCTGGAAAACGGAGGGCCTCAAGCAGGCGCTCGATCTCTTTGGCTTCGACGCAGCCTTCGGGGGGGCCCGGCGCGACGAGGAAAAGAGCCGCGCCAAGGAACGCATCTTCTCCTTCCGCTCGGCCAATCATCGCTGGGATCCGAAGAACCAGCGGCCGGAGCTATGGCGGCTCTACAACGCCCGCAAGCACAAAGGCGAGTCGATCCGCGTCTTTCCGCTTTCGAACTGGACCGAACTCGATGTCTGGCAATACATCCACCTCGAGAGCATTCCCATCGTGCCGCTTTACTTCGCCGCGCCTCGCCCGGTCGTGCGCCGCGACGGCGCGCTTATCATGGTCGATGATGAGCGCATGCGCCTGCGCGAGGGCGAGAGACCGGAGGTGCTCAAGGTCCGTTTCCGCACCTTGGGCTGTTATCCATTGACCGGCGCAGTTGAAAGTGAAGCCGACACGCTCACGGCCATCATTCAAGAGATGCTGCTCACGACGACAAGCGAACGCCAGGGCCGCGTCATCGATCACGACCAGACCGCGTCGATGGAGAAGAAGAAACAGGAGGGCTATTTCTGATGGCCCACATCTCAAACCTCATCGGCGCCGACATCGAGGCGTATCTGACGCAACACCAGCACAAATCGCTGCTGCGTTTCATCACCTGCGGCAGCGTCGATGATGGCAAGTCCACTCTGATCGGCCGCCTGCTCTTCGACTCGAAGATGATCTTTGAGGATCAACTAGCGGCGCTCGAAACGGATTCCAAGAAAGTCGGCACACAGGGCGGCGCGATCGATTTCGCGTTGCTTGTCGACGGCCTCGCCGCCGAGCGCGAGCAGGGCATCACGATCGACGTCGCCTACCGTTTCTTTTCCACCGACAAGCGCAAGTTCATCGTCGCCGACACGCCTGGCCACGAGCAGTACACCCGCAATATGGTCACCAGCGCCTCGACTGCGGATTTGGCAATAATTCTCGTCGACGCCCGCAAAGGCGTGCTGACGCAAACCCGGCGGCATTCCTACCTGGTCTCGCTCATGGGCATCAGACACATCGTGCTGGCCGTGACGAAAATGGACTTGGTCGACTGGTCCCGCGATGTCTTCGAGGCCATCGTCGTCGACTATCGCGCCTTCGCAACACGGGTTGGCCTCGACGACTTCATCGCCATCCCGATCTCGGGGCTCAATGGCGACAACATCACCTCCAGGAGCGCAATCGCTCCCTGGTATCAGGGTCCCGCCTTGATGCAGCACCTCGAAGAGGTCGAGATTGATGAAGAGCCGCGCGCTCGCGGCCCGTTCCGCATGCCGGTGCAATGGGTGAACAGGCCGAACGCGGACTTTCGCGGTTTCGCTGGCCAGATCGTCGGCGGACGGGTCGAGCCCGGAGATAACGTGCGCGTCTCGCCGTCAGGCAAGTTGAGTACGATCGCCCGCATCGTCACGAAGGATGGCGATCTGCCCGAGGCGATCGCGGGCCAGTCGGTCACGCTAACGCTAACAGACGAGATCGATTGCTCGCGCGGTGATGTCATCGCCGCCGCCGGCGATCCGCCGGAAGCATCCGACCAGTTCGAGACGACGCTGATTTGGATGACCGACGAACACGCGCTGCCGGGGCGGCCCTATTGGCTCAAGCTCGGCGCGAAGACGGTTTCGGCCACCATCACCGAGATCAAATACAAGGTCAACGTGAACACGCTCGAGCACCTCGCGGGCAAGGTGCTCGAGTTGAACGAGATTGCGGTCTGCAACATTAGCCTCAATCAGCCCATCGCGTTCGATCCCTACGACGCAAACCCTGACATGGGCGGGTTTATCCTCATCGACCGGACGTCGAACGCGACGGTGGCCGCGGGCCTGATCCACTTCGCGTTGCGGCGCGCGCAGAACGTGCACTGGCAATCGCTCGATGTGACCCGCAGCGCGCGCGCCGAGATGAAAGGCCAAAAACCCGCCGTGCTCTGGTTCACCGGCCTCTCCGGCGCGGGAAAATCCACCATCGCCAACCTAGTGGACAAGAAGCTCCACTCGCTCGGCAAGCACGCGGTACTGCTTGACGGCGACAACGTCCGCCACGGCCTCAACCGCGACCTCGGCTTCACCGACGTCGACCGCGTCGAGAACATCCGTCGTGTGGCGGAGGTCGCCAAGTTGATGGCGGACGCCGGCCTGATCGTGCTGGTGTCGTTCATCTCCCCGTTCCGCGCCGAACGCGAGATGGCGCGCGCTCTGATGGCCGAAGGCGAGTTCTACGAAGTGTTCGTGGACACGCCGCTCGCGGAAGCAGAGCGGCGTGATGTGAAAGGCCTCTACAAGAAGGCGCGCGCAGGCCAGCTCAAGCACTTCACCGGGGTTGATAGCCCCTACGAGCAACCTGAGAACCCCGAGATTCACATCGATACGACCAAGCTCGACGCCGCCGCCGCTGCAGCGTTGATCGTGGAGAAGCTCACGGGCTAGGCTCGCGGGACCCAGCGGAGGCGCGCATGAACGACATCCTGATCGAACGCGACGAAGGCGTCTTCATCGTCACCATCAACCGTCCCGAGCGTCGCAACGCGGTCGACGCCGCCACTGCGCGTGAGCTGTTCGACGCCTTCAACGAAATCGAGGCCGACGAAACGGCCTCGGTCGCCATCCTCACCGGCGCCGAAGGCGCGTTCTGCGCGGGCGCTGATCTGAAAGCGCTCGCGGACGGAGAAAGTGGTAAGCGTGTCGAGCGGGGTGGCGTCGATACATTTGCACCGATGGGCCCGACGCGGTTGCGTTTGTCCAAACCAGTCATTGCTGCGATCGAGGGCCACGCTGTCGCCGGCGGCGCTGAGCTGGCGCTGTGGTGCGATTTGCGCGTCATGGCGGAGACGGCGGCATTCGGCATTTTCTGCCGCCGCTTCGGCGTGCCGCTCGTCGATCTCGGCACCATTCGCCTGCCCCGCCTGATCGGTCACAGCCGGGCGATGGACCTGATCCTGACCGGGCGCGGCGTCTCGGGTGAAGAGGCCGAGCGCATCGGGCTCGCC
>JBQTJK010000149.1:0-33902 GCA_052387215.1 Caulobacteraceae bacterium
GCGCTCCCATAGCTCTGCGCTCTGCGCCGCTGTGAACCCAACGCGCCGATACCTGCGTCTCATGATTGCCGCTCCACGCCCTTGATTCAGGTTACGTGTTGCGGCGATCAGTTGAACTCACGGCCCAATGCTGTTGCAAAAGTCGGTGATTTCGGCGGCTCCCTCTCGTCGAGGTGCGGCTTGGTCGAGTTTGGCGGCCGGCGGTTTCTAACGCCGGGCTGCTTTCGCTCGGTCTATGCGGCGGCCACTGCAGGGGTTGGGGCGACAAGCTTGGCGAGTTTTCTGAGGTTCTGAGCAGCCGCGGCGAGGGTGAATTCGTCGTGTGCGCCCGATGGCCCGCGCAACCGCAGCCGATCGAGCTTCAAGATGCGCTTCAAGTGCGCAAACAGCATCTCGACCTTCTTCCGCTCGCGCCGCGATTGTTCGTAGTCCGGCGCAGCGTTGATCGCGCGGGCGACATCGCGCGCGGCTTCGTGGACGCTGCGGCTGACCTTGCGCATGGGTTGGCCGGGACAGCAGCGCTGCTTGAGCGCGCATGCGCCGCAATCTGATCGGCTCGCGCGATAGCGTTTCTGGCCATCCTTATTGACGCCGGATCGCGACGTTTCGTAGGCGCGCCGATATTGCACCAGGGTTTTGCCGCCCGGGCACGTGTAGGCATTGGCGTCGGCGTCAAACACAAAATCGGAGCGGCTGAAGGTCCCGTCGTCGCGCTCCCCTTTGTCCCACACCGGCACGTGCGGCGCGATGTTCTTCTCCTCGACCATCCAAGCCAGCATTTCCGCCGTCCCATAGGCGGTGTCGCCGATCAGCCGCTTGGGCTTCATGCCGAAACGATCCTCAACGCGATCGATCATCGCCTTCGTCGCCGCAACCTCCGCCGTGCGCAGCGCAGGCGTGGCGGCGACATCCATGATCACGGCGTGCTTCACGTCGATCAGATAGTTCGTGCACCAGCCGAAGAAGGCTGGACGCCCCACCGCCGCCGTCAGCCGTGACGCCGGATCCGAGAGCGAAATCTCCTTCGGCGGCGCGGCGTCCTGATCAAGGCCATCGAGATATTCGCGCACGGCCCGGCTCGGCCCGCCTCCGCCCGCACCACCGGTCCAATCGTGGTCGCCGCCGCCCTCGATGTGATTTTGGCGGTTGGCGTCAGCGCGAATGATGCTGGCATCCGTCGCGAAACCTTCGCCGCCGACCAGACCCTTGTCGATGCAGGACTTGACCGTCGTCTCGAACACGTGGCGCAGAAGGTCGGCGTCGCGAAAGCGGCCATGACGGGCCCTTGAGAACGCAGAATGGTCCGGGATCGCGTCTTCAAGACCCAATCGGCAAAACCAACGATAAGCCAGGTTGAGGCGGACCTCTTCACACAAGCGCCGTTCGGAGCGGATGCCGTAGCAATAGCCGATCAAAAGCATCCCGATGATAAGCTCGGGATCGATCGAAGGCCGCCCGGTGTGCGAATAGTAGGGCGCGAGCTGTGTCCTCAGACCGGAGAGATCGAGCACCGCATCGATCCTGCGCAACAGATGATCGGCCGGAACCGCCTCATCCAGATTGAACTGATAGAAAAACTGGCCCTGCGCGCCTGCCTTCTCTCCCATCATCGCCGCCTCCCTCGCTCTCAGCACAAGGGAATCAGCGTTCGCCTAACAACGCATAGAGTTTTGCAACAAAATTGGCCCAACAGCGGACCCTTACGCAAATCTATCCCCCACGCATCGACCCCAACCCGTTGATTTCCCTCGCCGCCCCCTCTTGCGCCGCTCGTATCATGCCCTTGTCCGCACACGGGAGATTTCGAAGACGTCCGAAGCTTTGAGAGGTGTGGACACGGTCGGGGTGGTGATGAGCGGCGCGAAAGCAAAGCGCATCTGAAAATCTGCTTTCGGGGAGTGAAACCGAAAGGTCCAAGGTGACGGAGACCTCGTATCCAGCACCGGCGAAGTGGGAATGGAGCTAAGCCCCAGAGCGCTCATCATTCGCTGGGTGGTTGGCGCGGAAGGTCCATCGTCCAGGAGGCGAGCCGCTCGCTACGAGCGGCGGTCAACAACTCCTCGTCCCAGGCCGGGAAAAACGACCGCAACACGGGGCGCGCGAAGCGCGCGGCGTTGGTTGGAGATGACCGGCGCACCCCTACGGACTAACCGAGCGCGGATCACGCGCCCCGCCTCCCAAGGGAGCCAGTGAAATCCGAAAAAGAGCGGGTCGCGCCGCTCAAAACGGCTGCGCGTCGCCTGGGGGATGACTCTGTCGGAAACACTCACTACATCGCGCGCAATGCGGGGACTTCTGCTTTCACTTGCGACGCTCACTGTTTCCGCCTGCGCCATCGGCACGGCGGAGGACGAGAACGATCGCTTTCCGACCTCGAGCGCCTATCCGCCCGGCACGATGGAGCGCACCGAATTCACGGCCGGCGTCCCCGAGGGCTGGCGCATCTCGGCGCTGCAGACGCCGGAGCGGCCGGACGCAACGTGGAAAGTCGTCATCATCACCGGCACGCCGTCCTGGAGCGAGTATTGGGCGCCGACGATCGCCGCATTGCCGCACACGCGAGAGATGATCGTCGCCGACCGCCCCGGCTTCCGCTCTTCCGAACCAGAAGACGCCGTTCGCGATCTGGCGAAGCAGGCCGACGCGCTCGCGCCGATGTTGCAGGCGCGCGAAGGAGAGCGCGTGCTGCTGGTCGGCCAGAGCTTTGGTGCGCCGGTGGCGACATTGATGGCGCAGCGTTATCCGGATCAAGTCGATGCAATTGTCCTGGCGTCGGCGTATTTCGGCGACCGCGGGCCGACGGCGCGGCGCATGTTCGGCGCGGGGCGCCTATTCCACGGCATGCTTCCGCGCGACCTGAAGAACTCGATCACAGAGGTGAACGCGCAAACCGAGCAACTGCCGGCGGTGTGGGCGGCGCTGCGTGGCCTCTCCCAGCCGATCGTCTTCGTCCACGGCGACGACGATACGTTCGTCCCGCTCGAAGCCGATCAGCGCATCGCCGCCGAGTACGGCCATACGCTGATCAGCGTCCCGGATGGCGATCACTTCCTCAATGCCTGCTGCGTGTCCGCGCTGCTGGCAGCCTTTGAGCAGGCCATCTCCGAGGCCGAGGGCCGGGAAACCGCCCAGCCTCCGGCCATGCAGCCCGCCGATCCTGACCCGGCGGGCGGACCTACCTTGCGGTGAACCTGGGCTTCCGCTAGAAGCCCCGCTTCCATTTTCCCGGCATCCGCGGAATACGAAGGCTCGACGGCCATGACTGGCATTGTTCTGAACGTTGAAAAGCGAGAAAAAACCGGCACCGGCGGCGCGCGCGTCACCCGTAATGCCGGCCTCATTCCGGGCGTCCTCTATGGCGGCGCCCGCGGCGCTATCCCGATCGAGATCAACGCCAAGGATGTCGAAATGGCGATCCGCTCGGGCAAGTTCCTCTCGCATATGGTCGAACTTAACCACCAAGGCGAGAAGCAGCCGGTGATCCCGCGCGCGGTCCAGTTCCACCCGGTGACGGACAAGCCGATCCACGTTGACCTCTACCGCGTCGAAGAAAACGCCGAGATCGCGATCGACGTTATCGTGCGCTTCAAAAACCATGCGGACTCGCCCGGCATCAAGCGCGGCGGCGCGCTCAACGTCGTGCGGCACACGATCAAGCTGAAGTGCAAGGCCAACAAGATACCGGAAGAGATCATCGTCGACCTCACCGGCCTCGACATCGGCGACTCGGTGCACATCTCGCAGATCAAGCTGCCGGAGGGCGCCCGCCCAGTGATCCGCGACCGCGACTTCACCGTCGCCACCATCGCCGGCCGCAAGGCGGAAGAAGAAGTGACGACCACGACTGCCGCGCCGGTTGAAGGCGCCGAAGGCGAGGCGCCCGCGGAAGGCGAAGCCGCGGCCGCCGGGGCGGAGGACAAAGGCAAGAAAGAAGGCTGATCCGCCTTCCCTTCCCTGAGGCGGGAAGATTAGAAGGCGCTCATGCTGCTCCTCGTCGGCCTCGGCAATCCGGGCGCGAAATACGCGGGCAACCGGCACAATATCGGCTTCATGGCCGTGGACGCGATCGCGCGCGCGCACGGCTTTGGGCCTTGGAAGAAGAAATTCCGCAGCGAGGTGTGCGAAGGTTCGATCGGTGGCGTGCGCACGCTGATCATGAAGCCGCAGACGTTCTACAACGACAGCGGCCACGCCGTGGCCGAGGCCTCGCGCTTCTACAAGATCCCGGCCAGCGATCTCGTCGTATTCTACGACGAGATCGATCTGGCGCCCGGGCGCTTCCGGATGAAAACGGGTGGCGGCGCGGCCGGCAATAACGGCATCCGCTCGATCGCGGCCTGGCTAGACGACGACGCTTTCCGCCGCGCCCGCCTGGGCACCGGCCACCCCGGCCATGCCGATCTTGTGCACAACCACGTCCTCAGCGACTTCGCCAAAAGCGAGCTGGAATGGGTTGAGAAGCTGCTCGATGTCGTAGCCAAGTCGGCGCCAATGCTCGCGCGCGGCGAGGATGATAAGTTTCAAGCCGAAGTGTTGCGCCTGGCGCCAGCCGATAAGGCGGGTGGGCGCAAACGCAACGACAGCGAAAGCACGACTTAGCGGCCGCGCCCCGCACGCACGAGCTTGCGCCGCGTGCCGCAAAGATTGCTGACCGCGCCGGTGACGCCCGCTTTGCGCATCGCCAGTTCGGCCTTCGCCATGTCCCATTGCGGCACGTAGAGGACCCGGTCAGCTGCGTCCATGTGCTTCAACCGTTTGGCGGCGCGCTCGAGATGACGGGCCGAACCGCTGCGATCGACTTCTTCGGCCTGTCTGTTCGCCCGATCACGTTCGGCGTAGCGGCGGCGGCGGGCCAGGTCGGGCTCGAAATAGACGAGATTGTCCGGCGGCGCGTCCGCGCTTTCGAAGTAGCGACGATTCCAGCGGTGTTGCGCCATGGCGGTCCCCGTCTTGTGGATATGTCACACGATTCGGGTACAGGCGTTCGCCTCGTACGCCAAGCAAGCTGCGGTTTTGCTTCGCAATCGGAATGAAACTCCGTATGAGACCGGGCGCGGAACGCTTCGATGTTGGCCATCATTCTCACCTACCTGCCCTCGCTCCTGTGCGGCGTTCACGTCGTGCGTACTGGCCGGGAAATGTTCTGGCTGTGGCTCTTCATCATCGGGCCGGTGATTGCCCCGGCGTTCTATTTCTTCGCCGTACTCATGCCCGAATGGATGGGCGGCAGCCGTGCGCGCGGGGTTGGCAAAGCTGCGCGCCAAGTGCTCGATCCGGAACGCGACTATCGCAATGCGATGCGCGCGCTCGAAGATACGCCGACGGTGGGCAATCGCATGAAGCTCGCACAGACGGCGGCTGCACTCGGCCGCTGGGATGACGCGGAAGCGCAATGGGCGCTCTGCGCCGAGGGACATTGGGCCGACGATCCCGCGATCCTGATGGGACATGCGATTTCGCTGATCGAACTTGGCCGCTACGCAGAGGCGCTGGGGCGGTTGGAGAAACTCAAATCCCTCGGACCCGAAGGTAGGGCGCCCGTCGCCGCACTGGCGTTCGCGCGCGCCTATCAAGGATTGGGACGCAACGAAGAAGCTGATGACGCCTATCGGTTTGCTGCGGACCGCGTGCCTGGCTTGGAGTCTGGCGCGCGCTACGTGGCGTTCATGGCCAAGGCCGGCCGGCGCGAAGATGCGGAAATCGGCTTTGCCGAGATTGAACGCCGCCTGCACAAGATCGCGCCGCCGCTGCGCGCCGAGGCGCGCCAATGGCGTGATCTCGCCGCGAAGGCGCTGGGGCGCGGCTGATGCAGACGGTTGCTATTCTAGGCGCCAATGGGGTTTACGCGCGCCACCTCATCCCCCGCCTCGCAACGCAAGGTTATCGCATTCGCGCGCTGGTCCGCCGCCCGGAAGCGGCCAGTGTCGCCGCCGCGTGCGGCGCCAACATCCGCACAGCCGACATCTTTGATGAGGCTTCGCTGCGCGCCGGTGTCGAGGGATGCGACATTGGCATCAATCTCGCCACGTCGTTGCCGGGACCGAGCCGGCGGGGCGACTTCGATGCCAACGACCGCCTTCGTCGCGATGGCACGCCAATCTGGCTCAACGCCTGCCGCGCAGCGGGTGTGAACCGCGTGATTCAGCAAAGCATTGCCATGGTCAACGCCGCCGGCGGGGAGCAATGGTCTAACGAAGACACTGTCTACGAGCCCAAAGACGACGGCATTGCCTCGCGCGCTATCGCGGCGGCCATGGCGATGGAAGACGCGGTGCGCACGTCTGATCTCGATTGGATCATCTTGCGCGGCGGCCTGTTTTACGGGCCTGGCACGGGCTTCAACGACGATTGGTTCGCACGCGCACAGGCGCGCAAGCTGCGCTTGCCGGGAGACGGCGCCGATTTCGTTTCGCTGCTGCGCATCACCGACATGGCGGCAGCGACTGTCGCCGCGTTGGTGCAATGGCCGTCGCGGCAAGCGCTCATCATCGCCGATGACGAACCGGTGCAGTGGCGCGACGTATTCGGCTTCATTGCACAATCGGTCGGCGCGCCGGCGCCCGAACCAGGAGGCCGCGCCGGTTTTCCACCCTTCCGCGTGAGCAATCGCCGCGCCAACGCTGCGTTGAATTGGGCGCCGTTCTACACAAATTATCGCCTCGGGCTCATTCGCTGACGGCGCGCTTCGAGAGGATTTCATGGGTTTCAAATGCGGCATCGTGGGCTTGCCCAACGTCGGCAAGTCGACGCTCTTCAACGCGCTGACGAAGACCGCCGCGGCGCAGGCGGCGAACTATCCGTTCTGCACGATTGAACCGAATGTCGGCGAAGTGGCGATGCCTGAGCCGCGGCTGGATAAACTGGCTGCGATCGCCAAGTCGAAGGAGATCATCCCGACGCGGATGAATTTCGTCGACATCGCCGGTCTCGTGCGCGGCGCCTCGAAGGGCGAAGGGCTGGGCAACCAATTCCTTGCCAACATCCGTGAATGCGACGCCATCGCCTACGTGCTGCGCTGCTTCGAGAATGACGACATCACTCATGTCGAAGGCAGTATCGATCCGATCCGCGATCTGGAAACAGTCGAGACCGAGCTGATGCTCGCCGATCTCGAAAGTCTCGAAAAACGGGTCGTCAGTCTCGAGAAGAAGGCCAAGAGCGGCGACAAGGAGGCCAAGCTCTCACTCGATCTCGTCTTGCGCGCGAAGACGCTGCTTGAGGAAGGGAAGCCCGCGCGCCTGACGAAACGCGCGGCGGAAGAACAAAAGGCGTTTGAGATGCTGCAGCTCTTGACCGCCCTGCCGGTGCTCTACGTCTGCAACGTCAACGAGGCGGATGCCGTCGACGGCAATGCGCACACCGCGCGTGTGCAGGACCGCGCCAAACAAGAACACGCTGCCTGCGTCATCATCTGCGCCCAGCTGGAGGCAGAGATCGCGGCGCTCTCAGATCACGAACAAGAGGAGTTTCTCGAAACAGCCGGCTTGCAAGAGCCTGGACTCACCAAGCTCATCCACGCCGGCTACGATCTCTTGGGCCTGCAAACCTATTTCACCGTAGGCCCCAAGGAAGCACGCGCCTGGACCATTCACAAAGGGTGGACCGCGCCGCAGGCCGCCAGCGTCATTCACACGGATTTCGAAAAGGGCTTCATCCGCGCCGAGACGATCTCGTACGAGGACTTCATCACCTATGGCGGCGAATTAGGCGCCAAGGAGGCGGGCAAGATGCGTCTCGAAGGCAAGGACTATGTTGTGAAAGAAGGCGACGTGATGCATTTCAGATTCAATGCCTGAGGTAGCGGTTGCCCTCGGCGTTCGCTGACCCGTGCGCTCGTTGTGGCTGTCTCAGTTGCCTATGGTGACGCCCGCTGCTCTGTTGGCGCCCGACAATCGCGAGCCGGTGCGCGGCTCCTGGGTCAGGCGAAAGTACACTGTCGCATGATCGTAATCGATCGCGATCGCGCGCGTCTGCGAAAGCACGTTCATGCCGATAAGAAGCGCCGGTTGGTCGACAAACCCCCAGAGACGGAAGATATGGAAATCGCCGACAAATGCGGTGATGTTGCGCGCCTCGACGTCACCCATCGTAAAGCGTGGCAGTAGAATTGCGGAATCAAGTACGATCGGCGTGCCCGCTGTGTACGCACGCGCGTAATCCATGCTGCGATGATCGATCCGTATGGCAGAGCGCAATTGCTCGCGCAGCGCTATGTTGGCGAGCGTGGAATCTGATCCAGTGTCCACAAGCACATTGACCCGTTCACCGCGTATGCGGCCCTCGATAACGACAAGATGCCCAAAGCGCAGTTCACCGCGAACGCTGGTCCAACCGCGCCGGCGCAGCGTGCCGCTCGAGGCGGTTATCTCAATGCACCGATGCTCGAAATCTATGCGCAGGCGCCTGCCGCGCATGCCGTCGACGCCGAGCAAACCCTCCTGGCCCGCAAGAACCGCTCCCGTGAGAATCGGCAGAGTAGCGGCGCCGAGGTGGAGGTCGCCGTAGTGAAGAGAATCTACCTCGACCAGTGGAGCCGTAGTAACACCATGAATGGAGTGCACATTGCCCGTACCGACGACAGAAAGACCGAGCCTGTCCGCCAATGATTGCGATAGAGCCGAACGGTTGGCGCCGGTGTCGACGATAAAGCGAAACGGGCCGCGACCGTTGACCATCATTGGCGCAATCATGCGCCCGCCGCGGTCACGCGCGAGCGGACCTGCGGCCTCTGTCACACCCGGGATTGCAGGCGTTGGACCTGGTTCTATCTGCTCGGCACCATAGCATTCGGCCGACGCCTCTCCCGCGCCTGTGAACCACAGCGCGCCCAGCGCTACCCACAGTACACGCCAACGAAGCGGTCTCATCGTGAGCACCATGCGCGCGCTCGGCCCCTGCCGCCAGCGAAAATCCGGCCTACCGCATTTCAACTTTGCGGGATTTTGCAGTTGCTTCGACGACGCGCGGTTTGAAGTAAGACTCCACGGCAAGATTACCCAAAAAACACCCTGCTCGAATATTGCGGTGCTCGACGAACCGGCTAGCGCATGCGACGGAGGGCGGATGGCCGATAAGATCAACCTCACGAGCAAGATCGACGGTTTCGGACTCGCGGCGCTGTCCGCCCTGCCGAAGGCCAAGCCAATTGGCGGCGTTGTCGTCATCCAAGAGATTTTCGGGCTGACCGGCCACATCAGGGAAATGTGTGGTGTCTTCGCGGATGAAGGATACCATGCCGTCGCACCGGGCCTGTTCGAGCGCATCGAAAAGAATTTCCACGCCGAACATGATCAAGACGGCGTTCAAAAGGGCGTGGCTGCGGTGATGAAATCGCCGTGGCCGCAGGTTGTTTCGGACATTCAGGCCGCCATCGACGCGCTGCCGAAGCCAACCTATGTGACTGGATTCTGCTACGGCGGCGCCGCGAGCTGGATGGCGGCGTCGCACTGCAACGGGGTTTCAGCCGCCTCGTGCTTCTACGGCCGCCTCATCGCCACATTACTCGACCACAAGCCGAAGATTCCGACGATGCTGCATTACGGCGCACGCGATCCATCGATCCCGCTGGAGAATGTCGAGAGCGTGCGTCTGGCGGCGCTGGACTCGCCTCTCTATCTCTACGATGCCGGCCATGGCTTCTGCCGCGCCGGTAGCTCTGACCACGACGCCGCGGCGTGTGACCTCTCGCTGGCTCGCACCCTCGACTGGTTTGCCCGCTGGCACTGAGGAGAAAGACATGGGGATCGATCACGTATCCGTCGGCGTCACCAACATGAAACGCTCGAAAGCGTTTTATGACGCGGCGCTAGAGCCGCTTGGAATGGCGCCCGTGTATCCGGTCGAGTTTGGCGGTCAGCTTGTCGGCGTCGGCTATGGCAAACCGAAGCAGCCGAGCTTCTGGATACAACTTCCCATCAACGGCCAGCCCGCGAGCATGGGCAATGGCGTGCACATCGCCTTTCGCGCAGAGACCCGCGCTGCAGTCGATGCATTCTTCGTCGCTGCGCTCGAACAAGGCGGCGTTGAGGACGGACGCCCTGGCCTGCGTACGGAATATCACCCCGACTATTACGGCGCGTTTGTCCGCGATCCAGATGGCAATAAAATCGAGGCGTGCAGCCACGTGCGCGAGTAAGCCGCCGCCGCCGGCGATGTGAACCGCCGGCGGCTTCTCTTGCGTCAGCCGGCGAACATGTAGTCGCTTGCGTCCACCGAGGCGCCATTCAAGAGCGTGATGATATCGGTGGTGAGCCCGTCAGCAGAGGTGATCATCCAGCGCGTTGCGTCGATCCGGGTGAAGCTCGCGCCGTCCGCTGCCGTGCCATAGCCTTCAAACACCAGCATATCGCCAGCGAGTGCGCCAGCGCCGCTGAAGTCGAGCACAGTGTCGCCGTTCGCCTGCCCTGAATGGAAAACGAAGCTGTCGTTATCGAGCCCGCCAGTGAGCGTATCGACACCCGCGCCGCCGTTTAATGTATCCGCGCCGCCTCGCCCATCGATCACATCCGCGCCGGCCCCGCCGCGAATGGTGTTGGCTATGACGTTTCCGCGCAGCGTATCGGCGAACCCCGAGCCGCGGAGGCCTTCGACGCCGGAGAACGTATCGCCCGCCGCGTCACCGGTAGTTCCCAACGGATTGGACAAGTCGGCGACAACGCCAGCGGTCGCATCTTCATAGCTTGCGGTGTCATACCCCGCGCCGCCGATCACCGTGTCGGCGCCCGCACCGCCAATCAGCGTGTCGTCGCCGCCTTCGCCGTTGACGTGGTCGGCGGCGCCGCCGCCTTGGATAATGTCATTGCCGGCCCTGCCGCTCAGTACATTGGCGACGTCGTTGCCAACCAGCATATCGTTGCCGGCGCCGCTGGCCGCATTCTCGATGGCGGCGCCGTTGGCAATAGTGAAGCCGCCATGGATGCCATAGGCGTACGAGACCCAGCCGCCGCCGCCCTCTTCGTATTCAAGCGTCGCTGCCCGCAGATCGATGTAGGCGTCGCGAGCGCCGTCGTAACGAATCGTGTCGGATCCGCCCGCGTCCCAGATGCAGGAATAGTATGTGCCAGGACCGTTGACATCGCTCAGGGTGTAGACGTCGTTGCCTATCGCCCATTCCTCGTTGACGCCGTACTTGTCTTGCATCACGGCGATGTCGAACGCCGTCAGCGTGCCAACCCAGCCATAGTGATCGACTTCGGTTCCGGTGATTCCGCCGGAGCGCGGCTGGCCGTACGGCGAGGTCTGCCATCCGTCGTTATAGGACATGACGGTGAAGACTTGCTGGTTCAGGTTGTAATCACCAAGGCCGCCGCCGATGACGCTGCCGTCGTCGGTGCCGCGCATGATGCTGGAGCGTCCGCCATTGTCGTGCGGGTGCGCCATGCCGTGGCCGTGGCCAAGTTCGTGTAGCAATGTTGGGAAGTAGAAGCCGCCCTGTTGCAGGCCCGCCTCTGTCCAGCGCGCGTCGCCGGCGTTGAATTCGGCGCGGCCTTCATTTTCTTCGTTCGGCGGGCTCATGCGTCCGAGCAGGCTTGCGCCGACTCCCGGCGTGCCTTCATAGGTGATGAATACAAAGTCAGCCTCTTCGCGGCTTTGCACTTCAACATAGACGATGTCGCAGACGTTCGAGTACTGTTGAAGCGCTTGCAGCATCGCGTTCCGTTCCCATGGCTGCCAGCCTTCGGCCACCATTGTGTCGGTCGAGCCCGGCGTCGCCGGATTTTCGTCGATGAAGATGTCGCCAGTCCTGGCGAAGTAGTAGGTGACGACGTTCGCGCCGGTGATGTCAAACGTCGGGTTGTAAACCACGCCCGTGTTGGGCGCGCCGTTGTCGCGCGGGCCGTTGTCGCCGTCAGGATTACGCGAGGTGCGATCGATCTGACTGCCCCAATCGATCGAGTGCATCGGCTGATCGGGGGAGTAGAGCGGCCGGTAGGCGCCAGGGTCGTTCGGATCGACGCTGTCTACGAAGATCTCATAGTCGCCGACGAAATCGCCTTCTAACCCGCCGGGCGTGCCGTTGTCGTAGGCTCGGGCGTTGATGAAGTACGTGCCCGTATAGGTGGCCTCAAATGTGAGCAGGGCATCCAGGCCGGACGGCGTGTTCGGGCCGCCGCCGTCGGCACTGGTGATCAGGTTGCCGGCGCTATCGTAGAGCTCGATGTAAGCGTCGGCGAGCGGCACTCCACTTGGGCCGCCAGTCACCAGATATTGGCCAATATTGTAAAGTTGCCCTTCGACAAGCTGGACGCGGAAGAAGTCGAAATCGCCGATCATGTCGAGCGTCGAAATGACGTGTGGCCCATCGACGATCAGTGGCGATAGCGTTGTGGTGTCGCCGGGTTGGGCGTCCACGGTGAGCAGGATCGGCGCGGTCGGACCTGGGTCCTTGTCGCCGCCGACGCCATCAGCGGGGAACGCGTCCCAGGCCTTGTTTGCTTTCATGCAGGACGGACAGCCGCAGAGCAGCATGCTCGGGCCATCGGATTGAGCCGGCGTGAAGTGCAGCGGGGTCGGCGGCGCTGCCGCAGCGAAAGTCTTGGTGTCGGCGCTATTGCCAACAGATGGGTTCTTGGCCGTCTCCCTTACGCCGCACCAAGCGGCGCCCAACGAGCGCTCGAACCCACGGCCGAAGTCGACGGGCAAGTTGAAACCGTCGTCAACTTCGAACCCAATGCGCTCTTCAAATGGTGAAAAAGCGCGCATACGCGCTGCTGAGAACATGGACAGACCCTCCTCTGGGCGGGAGCTGGTGCTCCTGCTTGCCGCCAGAACGGTTCCAGAGGGTCGTTTGATCCACGGTTTGGCAAATTTTTGGCAAGGGGCGCCGGGCTTGATCGTCGCCGCGAGCGATCAGCGGAACCTGAACGTGACCGCCGCACGCCGATTGAGTGGTTCGCGCACGCCATCGCGGGTTGGCCGCGCGAGGTCGGTCTCGCCGCGTGACTCCGTGCGGATAGCAAGCGCTGAGATCCCGCGGGCAACCAGCGCGTCGCGCACGACGCCGGCGCGCCGCTCAGACAAGCCCTGATTGTAGGCGGTCGAGCCCGAGGAATCGGTGTGCCCTACGACGACGACTTCGCTGACATTGCACTGGCGCGCGCGAGTGACCGCGGCGTCGATTGTATCGAGTGCGGCTTGGTTGAGGTTCGCGCGATCCCATTCGTAATACACCACGAACTCCGCTGTCGGACACGCGACCGGTGGCGGTGGCGCTGGCGCTGGCGGTGGCGGCGTCACGACCGGCGGGGCTGCTTCATCGGCTTGACGCTGCGTGGAGCGCGTCGGCGTCGCCAACGTACAGGAAGTGTCCCGGGTTCGTTCGTTGAGGGGGCGCGTCCGGTAGTAGACTTCACCTTCGACGCTGGTTGTTTCCATCAGGGCGCGCTCATTCTCATCAATCCCGGCGAGCGCGCATCTTGCGTCGTTGAGCACCGCGCGGTTGTTCGCGTAGTAGCCGTGCCCGAACCCTTCCAACATCGATGCCACATTTGTTGTGTCAATTGTCGTGAACGTCTCGGGATCGCCGACATAAGGCGAGTTGTCGTTGGAGTCGCCAAGGCGCGTGGGCGCCCTTTGATTAAAGCCGACGGCGCGCGCCGCATTCGCAATCGTGCGCGACAAGAACATCGCGAAATCGTTGTTGGACGTATAGATGGTGACATGCGGCTCATAGCGACGGAACTCATCGGCGGCGTTTTCGAAGTCGTCGCGATCGACATCGGCTGCCGCGACAATCATGCGGAACTCAATTCCACGGGCACGCAGGTTTTCTTGATACTCAAGCGCGTATTCACGCAACGTATCGGTCAACACCCTGTTGCCCATTGAGTGCGCCACGATATTGACCCGCTCAATGTCCAAGCCCTCATTCGACAGCAATAGGTTGAGGAATTCGCGCAGACGTTCGTCGGCGATGGCGGCTTGGCGTTCATCCGCGTGATAGGCCTCCACGCTTGTTTCACCCAATGATGGCCACGCGAACAGCACTGGCGCGCCGGGCGAAAATCTTGGAGGCTGCCGCACTGCCACATTCTGGTTTGGATATTGCAGATCGAAGGAAAGTTGCGCCGCCTTGATCAATGCTTCGTCGAACGAGACGTTGAAGCCATGCACGAATAACAGCACCGACCGTTGGCGCGGATCAGCGTCGCCATTGGCTCCAAACCCCGCTGTGAGCTCAGAGCCCAGTTCGGCCACGAAGCGGGATTCGCCATCCGCGGCTATCCGCGTGACATAGACGTAGTATTGGCGCTCTTGCTCAGGTGGTGTTTCTTCTCTCGCACGCGGTTCCTCTCCGCGCCTGCGAATCTCGCCGGGGCTGGTATATCTCGGCAACCAAACGTCGGCCCGGCCAAGATTCAAGCGATCATCGCTCGCCACTGGCTCATTCGCGACATGCGTCACGACTTGATCCGTGATGCGGTCGGTTGGAATATCGAATGGATCGACGCCAGCGACCATCGCGCGATTGGTTCCATAGAACACAGTTACGCAATCAACTGCCGCACTCAGCTCGCGCTGTAGCGTTTCGCAGCGCTGCGGATAGCCAGGGTGTTGCGTATAAGTTGTTCCGCACCCGCCTAGCCCCGCAAGGCCCAGCAGAAATACGCCTCGACCGGCGTCGGAAAGCTGGATTTGGGCCATGGCGTGCCCCCGCCTTTGCCTGCCCGCACACAACCACGCCGAGGTACAACTTGCAAGTGCACTCGAAGAGCGCGCATGCTTGCTCCGCCTCGGTGTCACTGCTAGCTACCCCGGCCCCATGCCGCAGGTCTCCGCCCTTCTCAACGTGATGATCGCCGCCGCACGCAAGGCGGCGCGTTCGCTGGCGCGCGATTTTGGCGAGGTTGAAAACCTCCAAGTCTCGCGCAAGGGCCCGAGCGATTTCGTTTCGTCCGCGGACATCAAAGCGGAGAAAACGCTGTTCGACGAGCTGAGCAAGGCGCGCCCAGGCTATGGCTTCGTGATGGAAGAACGCGGCGTCGTTGAGGGCACGGACAAGACCAATCGCTGGCTCGTCGATCCGCTCGACGGCACTACGAACTTCCTGCACGGCATTCCGCACTTCGCCCTCTCGATCGCGCTTGAGCGCGAAGGCGTGCTGGTCGCGGGCGTCATCTACAATGTCGTGCGCGACGAATTGTTCTGGGCGGAAAAGGGCGCAGGCGCCTATCTCAACGATCGCCGGCTTCGCGTCGCCGGACGCACGGACATGCGCGATGCGTTGTTTGCCTGCGGGACGCCCTTCCATGGCAAAGCAGGCCATGAGGTCGCGCTCGCAGAAATCGAGCGGGTGATCGCAAAGACGGCGGGCGTGCGCCGCTTCGGCGCCGCGGCGCTCGATCTCGCTTACGTCGCCGCTGGCCGCTTCGATGGTTATTGGGAGCGGAACCTCAACGTGTGGGACATAGCAGCCGGCGCCGTGCTCGTGCGCGAAGCGGGCGGCGCCGTGAATGAGATCGATGGCGGGGATTTCATGCAGACCGGCGCCATCGTCGCCTCCAACCCCTCGCTGATCGCGCCGCTCACCCAAACCGTGCGCGCCAGTTGATCGCCAGCGCGCGCTCGTAGAGAGTGCCGCCAACAAGGCTCACCCTCCCCCGGAGGCAAAGGGCGGGAGGAGCGCGCGTGACGCAAACGGCAGGTAGCGAGCGCAAGGTTTCGACCTGGGAGATGTTCGCCTTCGCCGCACCCGCCGCGCCATTGCTGGCGCTCGGTTTGCCGACAATTATCTTTCTCCCCCAATACTACATCCGCGATCTGGGCATTGAGGCGGGCGCCGCGATCTTCGTCGTTGCGCGAGTCCTCGACGTGTTCATCGATCCAATGATCGGCGGTCTGCAGGATCGCACGGTGAGCAGGTGGGGGCGGCGGCGCTTCTGGCTCGCAGTGTCGTGTCCGATCCTGATGTTCTTTGTCTGGTGGGCGTTCCTCGGCCTTACCTCAACGTCGGGCTTGATTGCCGCGACCATCGCCACGCTGGCGCTGTTCTCGAGCTTCGCTTCGATGATGATCGCCCATCTCGGCTGGGCCGGCGAGCTTGTTCCCACCTATCACGGCCGCACGCGTACGCTCGGCATCGTGCAATTGGTAAGCCTTGCCGGGCAGGTCGGCGTCCTGGGCATCGCCGCCTACGTGCAGAGCCAAGGCGCAACGGAAGCTGACGTCGTCGCGGCTATGGGTTGGTTCCTGCTGATCGCGCTGCCGATGACCGCCGGAGTCGCATTGCTGGTCATCCCGGAGCCCCAAACTCCGCCGCAAGCTGACCTGAGCCTGGTTGACTCGCTCAAAGCCGTTTGGCGCAACAGATTTGCACGCCGCGTGCTTCTGGTCGATCTGCTGTTCGGATTTGCCCAAGGCATCGCCGGTACTCTGTTCGTTTTCTACTTTCAGTTCGTTCTCGGATTTCAGCACACGTCAAACGCGCTGCTCTTCATCTACTTCGTCGCCGGCCTTATCGGTGTTCCACTTTGGATGTTTGTCAGCCGGCGCTGGGGTAAACATCGCGGCCTGCAGGCCGCATTCGTCTACACGGCCGTGACCACGCTGATGATCGTACTGATGCCGCCGGGGAATTTCTTGCTCGTCGCCATCGGCATGGGGCTCGCGGGCCTGGCGCAGGGCGGCGGCATCCTGCTCACGCGCGCGCTGATGGCCGACGTCGTCGATGCCGACGAGATCGAAACCGGCGCGCGCCGCTCGGGCCTCTATTTCGGTCTCTTGCTGACGACGTCTAAAATCGCCATCGTCGCCGGTCCGCTCGCCTTGGTGGCTCTGCAGATCATCGGCTTCGATCCAGGGCTCGGCGGCCAAAACTCGGACGCGATGCTGTTCGCGCTTGGCCTGATGTTCATCGCCGGCCCGGCGCTGTTCGCGCTTTGGGCTGCGTCCTTGCTGCAGAATTATCCGATCGACGAAGCGCGTCAGGCGGCGCTCGCGGCAGCCATCGCCGAACGCCATTCAGCGAACAGCGAAAAAACTCTGGGACCGGTGACCAAATAGCGCCGCCACATGCGACCCGGCTCGCTCACGAGCCTGTGCAACCATTCGAGCCCAAGATCGCGCATCCACAGCGGGGCGCGCTGGGCGTTGCCGGACAGAAAATCCAACGCCGCGCCGACGCAGAGCCCCACGCCGCCCGCATCGCCGCGCTGGGCGATGGCGTAAGCGATCAGCTCCTGCTGCGGCGCGCCGACGCAGATGAAAGTGAATCGTGAGGGTTGCGCCGCCGCAAACGCCGCGGCGCGGACGATGGCGTCGGGATTGTGCTTCAATCCCATAGGCGGCTGGTGCCAACGGACGTCGCGCAGGCCATAGACGCGCTCCAGCTGCTCGATGCTGTCACGATCGCCACCGACGATCGTGACGGGCTCATATTTGTCGATCACCGTGTCGAACAGGCGCTCGGCGAGGTCGGAGCCCGCGGCAACGGAAAGGTCGATCTTCGCTTTGCGCGCCAAGGCTTGCAGGATACGGCTGTCATTCAGCAGCAGCCAGGCATTGTCATAGAGCACGCCCCGCGCCGGCTCGGCAGCGAGGCCAACGACGTGATCGACATTCGGCGTTGCCACGTACGCGAAGGGGAGATCCAGGCTGGCGCGCGCACTGACGGCGTCAACCGCTGCGTCGAGATCCAGGCCGCTGAACTGAAGGTCGAGAAAATCCACTCTGTCCGCGGCGCGGACGCCTGCATCGAACGCCATGCGATTAACCCAAACGCGGCTTTAACGCCGTTTGAGAGCCCTATGCAGAAAACGGGCCGGATGAATCGCGTCGCGCGCGAGCTGGCTTAACAGCGCGGGCTCGCCACACATCTCGCCGGCCAGAACTTCGCCCAGCAGCGGCGCCAGCGTGAGCCCGCGCGCGCCCAAGCCGCCGATAACGTAAACGCCGTCTTGCGCTGGCGGGCGCGCATCAACTCTCATCTCGCGGCCGTGTGCGAGATCAGGATACTGCGTTAGCCATGCTTGCGCGTCCGGCAGCAAGCCGGCGATCGGCGCTCGATCCGGCGTCGTCGCACGATAGGAGGAGCGTGACCGCAGCGTGCCGGCGTCGATGGTCGCCGCGATCTCCGGCGCCAGTTCGCGCAGCGCCGCCAGGTTGCGGGCGCGTGCACTTTCCATGGAGGCTGGCTGCTTATCGAACGTGGCGCCGAACAGCACGCCGCCCTCGAACGGGGCCACGTAGCTCCCTTGTGTGATCGCGTGTGCAGGCGCTAGCCCCCTTCCCCATTCAATCTGCCCATACGAGAGCGTGATCGGCAGGAACGAGGCCGGTTCGAACTCGGCCAGCGCCGCGCCGCAGGCCAGCACAACGGCGTCTGCCCTCAACAAGGCGCGACCGTCGGGCGCCCGCAAAATCCAGCTGTCGCCACCACGCTCGAGCGAGTGCACCGGCGATTCATAAATGACCGGGACGCCCTCCAGCATGCGCGCGATCGCCACGACCGGCCGGACCAACCCTGCGCATGCGTGCAAGGCGGCGCCGTTTGGGAGCGCCGAGAACCAATCAGCTGGCAAGGGTGAATCGGCGAGCAGGTCGGCGAGCGCATCTTCGCCACCCTCCTGCGCGCGGAGTTCGACGCCACGGCACTCGAACACGCCCAGCGATTCATAAGCGGCAATGGCGTGCAGGTAGGCGGCGAGATGCACCTCGCTCAGCGCGCCCGCGCGATCGAGGCGCGGCATCACCAGGCCCGCCGGATTGCCGCTTGCGCCAGCGCCAAGCGCCTGCGCAGCTTCGAGCACAATCACTTCGACACCGCGCCGCCTCAACGCGTGCGCAACGCTGGCGCCGGCGATTCCCGCGCCCAGTACGGCGACGCGTTTCGGGTTGCAAGCGGCGTGGGGATAAATCGTTCTTGGACCACCGGCGCCCTCGCCGGCGACTACGTTTGCAAACGAAAGGACGTGCCTGGCTCTGCGGCTTGCCGGCGAGGACGCAGGCGGTCCAAGAAAGCGCGCCTCCAGCCGCTCGCGCTTCCTGCCGAAGCCCGGCTTCTTCTCGACTTCGAAGCCGACCGCCTCAAGCCCACGGCGGACTTCGCCTGCGACGGTGAACGTCGCCGCCCGCGCCCCAGGAACGCTCAGCCGGGCGATCTGCTGCAGCAAACCGGGCGACCACATGCCGGGATTTCGCGCCGGAGCGAAGCCATCCAGGAACCAAGCGTCAAACGCTCCAGTGAGCCCACGCAGGATTGTTTCGGCATCGCCAGCGAAGACGGTCAGTGAAAAGCCATCCTCCGGAAACCAGATCCGCTGCCGCGCGTAGGCGCGTACGGGCCAGCGCGTGAGCAGCTGCGCGGCGAGATCCGCGAGTTCGTGAAAATGCGCCAAGGCACGCGCCGCGTCGGCCTTTGCCAATGGGAATGCCTCAATGGTCGAGATATGCAATTGTGCATGAGGTGGGCGCGTCTTTTTCCAGGCGCGCCAGACCGCCAAAACGTTCAAGCCCGTGCCGAAACCGAGCTCGCACAGGGCGAAACGATCCTTGTTTTCCCAGGCTTCTGGCAATCCGGTTCCTGCCAGGAACACGGCTTCGGCCTCCGCGAGCCCGCCGTCTTTGGAAAAGTAGACGTCGCCGAATGTCAGCGAACGCAGCGAGCCGCCATCTTCGCTCCATTCGAGGTCAGGCGCGGGCGGCAGACGCGGCATCGTTGGACCCTAACGCAAACGAGCCGCCCTTTCGGGCGGCTCGTCACGAAAACTACGTTGAAACGTAGATTACGGAGTGGTCGTAGCCGGCGGCGTGGTCGTGCCATCGGCCGGCGGCGTGGTTGTCGCAGCCGGATCAGCCGGAGCTTCCGCCGGAGCTTCAGTCGTGGTCGTGTCTTCCGCCGCCGGAGGCGTTTCTTCCGTCGTCGCCGTCGTTTGGCCGCAGGCCGCGACGCCGAAGGCGAGAACGGCAGCAGCAGCGGCCGCCATACCCAACTTGAACTTGGTCATAGGTTCTACCCCTCGTCTCAGCGCCGGGGTCTACCCCCAACGCGGGAGGCGACTCAATGCCAAGGATTAACCAGGATGGCAAGCGCCATAGCCGTGCGGGCCTATGCATATACGCATAGCCCGTGGCGCCAAAGTCAGACCGGCTTACGCTTCCGCAGCCACCGCGAGCGACTCTTCGAGCTGCGCGAAGGTCGGCTGCAGCGGCGTCGGCACGGAGCCGCGCCCGATCTCCACTGAAACTTGCGCCGCGTTGCCGTGCAAGTGCGCCACGAGCACATCGCGAATGATTTTGTAGAACTGCGCGTCGTGCTCGATCACCGCGTTGAGACGAGACGCGATCGGGCCGACGATGCCGTAAGCCAAGAACACGCCGAGGAAGGTGCCGACCAGCGCCTTGCCGATCATGAGGCCCAAGATTTCCGGCGGTTCATTGATCGCGCCCATCGTCTTCACGATGCCCAACACGGCGGCGACAATGCCAAGCGCCGGCAAACCATCGGCCATGCCTTGCAACGCGTGCGCTGGGTGCAGGCTTTCGTGGTGATGCTTCTCGATCTGCTTTTCCATCGCGTCCTCGACTTGATGCGGATCGTCGAGGTTCATCGTCATCATCCGCAGCGTGTCGCAGATGAAATCGACCACGAAGTGGTCTTTGCAGAGCTTCGGGTATTTCTGAAAGATTGCGCTCTCGTTGGGCTTCTCGATGTGCTGCTCCAGCGCAACAACACCCTTCGTCTTCATTAACTTGGTCAGCTGGAAGAGCAACGCGAGAAGATCGGAATAATCCTTCCTTCCCCACTTCGGCCCGGACATCACCTTGCTGAAGCCGCCGGCGACCTGTTTCAGGCCGTTCATGTCGTTGGAGATGATGAGCGCGCCCAACGCCGCGCCGCCAATCATCATGAACTCCATGGGGGCGGCTTCGAGCAGCACTTCGAAATGGCCGCCGGCCAGCACAAAGCCGCCGAACACCATGCCGAACACAACAACCAGGCCGATAATGGGAAACATGGATAACGCGCGTTTACCGAAGGAGCCGCCGAACCTTGGGCTTATGCCCGACCGCGCTTAACGCGCCGTTTCGGTTGATGCATTGAAAACGCGAAACGGGCGGTCTATCGCTCCGCATCCGCCCATGAGAGAGCCTTCCCCTGCGTCGGCCCCGCAGCGCCGCCGTCAGTTTCATCTTCTGTTTATCTGCTTGCTCGTGATCGGCGCCGGCAATTCGATGTTGCTTGCGGTCGCGCCGCCTTTGGTGCGCGCGCTTGGGCTCGCCGATTCCAGCGTCGGCTGGATCTTTTCACTCTCGGCTTTGCTTTGGGTGTTCGCGAGCCCAGGCTGGGGCCGCTTGTCTGACCGCATCGGGCGCAAGCCTGTCGCGGCGCTCGGACTCGGCGCGTATGCCGTGTCGATGGCGTCGTTCGGCGTCGTTGTGATGCTGGGCATGAAAGGCGTGCTCGCCGGCATGTGGCTGTTCACATGGCTCATGCTGGCGCGCGCGATCTTCGGGGCATTCGGCTCCGCTTCGTCGCCAGCGGCGCAAGCTTATATCGCCGACCGGACCACGCGCATGGAGCGCACAGAGCAGCTGGCGGGGCTGACCGCTGCATTCGCGTTGGGCCAAGCGTTTGGTCCGGCGATTTGCGCTGCGCTGGCGGCCAAATTCGGCCTCGTGTTTCCGATCTGGCTGGTGGCTGTGCTTGCGGCTGGCGCATCGTTTGCGATCTGGCGATTTCTACCGGAGAACACGCCGCCGCAAAGCGAACGCCCGCGCGGTGAATGGCGCGAGTCTTTGGCGCTGATGAACGACAAGCGGATCAGCGCCTATCTCATCTACGGCTTCGCGCTGTCGATGGTCGCCGGCGTGACGGTGCAAGTGTTCGGCCTGTTCACGATGGATCGCCTCAACGCGCAAGGCGAACAAGGCGCCGAGCTCACCGCCGCGGGCTTCATGGTCAACGCGCTCGCACTGCTGGCGACGCAGATGGCGATCCTGCCGCGCTTACGGCTCGGCCCACGCGGCCTGATGGCCTGGGGCGCGGGGCTGCTCGCGCTCGGCGTCGGCGTGCAGATCATTGCCGACACGCTGGCCGCGTTGCTGGTCGCGCAAGCGATTCAGGGGCTCGGATTCGGCCTCGCCCGCCCCGGCTTCACCGGCGGCGCTTCGGTGGCCGTGAACCCCGATGAGCAAGGCAATGCGGCAGGGCTGGTGGTTGCAACCAACGGCGCAGGCTTTGTGTTTTCGCCGCTCGTGGGGGGTGTCGCCTATGAGCGCCTCGGCATGAACGTGCCGCTCTTCATCAGCGTGGCTCTATTGCTCGCGATGTTCGTCTTCGCTTTGCGCAGCCGTCGTCTCCGCAACGCAATCAGCGCCGAAGCGCCGCCCAGCGAACCAACAACGCCGTCTTAACTCGCCGCCGCGCGCGCCGCTTCGAGCACCACGTCGGTCGCCCGCCCGCGAACTTCCATGCCGCGCGCGCGTTCGAAAGCGCGAATGGCGTCGCGGGTGCGCGAACCGATGACGCCATCGGCGCGGCCGGCGCTATAGCCCAAACGATTGAGCAGGCGCTGCAGCTCGCGCACGCCACTGCGGCCGAGGCCTTGTGGCGTCCGGGGCGGTTCGGGCGTAACGCCGGCTTTGACGCGCACGCGATCAAGCAGAGAAGCCGTTGGCCAACCGTCCGCGGCGAGGTCATTGTCCGCTTGGAAACGGCTAACGGCGCGGCGCGTGTTGGAGCCGAACAAGCCGTCCGGATGGCCGGGCTCGTAGCCAAGTCCCATGAGCAACGTCTGCAGCTCGACGATTTGTTCGCGATTGAGCGCGCCTGCCACGCGCGGCCAATCGCGAACAAGCGTGCTGCGCTGGCCGTCGAAGGCGCGCGCAAGCAGCGCGACGACGAGCGCGTAGCGGTCGGAAGTGTTGTAGCGGCGGATCACGGTGAAGTTCGGGTGCAGCAGGAGCGCCGGACCATTCGCTCCCGCCGGCAGGAAGAGCTGCGATTGCAGTCCCCATGTCGAGCCTGACCAATCCGAGCCGTCGATCCGGCGCACGCCGCGCTGATTCCAATCAGCTACGCTGCGCTGCGCGCCGTCGGCGAGCGAATAGTCGAAGCCCTCTGGCAAACGTACTTCATCGAACACGGGTTCGCCGCGCCGCCAGCCTCGATCCTGCAAGTAATTGCCAATCGAGGCGGCGACGTCGCCGCGATTGTTCCAGATGTCGCGATGGCCGTCCTGATCCCAATCCACCGCCGTTGTGAGGTAGACATCCGGCATGAATTGCGGCTGCCCGAGCGCACCCGCCCACGACGACCGCAGCTGCGCCTGCTCGGCGAGCCTGCGCTCGACCATCTCGGCAAGCGCCATCAGATAGCCTTCGAATTGCGGGCGGCGGCGACCTTCGTAGGCGAGCGTCGCCAGAGCCGCCGCAGCGTCGTATGGCAGATCGGCCTCACCGTAATTGCTCTCGAGACCCCAGATGCCGAGGATGATGGCGGTCGGGACACCGTAGCGTTGCTCGACCGCTTCCAAGGTCGGTCTGATCGCTGTCTTCAACGCCAGACCATCATTGATGCGGCGCTCGGTGACCCGGTTGTTCACGTAGTCCCAGACCGGGCTCACGAATTCCGGCTGGCGCTGATCCAGCTCGATGACCCGCTCGTCTGGCGCGATCCCGCTCAGCAGCCGCCTAATCACCTCCGGATCCCGTCCGCGCTGCACGGCGCGGCGAGCGAAGTCGTCGCGCCATTCGTCGAAGGCGCGGTCCCCGGACGACTCGAAGCTGGGTGGATCTGGGGTTTGCTGGGCGAGCCCTGTCGAGGGCCCGCAGGCAATCGCCAGCGAAACCGCCGCGGCAAGGATCAAGGCTCGCGCCATCTGGCAGTACCCCTTCGTCATCAGCCCCAAACGCCCTTAGGGTGCGTCGGGGGCCGCATCAACGTCCCCCACATTGACTTGGTCCGAGGCCGCCCTTAGAAGCCCCGCTTCCATTTCGCCCCGGAAATACGGCCATGAAAGTCAAGTCGTCGCTCAAATCGCTCAAAGCACGCCACCGGGCTTGCCGGGTCGTGCGCCGCAAGGGCCGGGTCTACGTCATCAACAAAGTCGCTCCCCGGTATAAGGCGAAGCAGGGCTGAAATAGGCCGCAATTGAAGCTCACAGGCGCCCGCGAGCCCCTCGCGGGCGTTGTGAACTTCAGGTAAGCTGAAAGCGATTCATCTCGTCATGCGTCGTTTCGTTTTCGCTCTCGCAGCCGCCCTTACGCTTGCCGCCTGCAACGCCGGCTCGTCAGCGCCGGCGCGCGCCGACCCCGAACTCGACGCGCTGTTCATTCAACTAGAGCAAGCCGAGGACCCGCAGTCCGCCGCGCCTATCGAACAAGCGATCTGGGCGCGCTGGGCCGACAGCGGCTCGCCCACGGTGAACATTCTGCTCGAACGGGCGACGGCGGCTGAGAACGCAGGCGACGCCGAACTGGCCGAACGCTTCCTCGATCAAGCCTCGGACCTCGCGCCCGACTACGCCGAAACCTGGAACCGCCGGGCCAACCTCTACTACAGCACTGACGACTATACGGGCGCGATTGCCGCGATTCAGGAAACGCTGAGGCGCGAACCGCGCCACTTCGGCGCGCTCGCCGGTCTTGGCCTCATCTATGAAGAACTCGGCCAACAGCGCGCCGCGCTGGAAGCGTTCCGCGCCGCGCTCGTCATCCATCCCAATTACGAGACCGCGCTCCAGGGCGTGCGCCGCCTCGAACCGCGCGTCGACGGCCGCGACGCATGATCTTCTGGCTTGTGGCGGCCGTCTTGGCCGTTGCGCTCGGTGTGCACATGCTCGCGCTGAATGCGCGCACGTACACGCAGCGTGTGGATGCGCGCTTTCCGCCGAAGGGCCGTTTCATCGAAGCTGACGGCGCTCGCCTGCATGTGTGCGAAGCTGGCCTCGCCGGTGCGCCGCGTTTGCTGCTGATCCACGGAGCCAGCTCGAATTTGTTGGAGCTATGGGGACCGCTCGCTGAGGAGTTCTCTCCACTTCACCGCGTCATCGCCTACGACCGCCCTGGCATGGGCCATTCCATGCGCGCAAAGCGCAACGCGCAGACGATGGCGTCGCAAGCCCAATGCGCCGCGCGTGTGTTGGAGCAAACCGGCGAAAGCCCTGCCCTCGTCGTTGCGCATTCGCTGGGCTCAGCGGTGGCGCTTCGCCTCGCGCTCGATCATCCACACCTCGTCAGCGGTCTCGTTCTGATCGCGCCGGCGTGCAATCCCTATCCTGGCAAGCCGGCCTGGTGGGCGCGCCTCTCCGCAACGCCGATCCTCGGCGGCATTTTCTGCAATCTCATCGTCCCTTGGCTCGGCCCGTCGATGAGCCCCGTGAGCGTCGCGAACAATTTCTGGCCTGCGCCAGTGCCGGTGAACTATTTCGAGGAAGCCGGCGTGCCGCTGATCTTCCGTCCGCGCCCGTTCCGGGCGAGCGCCTTCGATGTCTGCGCCTCCAACGCCGAGTTTGCCGGCCAGCAGCCGCGCTATGCGGAGTTATTCACACCGACCGTGATCATCACCGCGGGGAAGGACCGCGTCGTCTCCCCCAAGCGCCAGGCCCGCGCGCTGGCGGCGGACATGCCTGCGGCGGAACTCGTGATCGCGCCTGACACCGGACATATGCCGCACCGGCTGCGGACAGATCTGGTCATCGCCGCGATTCGCCGTGTCAACGAGATGACGGCGGCGCCTGCGCAGGACTAGCCTCTTCACAACGATTCGAGTCTCGAACGAGGGAAGAGGCCATGCCGGATTTTGGTGGGACGGAGACGGTTGCGCCGCAATCGCTGACGCAAAGCGCGCAGGAAAAACTGCGCCTGCTCGTCGCGCGCATCGAGAAGCTTGAGGAAGAGAAAAAGTCTATCGCCGACGACATCAAGGAAACCTACGCCGAAGCGAAAAGCACGGGCTTTGACTCCAAGGTGCTCCGCCAAGTCGTCCGCATCCGCAAACAGGACCGCCAAGAGCGCGAAGAGCAAGAGCAAGTGCGCGACCTGTACCTGCATGCGCTGGGGGAGATTTAGGGACGAGGGACTAGGTGTTAGGGACTAGGGCGCGACGGCGCGAATTGCGCCCCTAGTCCCCAGTCCCTAGAACCTAGTCCCTACAATGCCCCGCGAAATCGATCGCAAGAAGACGCGCAAGGCGCTGCGGATCATCCGCAAGCTAGCCGCCAAAAGCTCTGCGCCGCAGACGATCGATCCTGAAACCGGCGAGGTGAAACCCGGCGAAGGCGTGGTCGACTATTCGCACTGGGAGAACGGGTTTCTCACCGAGGTCGATCAGCGGCTGGAGAAATACGGCTCCGCGTTCAACGATCTCGGCAAGGGCCGCAAGGAAGACGCCCTCTCGACGCTGCAAACCGTGAAGCTCAAAGAAATCGCCGCCAAGGCGCGCGGCAAGAAGCGAAAGGGGCTGACAACGAAGAGGCCCCTCGGTTGGAAGAAGCGGCAGCGGTCCGAGCGCGATTAGGTCGCGAGCCAATCAAAGCGAAGAAATACGATCGCCAGCAAAATGTTGATGATCGCGGCCAGCCAAAGCAGCATTCGAAACGGCTGCTTTTGCGTCTTGTGACGAAAGAACTGCTGGCCGAGGAGAGCACCAAGCGCGCCGCCAATCAGGGCGAGCGCCAGCAAAGTGCGCTCAGCGATGCGTGAGCCGTGCCGTTCGGATTGCCGTTTGTCCCAACCGAACGCGAGGAAGGCGACGACGTTGATGCCGATCAAGACCAGCATCAGCGTCATCGCCTAACTCCTCACCCTTCCGCCGCCGCGCGCTCCTCCAACCCGTACTCGCGCAGCTTGCGATAGAGCGTCGAGCGGCCGATGCCGAGGCGGCGCGCCACTTCAGACATATGCCCCGCATAATGGTCAATCGCGAGTTCGATCAGGTCGCGTTCGATCTGTTCGAGTTGGCGCAAATGCCCTTCGGCGTCGAACACCTTCACCGGTTGCGGCGAGCTTTCGCCCGCGGCAACCACGACCTCGGTGAACGCGACATGCGCCGCGGTGACGTGATGATCGTTGGCGGGAGGAGAGACTTCCGATGGCAGCGAGTCATTGGCCGCGATCAGCGGCTTCAGGCCGGAAATCTGCGGGAAGTCTTCCGGCTGCAGCAGATCGCCTTCGCAGAGGATCACCGCGCGAAACACGGAGTTCTCGAGCTGGCGGACGTTGCCGGGCCAATCGAAGTCCATCAGCACCTGCATCGTGGCGGCGGAGGCGCCGCGCACGTTGCGGCCCTCTTCCGCATTGAAGCGCGCCACGAACCGCTGCACCAGCGCCGGCAGATCCTCCTTGCGCTCCCTGAGCGGCGGGGCTTCGATCGGGAAAACGTTCAGGCGATAATAGAGGTCTTCGCGGAAGGCGCCGTCGACGACAAGCTTCGCCAAATCTTTGTTGGTGGCGCTGATGATGCGCACGTCGACCTTCACAGGCCGCTTGCCGCCGACGGGATCGACTTCGCCTTCCTGCAGCACGCGCAGCAGCTTCACCTGCATGTCGAGCGGCAGTTCGCCGACTTCATCGAGGAAGAGCGTGCCGCCATGAGCCTCGACAAACTTGCCGGCGTGGTTTTCAGTTGCGCCGGTGAAGCTGCCTTTCGCGTGCCCAAACAGAATGCTCTCGACCAAGTTTTCGGGGATCGCGCCGCAATTCACCGTGACGAACGGACGCCCGGCGCGCTCACTCGCGCCCTGGATCGCGCGCGCCAGCAATTCCTTGCCGACACCGCTTTCACCGGTGATCAGCACCGGAATATTGGAGGCCGCCGCGCGCTTGCCCATGCGCACCACCGGCGCCATCACCGGCGCGTGGGCGACCATATCGTCGAAGCTCATCTGGCCCGACGCGCGCTTCTTCATGCGCACGACTTCGGTCTTCAGGTTCGACATTTCGAGCGCGTTGCGGATCGAGACCATGATCCGTTCGGGGCTTGCCGGCTTCACGAAGAAGTCCGTCGCGCCCGCTTGCATCGCCTGCACGACCGTGTCGATGCCGCCTGAAGCGGTGAGCACAATGCACGGCAAATCGCCGCGGCGCATGCGGATTTCCTTGAGCGCTTCCTGGCCCGTCATGCCCGGCATGACAAGATCCAGGAGCACAATGTCGATGTCGGCGTGCTTATCGACGGCCTCAACCGCTTGAACGCCGTTCTCAGCCGCGCGTGTCAGGAAACCGTTGCGCTCGACAGCCGCCTGCAACAGACGGCGCTGCGCCGGATCGTCATCGACGATCAGGATCGTCTTGCACATGTAAACCCACCAACATGTTTTGCCGCGTTTCTCTGATGGAAACGCTGGTCATGGGCGGACCATACGGACGGGAGGTTCAGGTCGCGTTAAAATGGCACACTCAAACGCGATTTTCGTAAGGGCTCGTAGTGGTTATCTAAATGCCGTGTTCACCACGCGCGCGTCTCGATGAACGACAAGATCGACCCAGAACGCAATCGCATCAGCGCGCGCATTGGGCGGGTGGCGACCGTTGGCGCAAACATCTCCGGCGCCGTCGCGGCGCGTGTCGCCGGCGCGGATCAACAAGCGCTCGCGCGCGCCTTGCGCCAAGCCCTGGGACGCTCCAAAGGCCCGCTGATGAAGGTGGCGCAATTGCTCGCCACCATTCCCGATCTCTTGCCTGAAGCCTATGCGGAAGAGTTCCGCAAACTGCAGGCGCACGCGCCGCCGATGGGATGGCCCTTCGTGCAACGGCGCATGCGCGCCGAGCTTGGTGAGGATTGGGAAACCAAGTTCGCGTCCTTCGAGCGCGAGGCCGCCGCCGCAGCCTCCCTTGGTCAAGTGCACCGCGCAAGCGCTCATGATGGCCGCGCGCTTGCGTGCAAGCTTCAGTACCCGGATATGGCCAGCGCCGTCGAGGCTGACCTCGGCCAGCTCCGTACGCTGCTCAACCTGTTCAGATCGATGGATAAGACCATCGATTCCACGGAAGCGATTGAAGAAGTCGGCGAGCGGCTGCGTGAGGAACTCGATTACGCGCGCGAGCTGAAGCACATGCTGCTGTTCGCGGCGATGCTGGCCGACGACCAGCGCATCAAAATACCCGAGCCGCTGGAAGAACTATCCAGCAAACGTTTGCTCACCATGACGTGGCTCGAAGGCCGTGGCCTCATGCATTGGCTCGACGCGCCTCAGGAGACCCGAAACCGCGTCGCGGAACTGCTGTTCAAGGCCTGGTGGGGGCCGATGACACATTACGGCGTCATCCACGGCGATCCGCACCTCGGCAACTACGCCCTCACCGACAACGCCGAACGCCTGCATCTTCTCGACTTCGGCTGCGTCCGCATCTTCCCGCCGCGTTTCCTTGACGGGGTCGTCGGGCTCTATCGCGGGCTTAAGGCCGGCGACATCAATCAAGTCGCGCACGCCTATGAGATCTGGGGTTTCAAGAATCTGAACGCTGAGCTGATCGAGGCGCTCACGATGTGGGCGCGCTTCATCTACGGCCCGCTGCTCGACGACCGCGTCCGCACCATAGCCGACGACGTGCCGCCCGCCGCATATGGCAGGCGCGAAGCGTTCGAGGTCCGGAAGCGGCTCAAGACGCTGGGTCCGGTCCTCATCCCGCGCGAATTCGTGTTCATGGACCGCGCCGCCATCGGCCTGGGCGCCGCATTTCTGCATCTGCGCGCCGAACTGAACTTCGGCCGCATGTTCGCCGAAAGCGTCGAGGGCTTCTCGACGGAAGCCCTCGGTAAGCGCCAGCAGGAAGTGGTGGAAGCGGTGGGCCTCAGCCCAGCAACTGTGTGAGGCCGAGATAACCAGCGATCGCGCACAGTGACGCGGCCTCGCCCGATAGCCGGTACATAGCGCCGTGGGCGCCGCTCCAGCACGACGCTAACAGCACCATAGAGCCAAGCGTCGCCGCGGGCGCGATCCAGAATTGCGGCGTCGACATCGGGAAAATCAGCGCAATTGCTGGCCACGCCAGCAAGGAGAGCGCCACGAGCCCAGCCGCAATCGAACAGCCGAGTGCTCGGCGGTCAACGGCGTCACGGAACGTGGCGACAGCGAGGTAGGCGGCAAGCAGGAACGCCGGAGCAGCTACCAAGAGCGGCCACGACCCGGTGCGCCCCAGCGCCAGCGCCGCGCCAATGCCGGCGAGAATTCCTAGCGAGGCGCCGCCGAACAGCACCGCAAAGCGCTCATCGCGCCGAAAATCCTCGCTACGCGGCTGCGCCGCTTCGGCGGGCACGGATCGTGCGGAATCGTAAGCCATGGTCCATCAGCCCTGTCGTTCCCACCCGTGCGACGAAAACGAGGCAGTTGACGTTTCTGTTCCGAGGGCTCGCAAAATCGCGGCCTTCGCTTGCGCGCGGGCGCTCCGGTGTGCGTTATGGGACACAGGAGGGCGCGAGCGCCGGAATGGAGCAGCACGGATTAATCACCACCCTGGTGGCCGCGATCGTGCTGGCGTTTTTGTTCGGGTTCTTGGCGCAGCGCCTCCGGCTCTCGCCCATTGTCGGCTACCTCGCCGCCGGCTTTGCCGTCGGCCCCTACTCGCCCGGCTTTACCGCCGACGTGGATCTGGCGCTCCAGCTCTCCGAGATCGGCGTCATCCTGCTGATGTTCGGGGTCGGACTGAAAATCTCGATCGACGATATCTGGTCGGTGCGCTGGATCGCCGTGCCGGGCTCGCTGCTGCAGACGCTGCTGGTGGCGGCGCTAGGCGCGGGCGCCGGCGTCGCCTTCGGCAGGCCGCTGGCTGAGTCGTTGCTGATCGGCGTCGCCGTGTCAGTGGCCAGCACAATCGTCTTTCTGCGTGCGCTAGAGGACCGCCGGCTCCTGAAAACTGAAGAAGGCCGCATCAGCGTCTCGTGGCTTCTGGTCGAAGACGTCATCATCATTCTCGCCATCGTGGTGCTGCCGGCGCTTGTTGGCGCCATGGCAGCGGGCGGCGAGGTCTCGCCTTTGGCCGTTGCAAGCGCCGTCGGTATCACTCTGGCGAAGATCGCCATCTTCGTCGCCTTGATGCTTGTTGTCGGCGGGCGCCTATTTCCCTGGCTCATCGTCCAAATCGCGCACACCAAGTCACGCGAACTGCTGTCGCTCGGCACCTTGGCGCTGGCGCTTGGGGTGGCCTTTGCCGCCTATTTCTGGTTCGACGCCAGCTTCGCGTTGGGCGCCTTTCTGGGCGGGCTCGCGCTCAACGGCTCGCGCTTTTCACACAAGGTGGCCGAGGACTCGCTGCCGCTTCGCGACACTTTCGCGGTGCTCTTCTTCGTCGCCGTCGGCATGCTATTCGATCCCGACGTGATGCTGCGCCAGCCGCTGGCGCTGGCGGCGCTTGTCGCCGTCATAATCGTGGGCAAGGCCGCGCTCGCGTACTGGCCGATGCGCCTGATGGGCCAATCGTTCCGCACCTCGCTGCTGGTCGCGCTCGGTACCGCGCAGATCGGCGAATTCTCGTTCGTGCTTGCGGGAGTCGGCCGCCAGCTCGGGGTGGTGACGATGGAGTCCTACAACCTGATCTTGGGCGCCGCCCTCATCTCAATTGCGCTCAACCCGTTCCTGCTGCGGCTTGTGCCCAACCTGCCGCCAGTAAGTCCGGCGAAGATCGAGCCCACGCCAAAGGAAGCCGCCTCAGCGTAGCGCCTTGCGGATCACCAGCTTCAGTCCCGACCACGTCTCGTCCACAGCGCACACCTTCACGTCGACATAGCCCATCGGCAGTGCGATGTTGCGGATCGTGTCTTCGGTGATGTCGGTGGGGACTTTCGCCGCCTTCTTCGGCCACGACACCCAGATCATCCCGTCCGGGGCCAGCTTGCCGCGCACGTTTTCAAGATCCGCTTCGAGTTTCGCTGCGCTCGTGTGGAAGATATGCGCGGCGGCCAGCGTCTTGGTCGGGCGCGCCAGGTAGCGAGGCCCCGACTCCCGATCGAGCACCTTCTTCACGGAGACCGGCATGCCCGAGGCCCAGAGCGGCTCGCCTGGCTTGAACCCAAGCTTCTTCGCCAGCGGCGTGCCGGAGTAGCCAGCCGTCGGCATCAGTTTTCCTTGCTCTTGAGCTTGGCCAGCAATTGCGCCTCGTCGGCCTGCAGCCGTGCGCGTTCGCGGCGCGCCCGCTCCTCCGCCTCGACGCGTCTGCGCTCGCCGCGCGCCCAGGCGGCGACGCCCACGACGGCCAAGCCGCTCAAACCTCCCAGGAACAACCAGATCATCGCCTGCCCTTGCTAGCCCGTCGGCTTTCCGCTATCAGCCCCGCTTCCAATTTTCCCCCAGTATGGGCGCAGGATTTCGGGTCATGAAACAAGAAGGCCACCCCGACTACCACTTCATCACGGTCCGGATGACGGACGGCACCGAATACAAGACCCGTTCGACCTACGGCCAAGAAGGCGCGACGCTGGCGCTCGAAATCGACCCCAAGGTCCACCCGGCCTGGACCGGCGGCAACCAGCAGCTGATCGATCGCGGCGGCCGCGTGTCGCGGTTCAACGACAAGTTCGGCGGCTTTATGAAGAAGAAGGAAAGCTAAGGCCTTCGATCGCCAGATCCAATCAAGGGCGCTGGAGCAATCCGGCGCCCTTTGTGTTCCGGACGGAAAGCGTCAGCCGCTGAACGCTTCGCTCAGGCGCGCCATCTGATCCGAGACCGGGTTCGCGGTCTCCTCACTGCTCTCGTACATCGTCTCGTCGAGCCGACGCACGCGCTCGTAGATCGCGCCGCCGCGGATGATCAGCGTCTTCAGCGCTTCGGGAAGTTCGTCGCTGCCGGCGAAGGTCGACGACGGCTGCGGTTCGCGGGAGATGAGGCGATACTTTTCGCTTGAGGCTTCGGCGAGCTGGATTTCGCCATCGCGCACGGCCCGCTGCACCAAGAGCCAGGACGCCACCTGCATCAGCCGCGTAGTCAGCCGCATGCTTTCGCCCGCATAGGCTAGCGCGGCGGCGCGCGAGAGGCGCTTCGAGGCGGCGCGGCCAGGGCCGTCCAGATAAGCCGCGGTCTCTTCAACTAGCCCCATGCCTTCCTTGAAGGTGCGCTCGAAAAGCTCCGAACGCGCGAAATCAATCGCTCGCTTGGCGTCGAAAGGCGCCGTCTCTGGGGAAGTCTGGTTCGTATCGGTCATGAGCCTAAGAGGGTCGCAAGGCGCGGGCCGTCTTAGGGCCAAACCGGGTGCGATGGGTTAAGACGGCCGCTCCCCGAACACGGAATCCGCCGCCGCGCGCTGTTTGCGCTTGGCGCCGATTGCGGTCTCGCAAAGTTGAATTTCCGCCTTGAGCTTTTCAATGCGAGCTTCCAGCTCTTCGATCGAGGCGTTCTCCAATTGCTGCTCGAGCGGAACCGCCTTCTTCACCGGCGGCGCAAAAGGATCGTCGTCGATCATGGGCCTATCTCCTCGGGCAGAGTATAACCGCAAACGGAACGCAATTTAAGGGAGGCGCGCGTGCTCAAACCGCCGACGATGCGCAGGGTCATTCACGGCCCGGACAAGCCACTTTCCCTTGTCACCGACGATGTGCCCCGCCCCGGCCCGCATGAGATCCTGATCCGCGTCGAAGCTGCCGGCGTGAACCGCCCCGACCTGATGCAGCGCGCCGGCCTTTACCCGCCTCCGCCCGGCGCGCCGCTGACGCTCGGCCTCGAAGCGGCGGGCGAGATCGTGGAGCTGGGCGTGGGGGTCACGCGCTGGCATGTCGGCGACAAGGTCACCGCGCTCCTGGCTGGCGGCGGCTACGCCGAATATGCGCTCGCGCACGAAGGCTCGGCGCTGCCGATCCCGAGCGGGCTTTCGGTTGTCGAAGCCGCCGCACTGCCCGAGACCGTCTTCACCGTCTGGGCCAACGTGTTCGAGAGCGGTGCGCTGAAGCAGAACGAAACGCTGCTCGTGCACGGCGGCGCTTCCGGCATCGGCACCACCGCGATCCAGATGGCCAAGACGTACGGCGCGCGCGT
>JBQTJK010000150.1:0-21488 GCA_052387215.1 Caulobacteraceae bacterium
CGCCGAGGCGACATACGCCTCGACGCGGCTTGCTGTGATGATGGAGTGGGCTTGGGTCATGCGCAGCATTCTACGGCCGCTGCAACTCGGTCGGATTGATTTTGTTGCCGCGCTTTGTTTTCAGCGCGGTGGCGCGAAAACGGCATGGATAGACGCCTGCTCTATCCCCCTTTCGACAGTGCGGCATGCGCACCTTCCAGCCGGCGGTCCGATGTGGCGTAACAAGAAGGCCGCGGCGCATCCCCGCGCCGCGGCCTTCCCCCGCCGCTATAGTCATTAGCCCTCGACGCGGAGCAGGCCGTTTTCGGCCAGCACCTTCGCCGCATCGTGGATGCGATCGTAGGGGAGCTTGGCGCGTTGAGCGACGTCGAGCAGCGTGTGCTGGCCGTCGGATTGGTTCAGCATCCAGAACACCGGAAGGTTGGCGTCGTAGGCTTTCTTGTCGCCGCCGATGGCGCCGTAGAGGCCGCGCTTGCCGAGGTTCGGTTCGCCGTGCGGGGCCAGGTTCACGGTCTTGTATTCGTTCTCGAGGATGTCGATGATCTGCAGCGTATTCTTGTACGACTTCTCCAGGCACTCCGGCTTTATGAAGTCCATGTTGTCAGCCGACGTGTGGTATTCCGGGAACAGGCCGAAGCGCGAGCGCAGAAGCAAGCCGACGTTCAGGCGGAAGGCCGGCGAGTTGTATTGGCGCTCGTCATAGCCGTAGGGCCAGAAGTCGACGATGTTCGGGTTCGGCTCTTCGTCACGCAGGATCTTTTCGACCGCGCGGTCGATGATGGCGTCGCCGGCTTGGCTGCGCTTGTAGGTCGGGCCGCCCGGATCGCCGACGCAGGAGAGGATCAAGCCGTTCTTGATCCGCTTGATCTTGTCTTCGTTGCGCGAGAGCCAGGTGATCGACCCGATCGTGCCCGGGGCGAAGATGAACTGGTACGAGTAGCGCGTCTTGCCTTGGAGCGAGGTCAGCGCGCGGGCCAGGTGCGTGTTGACGCTCATCCCCGAGCAATTGTCGTTGGCGAGCGAGGGGTGGCAGCAATGGGCCGAGAACAGGAAGATCTCGTCGCTCTCACCCTGCAGGAAGTACTCGCCGTAAGTCAGCGAGCCGTTCGGGTTGTGGTCTGAATCGATGAACGCCTCGTACTCGCCGTCCGGCAGGCTCATCAGCTGGTCGTGGCTCATGCAGAAGCCCCAGTTGATGTTGTAATAGCTCGTCCGGTACGGGATCAGGTCGGGCTGATCCGGCATGGTGTAGATGTGCTTCTTCAGTTCCGAGAGCTGGTACTTGCCGTTGATCGGAGCCGAATAGTTGAGCACATGCAGATTGTGCTTCTTGAAATCGATGATCTTCTCGCCCTGCGGATTCTTGATCCAGGCGTCGCGGATGTTCCACTCCGGCGCGATCGTCCAGTCGAACGCCTGGGTTCCTGAGGGGACTTCGTGGACCTTGAGATCGATCACCCGGTTGATGTGGCTGAGCGTCTCACGAACGCCGTTACCGGAAATCGAGCGACAGATCGGGTAAATGCCGTTGGCGAAGTCCCACAGCTCTTGGCCAATGCCCGGCTGGTAGAGCTTTTGGACGACGGATTCTCGGATCATCGGCATTGGACTAGTTTCCTCAATCGCGACTGGAGCGCCGCCCGCCGGATGCGCAAGCAGGTATCGGGCCGCATTCAATGCTGGCCACGGCCGCCGCATGCGCCGGTGGCAGCTTCCAAATTTTGTCGGGATTTTCCAGGTGCCGTCAGAGCACGCTTTTTGTCAAGCAAAACGCCTGCTGAGTTGTGTTTTCCGCCTATTGGACGAAGCCGTTGACGCGCCGCGAAATTGGTGCGCGTAACTGCTGAGGCGGCACGAGGGTTGCAGCCTTAACGGCTGGCGAGAGAACCGCGTCAGGTCGGGCGAGCAGGGGTCATGAAAGTCGTTCTATTCTGCGGCGGATTGGGCACGCGCATTCGCGAATATTCGGAAAGCGTGCCAAAACCGATGATCCCGATCGGCCACCAGCCGATCCTCTGGCACGTGATGAATTACTACAGCCAGTACGGGCACAAGGATTTCGTGCTCTGCCTCGGCTACAAGGCCAACACGGTCAAGGACTTCTTCCTTAACTATAAGACCCAGACCTACGGCGACTGCATCGTCCAAGGCTCGAAGATCGAGATGCTTGGCCCGCGCGAGGAAGACTGGCGCGTAGCCATGATCGACACCGGCGTGTGGCGCAACATCGGCAGCCGGCTCTGGGCGGTCCGGGATCACGTCAAGACCGAAGAGATGTTTCTCGCCAATTACAGCGACGGCCTCTCCGACGTGAACCTCGACGACATGATCGCGAAGTTCAAGAAGAGCAACAAGGTTGCCTGCTTCCTGGCTGTCCACCCGCCGGCCACGTACCACATCGCCGATATCTCCGACGATGGCCGTGTCAACCATTTCACGACGTCGGACCGCTCCGAGATCTGGATCAATGGCGGTTACTTTCTGCTGAAGCCGGAAATCTTCGACTACATGAACGACGGCGAAGAGCTTGTGGTCGAGCCGTTCGAGCGGCTGATCAAAGAGAACAAGCTGATGGCTTATAAGCACGCCGGTTTTTGGCGCTCGATGGATACGCTGCGTGACCGTCAGGTGCTCGAAGATATGATGGAGAAGGGCGAGACGCCCTGGAAGGTCAACGGCAACGGCAAGAAGCCGAAGTAAGATGCTTGCGCTGGACCTCGCACGGCCAGGCAAGTCGCTTCGCGTGCTGGCGCTGGGCGCGCACTCCGACGATATCGAAATCGGCGCGGGCGGGACGATCCTCTCATGGATCGCATCGGGCGCCGAAGTGTCGGTCGATTGGTGCGCGCTGAGCGCCCCGGGCGACCGCGCCGATGAAGCCCGCGCGAGTGCGGCGGATTTTCTCACGGGCGCGGCGCGCTTTGACGTCCATCTTGGCGACTTCCGCGACGGGTATTTTCCTGCCGAACGCACGGCGGTGAAGGATTGGGTAGAAAGGCTGAAGCGGCTGGAGAAGCCGGATGTGATCCTCTGTCACCAGCGCGACGACGCCCACCAGGATCACCGCCTCGTTTGCGAACTGACGTGGAACACGTTTCGCGATCACATGATCCTCGAATACGAGATTCCGAAGTGGGATGGCGATCTCGGCCAGCCCAACGTTTATGCGCCGCTCTCGGAAGCCATGCTCGCACGCAAGATCGAACTCCTGCACAAGCATTTCGGAACCCAGCGCTCCAAGGCATGGTTCGATGAAGAGACGTTCCGCGGACTTGCTCGCCTGCGCGGCGTCGAGTGCCGCGAGCGCTATGCGGAAGCGTTCTTCGCGCGAAAACTGCTGTTGAAATAGGACGATCGAGATGGCCCACCGCGGCTTTGAAAAATCCAATGCGCTGCGCGAAAAGGGCCAGCGCCTCATCCCCGGCGGCTGCCACACCTACGCCAAGGGCGACGATCAGTATCCGCTGCTTGCCCCCGGCCACATCGTGCGCGGCAAGGGATGCCGGGCGTGGGATGCGGACGGCAACGAATACATCGAGTACGGCATGGGCAACCGCGCTGTCACGCTCGGGCACGCTTACGAGCCGGTGCTTGCGGCGGTACGAGCTGAGATCGAGAACGGCGTGAACTTCGTCCGCCCGGCCGCGATTGAAGTGCGGGCGGCCGAGAAATTCCTCTCGATGATCCCCAACGCCGAAATGGTGAAGTTCTCGAAGGATGGCTCGGACGCGACATCGGGCGCCGTGAAGATCGCGCGGGCATACACCGGGCGCGACATCATCGCCATTTGCGGCGATCATCCGTTCTTTGCGGTGGACGATTGGTTTATCGGCTCCACGCCGATCAATGGCGGCGTGCCGAAGGCCGTCAGCGATCTCACGGTGAAATTCAAGTACAATGATATCGGCACTGTGAAGGCGCTGTTGGCGCAGTATCCGGGTCAGATTGCCGGCTTCATCATGGAGCCGACCCGCGGCGTCGATCCGAAAGATAACTTCTTGCACGAAGTGAAGCGCCTCGCGCACGAAAACGGCGCGCTCTTCATTCTCGACGAAATGATCTCCGGCTTCCGCCTGCATCCGTATGGGGCGCAGCACATGTACGACATCGATCCCGATCTTTCGACCTGGGGCAAAGCGATCGCCAATGGTTTCTCAGTGTCTGCGCTCGCGGGCAAGCGCGAATACATGCGCGTGGGCGATCTGGTACAATGGGACAAGCCGCGCGTGTTCCTGATGTCGACGACCCACGGCGGCGAAACCCACGGCCTCGCCGCCATGATGGCGACGATGGATGTCTATAGGAACGAGCCGGTGCTCGAGCACATGATCCGCGTCGGCAAGCGGTTGATGACGGGCGTCGAGCAAGCTGCGCGCGCCCGCGGCGTTCACGAACACGTCACGGTGTCTGGAATGCCCTCGAACGCCGTGTTTGGCACGACGGGCCCGGACAAGAAGCCAAGCCAGCCTTATCGCTGCGTGCTGCTGCAGGAGCTGATCAAGCGCGGCGTGCTGGCGCCGTCGATCGTGGTCTCCTACGCCCACAAGGATGGGGATATCGATCAAACCATCGAGGCGTTCGATGGCGCGATGGAGATCTATGCCCGCGCGCTGAGCGATGGCGCTGAGAACTTCCTCGTCGGCCCGCCTTCCGAGATGGTCTATCGCGCCTTCAACAAGAGGCCCGTCAACGCCGTGGCTGCGCAGTCAGCCTGACTTCGAGGCGTGTGCGGCGACGCGGAACGGGCGCCGGTCGTGTTCCCTTAACCGCGCTGCGGCATGTTCGGGCGCCAAGCAGCTTGGTGACCAGTGGAGTCCTTCGCATGAACGCCCCAGCTCAGCGCGTTAATCAACCGGTCACGATATTTCCCGCCGCGAGGGCATCTTGTTGCGACACGGGCCATTTCCGCCGAACCCTCGAACCTGATTTAATGGCGCCACCCAGGGGTGGGGCATCATTTGGCGGGGAAACTCAGTTGCGCATCAATGCCTTTGTCTCGCTGTTCGCGGCGTCCTTGATCGCCCTGCTGCCAGCCCACGCGATGGCGCAGACGCAACAAACCAGCGATTTGGCAAGCGACCAACCCGTCTCGGTTCGCGATCGCGATCGTCCTGAGTACGACGCCCCGGGCCGCCGCCTGGGCACGTTCAATTTGAACGCGTCGCTCGATCTCGCGGTCGCCAGCACAGATAACCTGTTCGCAGCGCCGGATGGGTCGCCGAGCGATGTGGACGACATCATCTACACCGTGGCGCCGACGGCGCGCCTGGAGTCGGATTGGTCGCGCCACATGGTCGCTCTTGAGGGCGGCGCGACGCTTCGCAGCCACCAGGACTTTTCCAACGAAGACGCTAACGACCACTACGTTCGCGGCCAAGGCCGCTTCGACATTGGCGATTCAACCGCGATTCGCGGCTCCGCACGCTTCGCCCACCAGGTTACGCCGCGCACCGATCCAGACTCGCCGTTCGTTGGCGATCCGGTCGAATACGACCGCGTCGATACCGGCCTCGGCGTCGAGCATCGTTTCGCGCGCTTCCGCGTCGGCGCGGACGCGGTCCGCAGCGAATATGATTATGACGGCGCGCAGAATTTCCGCGATAACGAAGAGAGCGTGCTGCGCGGCCGGCTGGATGCGGACCTCACGGGACGCATCGGCATGATGCTGCAAGCGAGCATCGATGATCGCGAGTACAAAAACTCGCCGCAATTCGACTCCGAGGGGCAGGCGTATCTCGTCGGCGTGACGCTCGATACCGACTTGATGCGCGGCGAGGTTGCGGTCGGTCAGTTCGATCGCGAGTACGCCGGCGTCGCCCAAAGTTTCGAGGGCGTCGCGGTCTCGGGCCGTGTTGAATGGTTCATCACCCAGCTCACCACGATCACCCTCGATGCTCGCCGCGACGCCGACGACCAGATTGGCGCCACCTCAGGCGAGCCCTACATCACTCAGGAATATGGCGCGCGCGTCGATCACGAGCTGCGGCGCAACGTGCTCCTGACCGCTGCAGTGCGCGGGGGCAACCGGGACTACGAGAACATCGCTCGCGAAGACGACTACATCGAGTGGGAGGCTGGGGCGGACTATTTCCTGAACCCCCATGCCGCCGTGCGCTTCCGCTATGAGCACGACGAAGTTGATTCCCCCGCTTACCGCGATTACGAGGCCAACAGGTTTACGCTCGGCCTGACGTTGCGCCTCTAGGGACGCTCGCGCGGGCGCGCTAAGCCAGGACAGTGAGCCTAGGCATGCCCGAGGGAGAAGAGTCCAAGTCGAAGCGGCCCAACAGGCCGTCCAAGAAAAGCGCCGCGCGGCAGCACGCGGCGCCGGACTTTTCGCTCACCGATGCGCTGGCGGAAGCGGCTTGGAGCGAGGCCGACGTGGCCTTGGCCCAAGCTCTAGCCGATCTGGATGAAGCCGAGACCGCTGAGAACGAAACCTCGCGGAAGGACGCGTTGACGCGGCTGGCCCAGTCCTTGTCACGCGCGGGCCGCAAGCGCGGCTTGACGCGCGTCGGCGTACTTGGCGCGCGCGTGCCCTTTGACTCTCGCAATCACGAGCTGAACGCTGCTGTCGCGAAAACGCCGAAGACCGTGCTTATTCAGGCTCGGGGCGTGGCTCGTGGCGATCGAGTCCTGGAAAGGCCACGTGTAGCGCCGGCGGAGCAGAAGAAGCGGTCATGAGCGACTGGACGCTGTGCATCGATTTCGGCACCGCCTTTTCCAAGGCGGCGGCCGCGCCGGCAGGCGCGTGGTCACGCCTTGAGCCGTCGCACGTACGTCCACTCATGCTGAGCGGCCACGAGGGAAAGAGCAACGCCTTTCTGCTCGATAGCGCCCTATTCGTGGATGAGGATCGTGTGCTGCTGGGCCGCCCCGCGATCGACCGCGCCAATGAACTGGCGAATCCGAAGAGGATGGCGCTGCGCTCCTTCAAGACGCTGCTGAGCGTCAGCGACCTCGATCGCGCGCTGAACACGAATGCGCCAGCGACAATCGATCCGCATCGTATCTTTCAGATGCGCGATTTGATCGTGCTCTATCTCGCGTACCTGCTCGCGGCGATTGATCGCGCGGCGGCGAGCGACACGATGCTGGCGCAGGCGGAGATTACTCGTCGTCGCTACGCTGCGCCGGCCTGGCGTGGCGGCGACAGCGCGGGCGTGCATGATGTAATCGTGCGGCTGTTTAGCGAGGCTGAGGCGTTTCGCGCCGCAGCCGGCAAGCGCCTGCTGTCGCCGGATGGACTCTCGTTGCGCACAGTTACTGACGCGCTGCCGAAGGCGATGGAACGGACCCAGCCTGCGGAGATGGGGCTGATTTTTGAGGCCACCGCCGCGGCCGCATACACTTCCGTTGGCCTTGAGCACAGCGCGTCGCACCTGATCGTCGTCGACATGGGCGCCGGCACGACCGATATCGCGGCAATCGCCCGGATCGGCCCGCGCACAATCGATCTGCCGGAAGCGCGGATGACGCTGAAGCAGGCGGGTGACTTCCTCGATCGCATCATCGCAGACCGCGTGCTCGATGCCGCAAAATGGGCTCGCGGCCAGCAGCAAAGGACGGAGCTATGGACCGTCCTGATGCGCCAGATCGGCAACATCAAGGAAACCATCTTCGCCGACGGGCGCGCGACGCTGCGCAATCAGGGGCGAAGTCTGACGCTTTCGATGCGCGACATTGAACGCGACCAAGACTTTCGGGATTTCATTTCGTCGCTGCGCCAGGCCTATGATCACGCGTTGTCAATCGTGCGCGACGATGCACGCGCGCGCGGGAGATCGGAGGTGCAGGCGATTGCAGTCGGCGGCGGCGCGTCGACGCCGTTCATCCAAGAACTCATCCAGCGCAAGGCTGGCTCAAGCCGACCGCGCGTGACACCGCGCCCCGCGACGCCCGATTGGGCGCGGGGCGGGATGTTCAAGGGCAATCTCGCGCCTGTCTTTCCGCAGCTGGCCATCGCCATTGGCGGCGCGCTGGCCCCGGAGGGCATGCTGGCGGCGCGCGGCGGGGTCACTCGCCCCGCAAACGACCAAACCGATATTCAGGCGGAACGCGATTGATGTAGACGCCAGTCATGGTGCGCGGGCGGCGCTGCAGCAGGCTCATGGTCCGGCGCACCGCAGCTAGCGGCGTGCGGTCCCAGGCTGTGACCAGCACCGTCTTTTCCGCCAAACCCGCGACAGTCAGCCCGTCGGCGCTGGTCAGGGCAGGCGGGCAATCGAGGACGATGAGATCGTAATGCTCACGCAACCGTGTCAGCAATTCCTGAAAGCCCTGCGCCGCGCTGAGGCCCCGCCAAGCGCCGCCGCCTCGCGCCGCGGGGATGAAGTGGACGCCAATTTCCTCTTCCTCGCCCACATAATTTTGCCAATCGTCCGGCGCCGCGCAGGCGTCGAGCAAACCTTCGTCCGGATCGAAGCCAAGCGCGCGAGTCAATGAGCGCCGGCGCAGATCGCAGTCGATCATGACGACGGCGCGGCCCTGCTGCGACGCGCTGATCGCCGTGCAAAGCGCTGCAGTGGATGCGCCCTCGTTCGGCACGGATGATATGAATGCCACCAATCCGTCTTTGCTCACCGTGTTCTGGAGGTCGCGAAAAGCGGTGGCGAAGGGTGAGGCGGGGAGCAGGGCAAGGCAGCCCAGTGACGTGCGCCGGTCTGGCGGCAACTGGCGCAAGGTACGCGGCGTTAGCTCGGGCGCAGCGCCCAGGATAGCGTAGCCGCGATGCTTGCCGAAGCTGGAAAGCGACGTGACGGTATTGCGGCTCAGCTCGCGCGCTAGCGCGATCGCAAAACCGATTGCGGCGCCGAACGGGAGCCAGAATAGGGCCGAGACCATGGGCGGCACGCCTCCGCTCAAGTCGAAGGCAATGCCCGCGCCTGCAGCGAGCAGCGCAGTAACCACAAAGATGGCCCACTGACGTCCAAGGCCGCGCCCCAAGCGCGCTAGGGCGAGAGATTTGGATCGTGGCCGGCGAAAGGTGGCCGGGCCTAACGTCCCCGGCTGGTGGCGCGACCGATCTCCAGTCACGGGTGACGTCACTTATCCTCCTCCCCCAACGTGTTAGAACGCGAATTCGCCAAGGCCCGTTCCCCTAACAATCCACAGCCTATAGCCAAAACTCTGGCGATTTCGACCTTCTTGTGCCGTGAGCATCTATCCACAGGCTATTGCACAAGGACTTTTCCCGCTTCGGGCGCGCCGTGTGGCGCCTGAAGCGGCGGTGGCGAAAAATAACCAAGGCGCGTGCCTGGGAGACGTTGAAGTTTTCCGACGGGAGGCTCTTAATCTCGTCAACACCAGGTCGGGAAAAGCCATGCTCATTCAGCTGCCCAGCGGGTCGCCGGACCAGCCGGGACCGCAGAACGCGGAACAGTCCAGCACTACGTTCGAAGCCGCGCTTCGCCGCGATCTCGCGAGCGCTCCCATCGTTTCCTACGATGCGTTGCTGGGCGGCGCGCCGAAGCGAATCATCGATCTGACGCTTGCGCTCGCCACCGCGCCGATGTGGCTTCCACTGCTGCTGATTGCTGCGGCATGGTCAAAACTTCGCTATCCGGCGCCGGTGTTTCTCGCCGCGGAGCGCATCGGCTATGGTGGCCGCACGTTCAAGCTTTTCTCTTTGCGTATTGTGCCGCCAACGTCAGGGGAGCATTCCACGCCGGAGGCGGATGTCGCGAACGATCTGAGCGCGATCGCGGATCATGCGGAAACGCGGCGTGCGAAATGGCGACATGCATTGGAGCGCTTGCCTCGGCTGTTCAATGTCCTTCTGGGCGACATGGCGCTGGTCGGCCCGCACCCGCTGACGCGCGAGCAACTCGAGCCGATGAAGTCGGCGCGGCGTTACTATCTGAGCGCGCGCCCGGGCGTCGTCGGCATCAGCACGCTGATCGGCGCGGACGATCCCAGCCAGTATAAGGTCTATGCGATGTCCTGGGCGCTTTCGACCGACGCACTGATCCTCTGGGACGCGCTGCGTTCACTGCACAACCGGGGCGAGCTATGGAAGCCGAGCTTCACGCGGGGCAGACCGGGACAGAGCACGAGCGGCGTTGTCGTCCGCCGCCGCACCGCTGGGTAAGCTTACGAAACGCTGTAGTAGGACTTTGACTCATTGAAGTAGAGCGAGTCCGTGTACGATTGCCACCGCGGCCGCACATAGTTCAAAGCGATGCCGAGGATGTTGCCGCCGGCTGCTTCGGTTTGCGCCACGGCGGCGCGCATCGCGCCGATCGCCGTGCGCCCGGCGCGCGCCACCAGCACCGTTGTGTCTGCGCGCCCGACGACAATCCGCGTCTCCGCGACTGCCAGGATCGGCGCGCAGTCGAGGATGACGAGGTCATAGTGTGCGCGCAATTCGGCGATCAGGTTGCCCATGGCGTTCGAGCCAAAGACATCGCGCGGGGTGAAGCCTGAGGCGGCGATCGGCAGGACATGTGCTTCCGAGTTTGGGTCGCGTACGATGGCTGACCGCCATGGCGCTTCGCCGGCCAGAACTTGCAGGATGCCGACGTCGGTCTCGATATCAATCACGTCATTGATCGATTGCTTGCGCAAATCGCAATCGACCACGCACACACGTTGGCCGGACATCGCCGCGACGCGCGCGAGGCACATGGAAACTGTCGTCTTGCCCTCGTCCGGCAGGGCCGAAGTGACGGCAACGACCTTGGCCGAGAGATCCAGCTTCGAATACACGATCACGGTACGCAGCACGCGCAGCGATTCCGTGAACGCCGACATGGGCCTGCCGACGAGATAGCCCGAGGGATGGCGCTCGGCTGGCGGCATCTGGCGCATCATGCGCTTTGAGATGGTCGGGATCGACGTGATCGCCGGCACGCCGACCTTGGCTTCGAGATCGTCGGCGTTCTTCACCGACTGATCGAACAGTTCCGCGATGAGTCCAGCCGCGAGACCCAGCAACAGTCCCGCCGCCAGCATCATGAGCAAGGCGACGCGCAGTTGCGGCGACGACGGCTCAGAGGGCAGCGCGGCGCGCGAGAGCAACTGGGCGGTCGGCGCGCTCAATTGCGATTGATCCGCGGAAGTCTGATAGCGCTGAAGGAACGTTTCATAGAGCTCGCGCGCCGTCTGTGCCTCCGCCTCCAGATCCCGTAGATGGTCAGCAGCGCCGGCGGCGGGGGTAACTGACTGGGCTTCAGCGGTGCTGGCGCGCACAGCCGCCTGAAGCGCCTGCACCCGCGAACGAGTGCGCGTCACTTCTGCTTCGAGATTAGTCTGAATGCGCTGCACCTCGCGCTCAATCAGCGCGTCGACGTCACGGCGCTCGGCTTGGATCGCCTGCACCGCGGGGTGGGTCGGCAGATATCGGTTTTCCAAATCCTGCTGACGGCGGCTGATGTCGGCTTCACGATCGCGGAGGCTGTCCATGGCGAACGAACTGAACGAGCTGGTGATCGCCTCGATCGTGGCGCCGGACGAACGCATGTCCTGGAACTGCCGCAGACGTGCTTCTCGTTCGGCCAGGTCATTCTGCGCAGCTTGCACTTCGCCCTGCAGATTTTCGGTTGGCGGAATCGCTTGCTCCGTGACGTCCAGACCGGATTCGGACCGGAACGTCTGTGCGGCATCCTCCTTGGCGCGCGCATCTTCGCGCAACTCGGCCAACCGCCGCGACAGCCAGGAATTTTCGCTCAAGGCCACACTCATGTTGAGCTGGCTGGCGAGGTAAACGTCGGCATAGGTGTTTGCGAACAGCTGCGAGCGCTGCGGATCGGAGGTATGGGCGCTGATCTCGATGATCTCGGAGTTTGGCCGTGGGCTTACCGAGATTGTGCGTGCGAGGTCGTCGGCGAGACCAGGAACCTCGGTGTCTCCGCCTTGCATCCCAAGCGCCGCCGCAAGCTCATTCATCAGAGCGGGCGAACGCAGCAGGGCGACCTCGGCTTCTAATGCCGTCATCTGGCCTGGCGCTGCGTTAGTCGTCGGCGTCGTGTTAAGCAAGAGCAGTGCGGTCGCCGCATAAACGGGCGGCTGCAGCATGATGATGGAAAATGCCAGCGCCGCGGACGAGAGACCTACACCCGTCACGAGCCACATGCGCCGGCGCAGCATGTTGATGAGCGCGGTCAGGCCGAGCATGTCGGCGAGCCCGCGCGGCGCCTGCTTGTGCGTCGACGTCGCAACCGGCTCTTTTTCCATCACGTTCATATGGCCCACGCGCAGCCTGTTCTTGGCGCCGAAAATTGTGCCGGGAAGCGCCAGTACCCTAGCATTTCTGCTTGGTGAATGTCGTCTCTGAAGCAGCGATATGCATGCTTTGCGCCGCGCGGACGTGTCGAAAAGAACGCGGTTAATGGCGCCCGCTAGAACAGGCGTTCGCCGATGCGGACGGTGTCGCCGGGCAGAACCGGTGTAGCCACTGTGAGTGGGTAGGAGCGCTCTATGTTTTCATTGGCGTGCCTGATGAAGACGCGGCTTCGATTCGCGCGATAGGTGAAACCGCCTGCCGTCGCCACGGCATTCGGAACGGTGAGGCTGGCCGAATAGGGATACGTCCCGGGCCGCTGCACTTCGCCCAGAATGAAGAACGGGCGATAGTTGGTCACTTCCACGCTGACGCTCGGATTACGGACATAGGTCGAAAGCGCCGACTGTAGGGCGGTGGTGAATTCTGGAACGGTTAACCCGCCGGCGCGGATCGTGCCGACCAGCGGGTAGGCGATCGTGCCTTGTGACCCGACTGTGAAGGGCCCGGTGAGTTCCGGTTCGTTGAAGACAGTGATGCGGATCTGATCGCCCGCGCCGAGCCGGTACTCGACTGGCTCGATCATCTCTTCGGTCGCCGGCGCCATAGTGGAGCAGGCCCCCAGAACGCCCGCGCCGAGCGTAAGCGTAAGGGTCCGCAGGAATGCGCGGCGGCTGTGCCAGATTGGCGACGTCATGAATGCAGGTCCTCGCGGCGTTCCTACGCCATCGCCAAAGGGAAGCAAAGGCGGGGCCACGCGCCCTCCTCGGTCGCGACACTTTTGGCCGCTGGAGGAGACGAGGTGTGAGAGGGCGGCCGTTTTCGTATTCCCCGCGTTTTGTTAGCTGTGTTTGCGCCCAGCAAGCGCAAGACGGGAACTTCGTTGCGACCCCGCCTTGCGGTGCTTAGCATCCCATTGAGTGCTGCGGTTGTTTAAACACCAGGTTTCCCCCGGCGCGAGATTTCTCGATGGGCGCGTCGGCTACGCCGTGGGCGACATCCACGGGCGCGCCGACCTTTTGGCGGACATGGTCAGGCTGCTGGAGGACCTGTCTGTAGACGATACCCGGCTGGGCGGTCCGCCGATCGTGACCTTCCTGGGGGACTACGTTGATCGGGGCCACGAAAGCGCGGGCGTGATCGAACTCTTGAGCTCTGGCCGACCCCGCCACCTGGACTGTCGCTTCCTGCGTGGCAATCACGAGCAATCGTTGATGGCGTTCCTCGACAATCCCGCCGGCAATCGTGGCTGGGTGCTGCAGGGCGGCGCCGAGACGCTGCTTTCGTACGGCGTGCACCCGCCCCCCTTCAACGGCGACAAGACAGATTGGCTCGACGCCGCACGCGACCTACGCGCCCGCATGCCAGCGGCGCATCTGGATTTTCTCCACAATCTTGAACGCTACGTCGCGCTTGGCGACTACGCCTTCGTTCATGCGGGCGTCGATCCCGCGCGGGCGCTGGAAGACCAAACAGACGAAGCGCTCTACTGGAGCCGCGAAGCCTTCATTACTTCAAAGCGCGTGTTCTCGCATCGTGTCGTGCATGGCCATACGCCTGTGGATGAGCCGTACGCCGACCAACGACGCATCGCGATCGATACCGGCGCCTACGCCTCCGGGGTCCTCACCGCCGCCCGGTTCGAAGGCCCGGCCGTCGCCTTTCTTCAGGTCGACCACGGCCATGCCCAACCGGCGGCGCAAAGACCCCTGATCGCTACCAACTTGGCTTGGTAGGCGCGGCGCGAGGTCCGCTTGTTCGCCAGTGCGGCGCGGTTTAAACCCCGCCCACCGAACAGGAGATCGCGGAATGGCGCAGAGCGGCGCACAGGGAAGCACGGACATTCAAAACCAGAAGGCGACCTTCCATGGCTTCCTCATGGCCACGGTCTGGACGTGTGGGCTGATGGCCCAGGTGGTCGGGCTCCTGACCCTTGCGTTCGCCATCGGCGCGGGCTGGTGGCCGGGTTACTTTGTGTTTGTCATGGTTGGCGTTGTGGTCGGCTTCGCCTTCCGCCTCTCGGGCGTCTATTGGGCGGTCCAGGTGGCGTTCTGGATTCTGCTGGGCCTTGGCGGGCTAGTCGTGCCCACCCTGTCTGGCGCGGCGGGCTGAGCGTTGAAGATCACCGTCCTCAAGGAGACCGCGCCGGGAGAGACGCGGGTCGCCGCCACGCCGGAGACGGTCAAGAAGGTCGTGGGTCTCGGCCACTCGGTCATGGTTCAAGCCGGGGCCGGCTCGAGCGCCAGCTTCCCAGACGACCACTTCAGGAGCGCCGGCGCTGAGATTGGCCCGGACGGCGGCATCCGCAGCGCCGACCTCCTGTTTAAAGTGCGGCGGCCTACCGACGCCGAGGTTGGGGCAATGAAGGCGGGTGCGGGTTTCGTTTCATTGCTTGAGCCGTTTGGCGATAGAGGCGTGATCGAAAAACTCGCGAACGCCAAGATCGATGCGCTAGCGATGGAGTTCATCCCGCGCATCAGCCGCGCGCAATCCATGGATGCGCTGAGTTCGCAAGCGAACCTCGCCGGCTATCGCTCCGTGATCGAAGCGGCGGCGCTCTATGGGCGCGCGTTTCCGATGATGATGACGGCCGCCGGCACGGTGGCCGCGGCGAAGGTCTTCATCATGGGAGTTGGTGTCGCCGGTCTACAGGCCATCGCCACTGCGCGCCGCCTCGGCGCCGTCGTCAGCGCAACAGACGTCCGTCCCGCGACGAAAGAGCAGGTGGCTTCGCTCGGCGCGAAGTTTGTAGCAGTGGAAAATGAAGAGTTCCGCCAAGCAGAAACCGCGGCAGGTTACGCCAAGCCGATGAGCGCGGAGTACCAAGCTAAGCAGGCCGCGCTTGTCACACAACACATTGCCAAACAGGACATCGTCATCACCACGGCTTTGATCCCGGGTCGCGCCGCGCCGGTGCTGGTGACGGAGGCGCAAGCCAAGTCGATGCGCCCGGGCTCGGTGATCATCGATCTCGCTGTGGGGCAAGGTGGCAACTGTCCGCTGTCAAAGCCGGATGAACTGGGCGAAGTCGGCGGCGTGAAAATCATGGGTTTCACCAATCTGCCTGCGCGCTTGCCCTCCGACGCGTCTTCGCTCTACGCCAAGAACCTTCTCGCGCTGTTGCCCTTGCTAACCGACAATGAGACCAAAGCGTTCGCGCCCGCATGGAACGATGAGATCATCAAGGGGGCGATGCTGAGCAAAGCTGGCGCGATCGTGCATCCTCACTTCGCTGCGGCGAGCGCCGCATGAACGATCGCGAGTTCTCCGAGCGTTATTACGCTGCGTGGAACAAGCGTGATCTTGACGCGATACTGGCGCTCTACGCCGACAACATCGAGTTCTCATCACCGTACATCGCCGCCCTAGGCTTCTCGCCAGACGGCGTCATCCACGGCAAGGACCTGCTGCGCCTTTACTTCGAGAAAGCACTTGAACGCGCGCCGCAGCTGACATTCACGCCCGAAGCGCTGCTGGTCGGCGCGCGCGGGCACACCCTCATCTACCGCAATCATCGCGGCGAGCGGACTGCGGAAACGCACGAAATGGATGGCGTCGGCCTCGTCATCCGCGCAGACGCCACCTACACTACCGAATAGGTGACGGAGGCGCGCATGCCAGGTTCTGCACGTAACGCGATGTTGGCGGCGCTTGCCGCCGCTGCTTTGTTAAGCGCGCCAGCGCAAGCGCAGTCGCCCGGCGCCAGCCTCGCGCAGGACCTCAGCAATTGTGCCGGCGCGGTGGCCGCGCATGCAAACCTGGACGTGCTCAACTACCCGCGCGGGGCGACCGGCGAATGGGCGCCTGTCCTCGGCGTGATCCTCGAAGCGATGAACCACGAGGAGGGCATTGAAGGCATGACGGGGCGCTACGCCGCCAGCGCCGCCAAGGGCTTCTGGGCCGAACAGCCCACGGCCGAACGCGCCGCGGCCGCGAACGCGTGTCGCGCTCGTTTCGCTTCATGAGCCCCGCGACGACTATCGGTTGACCCGGCGCAAAATCCGCTTCTTTAGTCCCCCGCGACCAGTCCAGTCCGAGGGCGCTCATGGAAGCGGTTGATCCTTTCGTCTTTTATCTCGCCATCTTCGTGCTGGCGATCTTCGTCGGCTATTACGTCGTCTGGTCGGTGACGCCGGCGCTGCACACGCCCTTAATGGCAGTCACCAACGCGATCTCTTCTGTGATCATTGTCGGCGCCTTGATCGCCGCCGCCGCGAGCGCCAGCACGGAAAGCGGCTGGATTGCCAAAAGCGCCGGCGGCCTGGCGGCAGGGCTTGCCGCTGTCAACATCTTCGGCGGCTTCCTCGTCACCCAGCGCATGCTGGCGATGTACAAGAAGAAAGAGAAGAAGTGACGTGACGCCGGCGGATTGGCGCGCCCTCATCGAAGCCTACCTCGACGGCCGTCTCTCCGCCGAGGCGTTCATGCGCCGCTTCGTCGATGGTTGGCGGACATCCGGTGGCCTCATTCCTAGTGCGATTACCGGGATGCAGGCGACCGTCGAGGCGTTTGAAGCCGCCGTGCTAGAGGCCGGCGAAGAGGGTGCCGTCAGCGACGACGAACTACGACAAGCAGCACAACGCGCGCTCGCTAATCTCAGCGAAGAACCGGCGGTGGCGCCGCACACATTTGACCGCACGCGGGCTCGTGAGGACATGCGCCGCTTCCAAATTCAGATGCGCGGCTGCGCCGGTGTTGGCTGCGTGATCGCGCTGGTCTGGGTGGCTCTTTGCGTGCTGCAGATCAACTTCGTGATCGAGTGGATCCACGCGAACTGGATACCGAACGTCTGGCTCTCGGCGATCATCGGCTTCTTCCTCGCCTTCGTGCCGGTGATCGGCAATGTGCTCGCCTTTCTCGGCGCAACTGCCGCGGGATGGCCGGCCTGGATCGCGGCTACCGTTTTCTTCGCCGCCCCGGCGGTGATCATTCTCTCCGGCTGGTCGCGCTATCGCCGGTTCGGACGCTAGGGGCTTTCATGAACGCTGATCTCGCAGCATTGCTCTATCTCGTCTCCGGGGTGCTATTCATCCTGGCGCTGCGCGGGCTCTCGAGCCCCGAGACCAGCCGCCGGGGCAACATGTTCGGCATGACCGGGATGGCGATCGCCATCGCCACGACCCTGTGGCTCGCAAGCCCCGACCCGACGACGTGGGGCATCATCGCCGCCGCCGTCCTGATCGGCGGCTCTATCGGCGCGACTATCGCCCGATCGATCAAGATGACGCAGATGCCGCAGCTCGTGGCCGCCTTTCACTCGCTGGTTGGCTTGGCCGCTGTTGCCGTCGCTGCTGCTGCATTCTACGCGCCCGAGAGCTTCGGCATTGCCGATCATACGATTGTCTCGATCTTCAATGCGTCGGCCACCGGGACGGCAATCCACCTGCAGTCGCTGATCGAGCTCTCGCTCGGCACCGCCATCGGCGCGGTGACATTCACGGGATCGGTGATCGCCTTCGCCAAGTTGAACGGCAACATGTCCGGCGCGCCGATCATGTTGCCCGCGCGCCATCTGATCAACATCGCCATCGCGTTCGCAATCGTCGCACTCATTGTCATGATGATCCGAGCGCACGGCATGATCGAATGGCATTTTTGGGCGCTCGCGGGCCTTTCGCTTTTGATCGGCGTACTGCTGATCATCCCGATCGGCGGCGCCGACATGCCCGTGGTTATCTCGATGCTCAATTCGTATTCGGGCTGGGCCGCGGCCGCACTCGGCTTCACGCTGGAGAACGCGGCGCTGATCATCACTGGCGCCCTGGTAGGCTCTTCGGGCGCGATCCTGAGCTACATCATGTGCAAGGGCATGAACCGCAGCTTTATCAGCGTCATCCTCGGCGGCTTCGGCACCGGCGACGGCGCGGCTGTGGCAGGTGCAGTCGAAGCGCGGCCCGTGAAGCGGGGCAGCGCCGACGATGCGGCATTCATCATGAAGAACGCGTCGAAGGTGATCATTGTGCCGGGTTACGGCATGGCCGTCGCGCAGGCGCAGCACAGCGTGCGGGAAATGGCCGACATGCTCAAGAAGGAAGGCGTCGATGTGAAGTACGCCATCCACCCCGTCGCCGGCCGCATGCCGGGTCACATGAACGTGCTGCTGGCGGAGGCCAATGTGCCCTACGACGAAGTGTTCGAACTCGAAGACATCAACAACGAGTTCAGCCAGGCCGATGTCGCCTATGTCATCGGCGCCAACGACGTGACCAACCCGGTGGCGAAAACCGATCCTCAGAGCCCGATTTTCGGCATGCCGATCCTAGATGTGGAGCGGGCGAAGACTGTGCTGTTCGTGAAGCGCGGCATGGGCTCGGGCTACGCCGGCGTCGAAAACGAACTCTTCTTCCGCGACAACACCATGATGCTGTTCGGCGACGCCAAGAAGATGACGGATGAGATCGTGAAGGGGCTGTGATGGCCGCTGAACCAAAGACCAAGAAGACCAAAGCCTCGGTCGCTAACTTCATCAACGCCGTCGAGGATGAGACGCGGCGCAAGGACGCTAAGGCGGTCGACAATATGATCCGCGAGATCACCGGCGTGAAGCCGGCGATGTGGGGACCCTCGATCATCGGCTACGGCGAATACGAAGGCCCAACGCGCCACTGGCCGCGGGCTGGTTTTTCGCCCCGCAAGGGCAACCTCGTCGTTTATCTTGCGCCGGAGTCCAAGGATGGCGCTCTGCTCAAAAAACTCGGCAGGCACAAGACCGGCGTCAGTTGCCTCTACATCAACAAGCTCGCCGACGTAGACGACAAAGTGCTACGCGAGCTGATCAAGCGTTCGTGGAAACACATGGCGGCGAAGTACCCATAAACACGAAAGGGGAGCGGGTTTTCACCGCTCCCCTCGACCAATTGAGCCGTCTCCAGCCCCTACCAGATTGTCACGCGCTGGTCGGGCGGCAGATAGAGCGCTTCGCCCGGCTGCACGTTGAAGGCGGCGTACCAAGTGTCCATGTTCCGCACCGTGCCGTTGCAGCGATAAAGCGCAGGCGAGTGTGGGTCGCTCAGCACTTGCGTGCGCAGCGCCTGATCGCGGATAAGCTGGCGCCACGCTTGCGCCCAGCCGAGGAAGAAGCGCTGGTCGCCGGTGACGCCGTCGAGCACCGGCGCGTCGGCGCCGTTCCGCGAGATGGTGTAAGCGTGGTAGGCGACTTGCAGGCCGCCATTGTCGCCGATGTTCTCGCCGAGCGTGAGCCGTCCGTTGACGTTGATGCCAGGCAGCGGTTCGAACGCGTCATATTGCGCAACGAGCCGATCGGTTACTTGCGTGAAGGCGGCGACGTCGTTGGCGTTCCACCAATCGCGCAGCACGCCTTGCGCATCGGACTTTGCGCCCTGGTCGTCGAAGCCGTGACCCATTTCGTGGCCGATGACGCCGCCGATGGCGCCGTAATTCACTGCCGGATCGGCGTTCGGATCGAAGAACGGCGGCTGCAGGATCGCGGCCGGGAAGACGATCTCGTTGAACACCGGGTTGTAATAGGCGTTCACCGTCTGCGGCGTCATGAACCACTCGTCCTTATCGGTCGGGCGAGAGAGACGCGCGAGATCGAAATCCCAGTCGAAGATCTGCTGACGCGTGTTGTTGCCGTAAGCGTCGCCGGCGCGGACTTCGAGGTCAGAATAATCCCTCCAGCGATCCGGATAGCCGATCTTCGGGCGGAACGTCGCGAGCTTCTCGCGCGCGACGACTTTCGTTTCCGCAGACATCCAGGTGAGCCGATCGATACGCTGGCCATAGGCGGTGCGCAGGTTCTCGACCAGCTGCTGCATCTGCGCTTTCGCCGCTGGCGGGAAGTGCCGTTGCACATAAATCTGCCCTACCGCTTCGCCCATCGCGCCATTGACAGCCTGCACGGCGCGCTTCCAACGCTCGCGCTGTTGCGGCTGGCCGTTAAGGGTCGTGCCGTAGAAGGCGAACACTTCGTCGTCGATGTTCTTCGGCAGCACCGCCGCATTATTGCGGACGAGGTGGTAGGTCAGGTACGAGCGCCAGGTCGAAACCGGCGTGGCCATGAACAAGTTGGCGAGCGGGCCCATCGCGCTCAGCTCGGAGATCACGACTTCCTGGACGCCGCCGAGGCCTGCTGCTTCGAACGAAGCGTCCCACGGGAAGTTCGGCGCGATCGCGCGGACCTCCGCGCGGGTCTTCAAATTGTAAGTCCGTGAACGGTCGCGGCGGTCGGCGATCGGCCAATGCCGTTCGGCGATCTGCGTTTCGAGGGCCGCGATGCGTCGCGCTTGCGCTTCGGCATTCTGCTGGCCGGCCAGCGTCAGCAGGCGGCCGACATGCGCTTCGAATTCGCGGCGAATGTCCGGGAATTCGCCGTCGGTACGGCGATAATACTCGCGCTCGGGCAGGCTCAAGCCTGCGTGCGTCATGTTGACGATGTAGCGGTTCGGGTTGCGCTCATCCAAACCGACGAACGCCGCAATAGGCGAATTGACCGCGACGCCAGGTGTCGAGATCAAACGCATGGTCTGCTCGTGCGTACGCAGCGCCGCGATCTGCTCCAGCTCCGGCTGGATCGGCGCGAGACCGGCGGCATTGATCGCTTCCTGGTTCAGGAATGCATTGTAGTAGTCGGCGATCTTCTGTTGGTTCGAGCCCGGCTGGCCGCCGGCGGTCGCTACTTCTTCGATAATGACACGTGCGTCCTGGTCTGCCTTCTCGCGCAGGATGTCGAACGTGCCCCAGCGGGTGCGGTCGGCCGGAATCTGCGTATTCGCCATCCACGTGCCGTTGGCGTAGCGGAAGAAATCATCGCCCGGCTTCACGTTCAAATCACGCGCTGTGAGATCGACGCCCCAGGCGCCGATGGCGGCTGGTGCGCGCGGCGCGGCTGGGGCATCGTCCGTGGGCGCGGCGCCAGTGGCGCAACCGGCCAGCACCGCGACCGACGACGCGCCGATGGCGCGGCGAGTCAGCATCATCATGTACTTCCCTCCGAGTCTTGTTTTAGTCCGCCGCGGCAAGTTTGCGGCGGCCCCCATATAGACGTGCGTAGAAGCCGAACAGGCCGACAACCACGCGTTTGATGTCGATGCCGATCATGTAGAAGGCGGGCGTCAGGATCAAGGTCGCCGGCATGCAGATCAGCACCCCGAAGGCCAGGCTGATCACCATCGGTTTCAGGAACTGCACGATCGCCGCATTCTCCAGGATCATCGGCGAGGTACCGACGAATTCGGTGACGGAGGTCAAGAAGATCTGACGGAAACGCGAGATCGACGCTTCGGTGATGCCGTTCTCCGCCTTCACC
>JBQTJK010000151.1:0-4144 GCA_052387215.1 Caulobacteraceae bacterium
GTCAGACCCTTATGCTTGACGACGCTGGGGTCGCTGCGTGCAAGCAGGATGCCGTAATCGGCGTGATGCGCCCAACTGGACCAAACCTTCTGGCCGTTGACGATCCACCTGTCGCCGTCGCGCAGAGCGCGCGTTCGCACCGCGGAAAGGTCTGACCCGGCCGCGGGCTCGGAGAAGAGCTGACACCAGGCAATGTCGCCGCGATGGGTCAAGGCAGCGAAGCGATTGTATTGTTCAGGTGCGCCATGTTTGCGGATCGCGCTCATAGCCATGGCAAAGCCGATGCCGATCCCGGTGAAAGTCGGTGTGAAATAGCGGTTTTCTTCTTGGGCGAAAATCGTCGCCTCGCGCCGCGTTCCCCCGGCGCCGCCGGCCTCTTTCGGCACGGTGATCGCAGAAAACCCCGCATCCCATTTCTTCCGCACCCATGCCTTGCTGCGTGTGACGAGGTCCTCCTCCGAAAATTCTCGCGGCGCGTCGTACTCGGCCGCGTTCGCCGCGAGCCATGCGCGCGCTTTGGCGCGATAGGCGGCGTCTCCAGGCGTGTCGAAGCGGTCGATCATCGTTCTTATCCGTCTATGCGGCGTCGTTTGCCGCGGCGAGAGCGCCAATCAACCGATTGGTCCAGACTTCTAGCGACCCGAGATTGAGCGCCAGGAGTCGCGCCCGCCGATAGTGGAAGTGGCAATTAGCCTCCCACGTGAAGCCGATGCCGCCGTGCGTCTGGAGATTTTCCCGCGCGGCCGTCTCATAGGACTGCGTGGCGCCAAGGCGCGCGGTCGCGGCTGCGGCCGCTGCATCGGCAAGGTCATCGTCGATTGTGCCCGCGGCGTAAAGCCCGTTGGAGCGCGCAAGCTCGATCGACACCAGGATGTTTGCGAGATTGTGCTTCACGGCCTGATAAGATGCGAGTTGACGGCCAAAAATGAAGCGCTGCAAGGCATAGTCCCGCGCCATGAAGAGGGCGGATTCCGCACCGCCAATCTGTTCGAAGGCTTCATAAACGGCCGCGCGATCAAGCAGCCGCCTCCAAGCGCCCGCGGCGCCTTCGCCGTTGAGCAGTTCGGCCTTGGCGCCGTCGAAGCGCACGCGTGCGTGGCGGCGCAATTGATCGAACCCTTTGAGCGGCTCGATGACGACGCCCGGCTGGCGCATCTCAACGAGCGCCAAGCCGCCCCCTCGGACGACGAGGACGCACATATGCGCGATCTCAGCGTCAGCCACCGGTGATTTCGCGCCACTGAGCTTGCCCTCGGTGAGCTTGCATTTCAATGATCGGACATTTGGCGCGCCCACCCCCTCCGTCAGCGCGAAACATCCAATCACCTCGCCGGATGCAAGTTTCGGCAGCCACGCCGCCTTCTGCGCCTCTGAGCCCGCAAGGACGATCGCCTCCGCCGCAAGGCAGATCGACGAGAAGAACGGGATCGGCGCGACGAAGCGGCCCATTTCCTCCGCAATCACGCACAGATCGAGCGCGCCCAAGCCAACGCCGCCATTTGCTTCGGGAATGGCAGCGCCGAGCAGGCCGAGATTTGCGGTCTCCCGCCACAAAGCTTCGTCCCAGCCGGCGTCTTCTTCGATGAGACGTCGCAGCAGCGCTGGCGTCGCGCGTTCCAGCAGCAATCCGCGGACCTGATCGCGCAGTAGCTCTTGCTCTTCTGTCAGTTCGAATCTCATGGCGCCGCCTCGTCTCGGCGCGCGCGGAGCGCGGCTTGCACGTCCGCATGCCGCGCGCGCGTCAAGGGATAGTTCAGGTATAGAAGCGCCGCCGCGACCCCGAAGCCAAGCAACACGCTCACCGTAATCCAGGCCAATCGGTTCGAGATGTCGGCGGAGACAAGGGACGGATCGACTCGTGCCTGCAGACCGGCCGCCACCACGAGAAACCCGGCAATCTGCGCGCCCACCCCATTGGAGATTTTCACAATGAAGTTGATTGTGCCGAACATGACGCCCTCGCGGCGCACGTCCGCCTCAAGCTCATATTCGTCGGCGATGTCGGCCAACATCGACCCAGCCACAACAGCGGGTGCGGCGCCGATCATCATCGTCACGAAATGGCCGCCGAACACGAACCAAAGGTAACCCGATGAATCTGTATCGATAAAGCCAAGCACCTTGTAGAACACGAGCGCGGCTTCGAACAGGCAAAAGCCCATGGCGCTGGCGATGAAGGTGTGCTTCTTGCCGATTCGTCGGGCGATGCGCACCCAGATCGGAGTTGCGATGAGCTGCGCCGCCGCACCCATGAGCGGGAGAAGGAAGACCTGTTGCGGCGTCAGCTCCCAAAAATATGTGCCCAGATGGATCTGCAGGATCGCAAACACCACATTGCCGACGACCCAAACGAAGAACCCGAGCAAGAATATCTGGAACGAGAAATTCTTCGCAGCGCGAAACATCTCGGCAAATGAATTGACGAAGCTGAACCGATCGTCAGGCTTCGCTTTCGGCAGATAGGGAATGACCGAATGCGTTCCCCAGGTAGACCACCACGTCAACAGGATGATCGCGCACCCTAGCGTCAACCCATAGACCGGATAGCGCGCCGGATCGAGTTGGCCAGTCGGATATGCTTCGGACGGCGCGAAGAATGCAGCGCCGGCGAGAAACACCGCCGCACGTCCGACATACATGAAGAACGCGCGAAACGAGACGACAACCGTGCGCCCATGATGGTCCTGTGAAAGTTCCGCGCCTAGCGCGTAGTGCGGCACGACGAACAAGGTCATGGCGTTGCGCGCGAGAAGCGATCCAGCGAGGAGCCAGGTGAACAGCGCCCATTCGGGCAAACCTGTCGGCGCCATGAAGAGCGCGATGAAGCTCAACCCGAACGGCAGGATCGACGCGTACATGAAAGGATGGCGCCGTCCCCATCGATGCCTCGTCGCGTCCGACCAGGCGCCGACGAGCAGATCGCTCACGCCGTCGGTGACAATTGCGAGCAGCAGCGCGAGCCCGGCGAGCCGCGGATCGAGCCCCAAAACTTGGCTGAAATAAAACATGAGAATGGCGCCGAGCGCGGCATTGGCGATGCCCTCGCCGGCCTGCCCGACGCCGAACCACAATCTGTTCGCGAATGTGTCGGCGCGCCCCGACGTGGGCGCGGCGATCACGGCGGGGCCGCCGGGCTCGGCGGAGGCATTCGCCACACTGACCTCCACTGCTCACGCTGCCGGCGCACCTATGTAACTACGACATATACCTAATTCGCCCGAGTGTGAAGCGCCTCGCGGCGGCGGAGTACGATGCTAGATGCTAGTCCAGGACGTCGACGATGGCGGTCTGATCGTAACCCGCCAGCCAGGCCTTATTCGCATTCTCCACGTGGCGCCGCCAATGCGCCTCCGCGCCCGCGCCGTCGCCCGCCTCGATCAAATCGATAAGTCGCCCGATTGATTTTAACCCCCATAGCGAGTGTTTGCGAGTCTCCCCTGGCGTGCGCCGCTCGGTTGGGCTCACCGTGAAGCGCGCCTGATGACTCTCGATCACGCCGAGCAACATGGCGAACACCATCGCCAAGGTGCGATTTCCAGACAACACAACTATGGTTTGGTGGATGCGCGCCACCGCCATTCGAAACGCGATCGAATCGCGGGAGTCCAGCAATTGGTTCAATTCCGCGAGCTCATCGCGTAGACGGGCCACGCTATCGGGATCGCCGCGCTCCGCCGCTAGACGCGCGGCGTGCGGCTCGATCGCAAGCCGCGCCTCATAAATATCGGCGACCGTGGCGCCATTCGCTTGTAGCGCGAAGCCAGCAAGGCGCGCGACGCTGTCGACAGAAGGATGATGTACACGCGCGCCGCTGCGTGAGCCCCGCGTGACCGAGATGAATTGCTCGCTCTCCAGAACACGGAACGCTTCGCGAATCGTCGGCCGCGAAGTTCCAAACTGCGCCATCAACTGCGCTTCTGGCTGCAGGAAATCCCCGTCCTTGAGTTCGCCGCGGATGATCATTTTCCGAATGTGTGCGGCCACCACCTCGGCGGTCTTTGGAATCCGGAACATCCGAGCCGGGGTCGGCTTTGCCGGGCTTTCACGAGCGAGCCCTACCGCTTCGCTCTTTGGAAACGCCTTCTTGCTGGCCATTTGACCTGTCTCGCCCTGCCCACCGCGCGCCCGCGCGGCACAATTCGTC
>JBQTJK010000152.1:0-5154 GCA_052387215.1 Caulobacteraceae bacterium
AGATCGAACGCACGGCGGAGGAGCAGACCCATGCCTGGGAAGCGCTGAAAGCCGAGAAGCGCGCCAAGCGTCCGGATGCCTCCCTGCTCGACGACGTGGCGATGGCCCTTCCCGCTTTGATGCGCGCCGAGAAGCTGACCAAGCGCGCGGCGCGGATCAATTTCGATTGGCCGACGGCGGATCAGGTGCTGGAGAAGCTCGAAGAAGAACTGGCTGAACTCGAAGAGGCGCGCGGCCACAACGATCCAGAGGCGCTCACCGAAGAGCTGGGCGACATCCTGTTCGTCATGGCCAACCTCGCCCGCAAGCTCAAAGTCGATCCAGAGGAAGCGCTCAGGCGCGCCAACGCCAAGTTCACCCGCCGCTTCCAGCACATCGAACGCCGCCTGGCCGAACACGGCCGCACCGGCCCCCAGCCGCTGGACGACATGGAAGCGCTGTGGGTTGAAGCTAAGCGGGTGGAGAAGCCCTAACGCATCTGGCGCGGGCGCTCGGCGCATCTTGGATGAGAAGCCCGGGGAGGCAGTGATGGATGACGCAGCCCGCCCGCCGCACGGCTGGGCCAGGTTCTCTGGCTCAGTCTACGCTATCGTGGTCGTCGCTGGCACGTTCAGCTTGGGCTATGCGCCAGGCCGAGTGTTCGCAGGCGCTTCGCCGGAGGAGATCGCGCAGAGCGTTGCGGCCAACGAGGGCCTGTTCCGCGCGCTGATCGCCGCCGAGCTTCTCTGCTACGTCGCGTTCCTCGTGCTCGCGTTGGCGCTTTATCGGCTGCTCGCGCATGGCGGCCAGTTCGCCGCGGCCCTGATGGCCGTTCTGGTGTTCGCCAGCGTACCGATCGCGTGCCTGAATGTGGCGCATCATTTCACGGTGCTTCGCGCGATCGCAACCGGCGCCGTACCAGACGTCATCACAACGGCGCAGGCGCACTACGGCGACGGCCTCCGTATCCTCAAAATCTTCTGGGGCGGCTGGCTCATTCCGTTCGGCCTGCTCGTAATTCGCTCAGGTTTCCTGCCGCGCTTGCTCGGAGGCCTCCTCATCCTGGGCGGCCTCGGCTACGTCGCCGACTTCGCGTGCCAGCTTCTGTGGCCGGATTACGCTGCAAGCGGTCTTGCCACGATCTTCCGCGCGCCGCGTGTCGCGGAGATCATCATCTGCGTCTGGGTCCTGGCGTTCGGAGCGCGGCGGCTGTTCGTACCTTGACTAGCGCACCCGATGGCCAGCCTCGCGCGCTAGCTGAAGCTCGATCCCGAAGAAGCCCTCCGCCGCGCCAACGCCAAGTCACCCGCCGGTTTCAATACATCGAGCGCCGGCTGGCGGAGATGGACCGCACGGGGCCGCAGGCGCTGGATGACATGGAGGCGCTGTGGGTCGAGGCTAAGCGGGCGGAGAAGCGCGACGCGTCGTGAATTGGAGCGCGGACGTCCTCGTCCGCATCTTCGTCAAGGCGGGACGCAACGCTGAAGAAAAGCGCGCCTGCGGCGCGCAGCGGACGAGGACGTCCGCGCTCCCAGCTACGAGATGTTTGATCTATCCTACACGTTTCGCCCTTAAGTCCTTGGCGCACAACGAACGCAAAGAAATCTATCCTACACCTCCGAACCTGAGCGATAATGCACGCATCCCTCGCACGGGAGGTTCATCTGGCTAGCCGAGCCAAGCGAGCGTGAGGGATGCGATCGAGCGTGAAGCGCAGGCGAGAATTCGCGGCGCGATGCCGGCGGGGCGCCATAACCGCCGGGTCCGGGGCCTTGGCAGGCCCGCACGCCGCCGGGGACCGCCGGTCGACGTGAAACACCGTCGATGAGCGGCCCGGTGAGCACAGATCGCTACGGGGCGCGTGTGGACGCGCGGCGTTGGTCAGCGATGATCAGCGCACACTAGGAACGAACCAGGCGCATCTCACGCGCCCCGCCTCCCATCGGAGGACCTATGATTATCCAGCGTTTCGATTCAGGGAGACGCAAAGCGATGACGCATGCCCTATTTCCGCAGCGCCCCAAACGGCACGACCTTGTTCTCAACGTCGTGGCCGATGTCGGCGCGGCCGAGGTACGCGATGCCGCTCTTCGCACACCAATAGCGCACGATCTCTTCTTCGCTTGCGCCGAAAGGCTTGTCGTTCGGCGTGATGTCGCTGACGCGGCCGAGCTTGATGCCCTTCGCGCGCCGCACATTCGCGGAGGAGGTGATGTGGAAGAGGGCGCGGTCGATGCGATAAAGGTACTCCCCCACCTCTTCCAACATCAGCACGTGGCCGTCGAGATCGGGCTCCAGATTTGTGCCGACGACCGTAGCCAGGACTTCGATGTTGAACGCAGCGGTTTTACCTTCGTAGATCACGCTGAGTTCGAGGCTCTCGGGGGAGCGGTCGATGAGCCACGAGAGCGCCCTCTTCACCGCCGCCTCGCCCTCTGCCCGGATCAGGTCCACCGGCATCGGCCCGTGCGCAAGATTGGCGTAGCCGCGCGCATAGAGCCCGCCCAGCAGCACGCCGGCGTCGCTGTAGCCGAGATAGGCTTTGGTGCGCGACGCGCCATTGAGTTGCGACAGCGCTGCTTCGGCGATCCGGCAGGCGCCGTAGCCGCCGCGCGCGAACCAGATCGCGTCAAACGCGGGATCGTTGGCGAATTCCACGAACGCTTTCAGCCGCGCGTCATCGTCGCCGGCGAAATGCCCGGCGCTCAGAAAACATTGCGGGTGGACAACGATCTCCGGCGCGCGGTCGAGGAAGCTGGCGGCGGCAAACGCGGTGAGCCGGTCCGCGATGGCTTGGTCAATGCGGTTGGCGGGCGCGACAACGCCGATGCGGATCGAGGGCGCCATGCTGCTGTTTTCACATCCTTGCCGATGAGCGGCGTTTCTCGTCATAACCGGGGCCAATGAGTCATCAAAGCAATTTGGCCAAATCCTATTTCATGAGCGGCATCGGCGGCTCGGGCATGTTGCCGCTGGCGCTGATCCTGCGCGCGCGCGGCCATGAGGTGGCCGGCTCCGACCGTTCGCTCGACCAGGGCCGGCTGGCCGCGAAATTCGAGTACTTGAAAGCCCAGGGCATCGCCCTCTTCCCGCAGGACGGCTCGGGCGTTGTGAGCGCAGACCAGATCTTCGTCCGCTCCGCCGCCGTTGAAGACACAGTGCCCGACGTCGTCGCCGCAAAGCGCGTCGGCGCGCGCGATATGAAGCGGCCGGAGTTGCTGTCAGAGCTGTTCAACTCTGCGCCGGTGCGCATCGGCGTGGCCGGCACCAGCGGCAAATCCTCGACGACGGCCATGCTCGCCTGGATCCTTCACCGCACTGGGCGCGATCCCACCGTGATGAACGGCGCCGTGATGAAGAACTTCGTCACACCGGATGCATTGTTCGCTTCAGCGCTCGTCGGCAAAGGCGATGCGTTTGTCAGCGAAGTGGATGAAAGCGACGGTTCGATCGCGCGTTACGAACCCACCATCGCTGTCGTCAATAACATCGCGCTCGACCACAAGAGCATGGACGAACTGCGCGCGTTGTTCGCCGGCTTCGTCAACAAGGCCGAGATCGCAGTGCTCAATCTCGATAACGAGGAAACCGCGACGTTGGTGATGAAGACCAGGGTCCGCACACGCACCTTCTCCACCCGTTCTGGACTGGCCGATCTCTCTGCCGCCGCGATCCGTCCACGGCCGGACGGCGTCTCGTTTGATGTGCTGGAGAAGGAGACGCGCGAGAGCGCCACGGTCGATTTCGCCGTGCCCGGAGAGCACAATGTCTCTAACGCGCTCGCGGCGCTGTCGGCGGCGCGCGCCTACGGATTGTCGCTGAAGGACGCTGCCGAGGCGCTCAAAGGCTTCTCCGGCGTCAAGCGCCGCCTCGAACTTGTCGGCAAAGTCGGCGACGTCACCGTCATAGACGATTTCGCCCACAACCCGGACAAGATCACCGCCACGCTCGCGACCCTGCACGCGTTTCCGGGGCGTCTGCTGATCATGTTCCAGCCACACGGCTTCGGGCCGCTGAAGCTGATGAAGCAGGAATTCATCGACTGCTTCGCCAAGCACATGGCCAGCGACGACGTGCTGATCATGCCCGATCCGGTCTATTACGGTGGCACAGCCGACCGAAGCGTCACCAGCGAACACATCGTCGCCGGCGTCCGCGCCCGCGGTTTGCAGGCGATGGCGTTCGCAGAGCGCAACGCCTGCGGGGATAAACTGACCGAACTCGCCGAACCCGGCGACCGCATCGTCATCATGGGCGCGCGCGACGATACGCTTTCTGTTTTCGCGGAAACGCTGCTGAGGCGCCTTGAGTGCTGATGCTACAGGGTTTCTCCCGGGCAGCTCGCGTCCAGCTGCGCATTGATGCGATCGCGCTTCTCCGGCTCGGAGGCTGCGCTCTCCCGCACCGTTACGACGCCCGCACCTCCATCGGAATAGCTCGTCGTCGCCTCAGGATGCAGCGAGCGGTAATCCGCTTCGGAAAGGGTCCGTTCGGCGCAACCGCATTGCGCCGCGGCGATTTCGGCCAGACGGGCACGCAGCGCTGCGGGGGCTTGTTTGCTCTCGTTGTTATAGGAATACAGCATGCCAAGCGCGTCCTCGACTTGTGAGGCGCACGATCCCATGAGCGACCCTTGTGGAGCATTGGCTGTCTCGGAGCACGCGGCAACGGCCGCTGTGATGGCGACTGACGCGATGAGACGATGCATGTTCCTCTCCCTTATTCCGCAGCGGGACGAAATTCCTCGGGCGCGAATTCGAGCGGCGCGAAACGCGCGGCGTCCGCCACCAACAGCTCGGCGCGCAGCGTGTGATGACCGTGCTCGTCGGTGGTTTCGTCGAGGATTTTACCAACCGCCGCGATCTGTGCGCGCACGCGCCCAGAATCGTCCGGCGGCAAGGTCAGGGTGATAACGCGTGTGGCGGAGAAGGCGGCGCGGTCGATCGCCGAGAGCAGGGCATCCATGCCCTCCCCCGTCTCCGCGGAGATCGCCACAGGGGGTAGGGCGCCCTGCCCGTGTTCAGCCGCTTCAGAGCGGCGCAGGCGGCCGATCCGCGTGGCGCCGTCCAGCAGATCGATCTTGTTCCAGGCTTCGAGCACGGGCGGCGACTTTCCGCCCGCGTCCTTCGCCAGCTGCGCCAGCACCGCCAGCACGTCCGCTCTTTGCTTCTCGCT
>JBQTJK010000153.1:0-23336 GCA_052387215.1 Caulobacteraceae bacterium
AGCCATGCTTTTAGAACGGCTTAAACCATTTCTAGAGCCCTCGACGTCCAGCTTTTGACAAACTCATCCGGCTCTAGACCGGGTGGGGAACGCGGCTGAAAAACAACGGTCGCGAAAGCGGGAGCGAGCATGGAATCCGGCGCCGACCAGATCACAATTCTGTCCCTATTTCTCGAGGCCGACCCGGTCGTGAAAGGCGTGATGCTGATCCTGGCCGTGGCCTCAATCTGGTCGTGGGCGATCGCGGTCGACAAATGGCTGCAGTTCGGCGAGCTGGAATCCAATGCGCGCAAGTTCGAGCGCGAGTTCTGGTCGGGCCGGTCGCTCGACGACACGGAAGATCGCGGCGACCGCCCGCGCGATGCGCTGTCGCGGGTTTACGCGGCCGCCTCGCGCGAATGGCGGGAAGCGCGCCGTACCGGCACGACGAGCGAGAACGCGCAGCTGATGCTCGACCGCGTTGATCGGCTGATGCAGGCGCAGGTCGCGCGTGAGATGCAGCGCGCCTCGCGCTATCTCGGCGTGCTCGCAACCGTCGGCGCTTCGGCCCCGTTCATCGGTCTCTTCGGCACAGTGTGGGGCATCATGAACGCCTTCACAAACATCGCCGCACAGCAGCAGACCAACCTGGCCGTCGTGGCGCCGGGCATCGCCGAAGCCTTGTTCGCCACCGCGCTCGGCCTCGTCGCCGCCATCCCGGCCGTCATCTTCTACAACAAGTTCACCGGCGACCTCGATCGCTTCGGCGATCGGCTCGACACGTTCAGCGATGAAGTCGCGGCGCGGCTGTCGCGCCGCTTGAGCGAGCGAAGCTGATGGCTGGCGCGCTTGCCTCCTCCTCCCGGCGCGGCGGCCGCGGACGCAGGTCGGCGCGCCGCACGCGATTGAGTGAGATCAACGTCACCCCGTTCGTGGACGTGATGCTCGTGCTGCTGATCGTATTCATGGTGACGGCGCCGTTGTTAACGGTCGGCGTGCCGATCGAATTGCCGCGCACCGAAGCCAAGCAGCTCGAAAGCGAAGCCGACCCGCTCAGCATCTCGATCCGCGCCGACGGCACGATCTACGTGCAGGAAACCGTGGTCGACAAGGAACGGCTAGTGGCGCAGATGCGCGCGATCTCGCGCGAAGGGTACGATCGCCGCGTCTTCATTCGCGCCGATGCGACGGCCGATTACGGCCTGGTCGCCGACGTGATGGCGCGCTTATCGTCCTCCGGCTTCCGCAATCTCGGCTTGGTTACCGACACCAACGAGGGCCCGCGTCGCAGAACCTCATCCGCCGACGAGCCGGAAGAGCAGTGAGATGCGCGCCGGTTGGGTCGTCTCCTTCATCGGCCATGTGGGCTTCGTCATCATGACGCTGCTGGCCTGGGAGTCGCGCTCGTCGTTGCCTCAAAACATTGGCGCCGTCGTGCCGGTCGAGATCGTCGACGTCGCCGCCGAGTCTAATGTGCGTGCCCTCGCGGAGGATGTTCCTGACGAGGAGGTCTCGCCACAGGAACAGCCACCCTCTGAGGAAGAGCCAGCGCCCGCTTCGACGCCCGCGCCCACGCCCCCGCGGCCGCGTCAGCAGAATGACACGTTCGATCTCTCTGCCGTGGCGGGCCTGCTCGACAAGCAGCGCGAGCCCGGGCGCGAGCGCAACGAAGGTCAGCGCGCGGATCGCAATCAGCGTGGAGCAGGCTTGGGCACCGCCGAAGTCGCGGCGATGGAAGACCGCCTGCGCGCTTTGGCGCGGGCGCACATCTCGCGAAACAATTGCTGGCGCATGCCGATCGACCAGCCCGACCCCGACCGGCTCGTCGTCACCATCCAGTTCGACATAAACCGCAACGGAACCCTGAACGGCCAGCCGCGCGTTATCAGTCCGCGCAACTACACATTCGATCCGGCGATGCGAGTGGCGGTGGACTCCGCGCTGCGCGCCATCCGCACGTGCGATCCCTATCCCTTCGCCGACGATCCGGTCGTCGGCGATCACTACGAACTCTGGCGCGAGATGGAATACACCTTCCGTCCGCGCCTCTGAGAGAAAGAGAACGACGATGCGCTTGATCAAAACCATGTTCGCCGCGTTTGCCGTCGCGCTGGTGTTCGCATTCGCGGCGCCCGCGCAAGCTCAGCTGCGCGTCGATATCGAGGAGGGCCACCTCAACCCGATGCCGGTCGCCGTGGTGGATTTCCTCGGAGGCTCAGGCGCGGCGCAGCAGGTCGGGCGTGACGTGGCTGGCGTGATCCGCGCCAATCTCGATCGCTCCGGTCTCTTTCGCCCGATCGGGCAGGACGCGTTCATCGAGCGCATCACCGCGATGGAGGTCCCGCCGCGCTTTGCAGACTGGAAGGTGATCAATGCGCAAGCGCTCGTCGTCGGCCAAGTCACGCCTCTCCCGCATGGCCGCATCCGCATCGAGTTCCGGCTGTGGGATGTGTTCGCCGAGCAATCGCTGACCGGCTTCCAGTATGCCACCACGCCGGATAATTGGCGGCGCATCGCCCATCGCATCTCCGACCAGATCTACGAGCAGCTCACCGGCGAGCGGGGCTATTTCGATACCCGCATCGTGTTCATATCCGAGAGCGGTCCGCGCACGCGGCGCGTGAAGCGGCTGATGATCATGGATCAGGACGGCGCCAATCCGTTCTTCCTGACGGGCTCGGACTCGATGGTGCTCACGCCGCGCTTCTCGCCCTCGACGCAGATGATCACCTATATGAGCTTCGAGACCGGCGCGCCGCGCGTCTTCCTCTACAACCTCGCCACCAACCGCCGGGAGGTGATGGGCGATTTCCCCGGCATGACGTTCGCGCCTCGCTTCAATCCGGACGGGACTGGCGTTGTGTTTACGCTGGATATGAACGGCAATTCCGAAATCTACGCGATGGACCTGCGCACGCGGGCGCGACAGCGGCTGACCAATCACGCCGCAATTGACACCTCTCCAAGCTATTCGCCGGACGGGTCGCAAATCGTGTTCAATTCCGACCGAGGCGGTTCTCCACAGCTTTACGCGATGAGCGCGAATGGCGCCGGCCAGCGCCGGATCAGCTTTGGCGACGGCCGCTATTCGACGCCCGTGTGGTCGCCGCGCGGAGACTTGATCGCGTTTACGCGTCAGCGCGGCGGTCAATTCGCCATCGGCGTAATGCGTCCTGATGGTTCTGGTGAACGCATCCTTACCGAAAGCTATCTCGACGAAGCGCCGACATGGTCGCCGAACGGACGCGTGATTATGTTTTTCCGTGAAGGCCGCGGCACCGGCCCGCAGCTTTGGTCCGTTGACCTTACTGGACGAAATTTACGTAGGATTCCAACGCAAACCGATGCCTCTGACCCGGCTTGGTCGCCGTTGTTGCCGTGAAGGGAACACGATTGTCGGCTAGGAACCTGCTCTGTAAGGTCTGCATTCTAGTACCGGGGGGTACGGCGAACGCCGAATGCGCCGCTCATAGGGGAGAATTGTCCTAATGCGTAACACTATCCTCGCTCTGGCCGCCGTGGCTACGCTGGCCGCTTGCGCCAGCCGCTCCGAACCGACGCCGACCCCCGGTCCCGGCACCACGACCCCGCCAGTGGAAACGCCTCAAGGCCCGCGTCCCGGTTCAGTTGAAGACTTCCGCGTCTCCGTCGGCGACCGCGTGTTCTTCGGCTACGACCGCTTCGATCTTTCGGCTGAAGCGCGCTCGGTGCTTGAGCGTCAGGCAACATGGCTGCGGCAATATCCGAACGTTCGTGTCCTCGTCGCCGGCAATTGCGACGAGCGCGGCACGCGCGAATACAACCTCGCGCTCGGCGCCCGCCGCGCAGCTGCTGCACGCGACTACCTCGTTTCGCTCGGCGTCGACGCCAGCCGCATCGAAACCGTGTCGTACGGCAAGGAGCGCCCGCTCGATCCACGCGCGAACGAAGAAGCCTGGAGTGTGAACAGAAACGCACACACGCAGATCGTGAGCGGCGCGGTCTCGTAAACGTCAAAATTTGGCCCGAGCGAGCGGACAGGACTTTTCCATGACCCAGCGTTCGGCCTCATTTCAGGCATCAACCCGGCTTGCGGCGGCCATTGCCGCGGCCGGGCTTCTTTTTGTTAGCGCCGCGGCGGCGCAAACCGCACTGCCGCCGCCGCAATACGGCTCCGCCGACGCGCGGCAGGACCGGCTTGAGGAGCTGGAGCGGCAGCTTCGCGATGCCACGGCGGAGAACGAGCGGCTGCAGCACGAACTCAATCAGCGCGATCGCGAGATTCAGCGCTTGCGCAGCATGGTCGGCGAACTCGCTGGCGTGAACCAGCAGCTGGCCACGCCGCCGGCGGATGGGTTTGCGCCCGCTACCGGCGGCACGCCGCCGAATGCCCCACGTGCGGACGCCGGCCCTGCGCCATCCGGCCTGAACTCGGCGCAGCAAGCCAACACCGGCACGCTCGGCACGATACCCGCTGACTCCGCTCAGCCCGCGGCGCCCGCACCCCCCACAGCGGACGAGCTTTACGCCAGCGCGCAAGCGCACCTGAATGCCGGCCGCTACGCGGATGCGGAGGTTGATTTCGCCGCGTTCCTCGAAGCCTATCCAAACGTGACGCAGACGGCGAACGCGCGTTTCTGGTACGCTTACACGCTACTGGCGAGGAACAATTATCGCGATGCCGCTGAGAACTTCCTTACCTACTTGCGCCGCGCTCCCCGCGCGCCGCGCGCCGCTGAAGCGCAAGTCCGCCTCGGCATGGCGCTTATCGGCATGGGCGAACGCGAGCAGGGGTGTGCGGCCTTCGCCTCGCTCGCACAGCGCTATCCCAATGCCGCCCAGAACGTGCGCGACCTCGCCGCACGCGAGGCGCGCGCCGCCCGCTGCGCGGCCTGAGCCAAATTCATGCTCGATCGGCTGACGATCGAGCGCATGCTGGCATGGACGGGCGACAAACCCATCCTCGTGGCGCTGTCCGGCGGTGGTGATTCCGTCGCGCTGCTGCACTTGTTGGTTGCTGAGCTGGGCGCGGAGCGCCTCCAGGCGGCGATTGTCGATCACGCGCTGCGCGATGGTTCCGCGGACGACGCTCAACGCGCACGAGGTTTCGCTGAGTTGCTCAGCGTACGCACCGAGGTGCTCACGTTGAATTGGGCCGAGGGCCCCCAGCGCGCGCAACAGGCCGCGCGCGAAGCGCGCTACCGCGCGCTCTGTAACTATGCCCGCACCGCCGGCCTCAACACGATCGCCGCCGCGCACACTGCCGATGATCAATCCGAGACCGTGTTCATGCGCGCGGCGAAGGGCTCCTCGTGGCGCGGCCTCGCTGGAATTCCGCCGTTCGCGTTCGCGCCGGTTTGGCCGGAAGGGAGGGGGATCGCACTGGCGCGTCCGCTGCTTGCCGCTCGGCGCGAACAACTGCGCGTCTATCTGCGTGGCCGGCGCGCGGAGTGGCTTGAAGATCCCGCCAATGCCAACCCGGCATTCGAGCGCGTGCGTGCGCGCGGACGGCTTGAAGCGCTGGAACCAAGCGGCTTCGATCCGATGCGGCTATCGCGGCTTGCCGCGCGGCTGCGCAAGCGCATGGACGCGCTGGATCGCGCCGCGCTCGATCTTATCTCGCGCGCAGCGTCGACCGGCCATGAGATTCATATCGCCCACGCCAAATGGAAGGCGCCGATCGAAGTTCGCCGCCGAGCCTTGTCAGCCTTGATCGCCGCGGCCGGGGGTGCAGCGCGTGAGCCGTCGTGGAGCGAATTGGAAGCGTTGGAGCGGCGCGTCATGCGCGTAGGGCACCGCGGCAGCACGCACAGCGGCGTTGAGTTCGCGCCGTCGGAAGGCGGCGTCATTCTGCGGCGCGAAGGCGGCGCCGTGCTTGGTCGCGCCGATGGCGCGGCGCCGCTTCCGCCGCGGCGGCTGATCAAGGACGTCGAGGCGATCTGGGACGGGCGGCTTTCGGTCACCGCATCAGAGGACGGCTGGCGTGTGGTTCCTGCGCGCAATCGCGAGTTGGCCGCGTTCGAAAACGGCATAGTTCAGAAGCAGTACGCCGAAGCTCGGGAGCTGCTGCGCCTGCGGCCGCTCGCCGCCGAGCGCGTCGTTCACGCCTTCGCGCCAGATATTAACCGCGCGAAACCATGATTTTCGCCGCATTTGTCCCTGAAGCGTTCATCCGCCTTTGACGCGCCTGATGGCAAGTAAGGGGTGTTCAGCGGTGGGCGCGGTCCCTATCTTGCTGAAGAAGGTGTTTCCGCGTCCGGCAGCGTCTGGGCGACGGCCAGAAGGTCGAACCACATATGCCCATCCGCTCATTGCTCATCTGGGGCGTAGTCGCCCTCGTACTGGTTGTCCTGTTTGCGGCCATGAATGGCGGCAATAGCCAACTCCGCGGCGCGACTGAACTTCCGTATTCGCAATTGATGGATCGTGTCGACGCTGGTGGCATTTCCAGCGTCACCACCCAGAACGACATGCTGCTCGCCACGGCGAAGGACGGTACATCCCGCTTCGTCACCTATCTGCCGGCCGGCACGATGGCCAATGTGGTGGAGCGCTTGGACACAGCTGGCGTGACTGTCGACACCAAGCAACCGAAGCAAGGCCCCGGGATCGGCGACATTCTGCTCGGCATCCTGCCCATGCTGCTTTTGATCGGCGCCTGGTTCTTCTTCATGCGCCAGATGCAGGCCGGCGGCCGCGGCGCGATGGGCTTTGGCCGCTCGAAGGCGCGCCTGCTCACCGAAGCGAAAGGCCGCGTGACGTTCGAGGACGTGGCCGGCATCGACGAAGCCAAGGAAGAGCTGGGCGAGATCGTCGAGTTCCTGAAGGACCCGGGCAAGTTCCAGCGCCTGGGCGGCAAGATTCCGAAAGGCGCGCTGCTGGTCGGCCCGCCCGGCACCGGCAAGACGCTTTTGGCCCGCGCCATCGCCGGCGAAGCCAACGTGCCGTTCTTCTCGATTTCGGGCTCCGATTTCGTCGAAATGTTCGTCGGCGTCGGCGCCAGCCGCGTCCGGGATATGTTCGAGCAAGCGAAGAAGAACGCGCCCTGCATCATCTTCATCGACGAAATCGACGCGGTCGGCCGTCATCGCGGCGCCGGCCTCGGCGGTGGTAACGATGAGCGCGAGCAGACACTCAATCAATTGCTGGTCGAGATGGACGGTTTCGAAGCCAACGAAGGCATCATCCTGATCGCGGCCACGAACCGACCCGACGTGCTCGACCCGGCGCTGTTGCGTCCCGGCCGTTTCGACCGCCAGATAGTGGTGCCAAATCCCGACTTGGGCGGCCGCGAGAAAATTTTGCGCGTGCACACCCGCAACGTGCCGGTGGCACAGGGCGTCGACCTCAAGGTCATCGCGCGCGGCACGCCCGGCTTCTCCGGCGCCGATCTCGCCAACCTCGTGAACGAAGCGGCGCTCTTGGCGGCGCGGCGCGGCAAGCGCGTCGTCACCAACAAGGAGTTTGAGGACGCCAAAGATAAAGTCATGATGGGCGCCGAGCGGCGGTCGCTGGTGATGAGCGAGAGCGAAAAGCAGCTTACCGCCTGGCACGAAGCTGGCCACGCCATCGTGGCTCTCAACGTGCCGGAGTCCGATCCCGTGCACAAAGCCACCATCATCCCGCGCGGCCGCGCGCTCGGCATGGTGATGCAGCTGCCCGAGGGCGACCGCTACTCGATGAACTTCACCCAAATGACTTCGCGCCTCGCAGTGATGATGGGCGGGCGGGTGGCCGAAGAGATCAAATTCGGCAAGGACAAGGTCACCTCCGGCGCCGCTTCGGACATCAGCGCCGCGACCAACCTTGCGCGCATGATGGTGACGCGCTGGGGTTTCTCCGACGTCCTCGGCCTCGTGGCCTACGGTGAGGGTAACGACGAAGTGTTTCTCGGCATGCAAATGGGCCGTCAGCAACACATCTCGGGCGACACCGCCAAGAAGATAGACGCCGAAGTGAGACGGTTGGTGGAAGAGGGCTACGCCGAGGCCAAGCTCATCCTCACGGAGCACGCCGACCAGCACAAATTCCTAGCCGAGGCGCTGCTCGAATATGAAACCCTGAGCGGCGAAGAGATCGCCAAGGTGCTGAAGGGCGAGAAGCTCGATCGCCCGGATGACACGCCCGCGACGCCGACAGCGCCGACGCCCGCTCTGCCGGTTACGGATGAAGACGAGGCTCCCGCGCCGCATCCCGGCGGATGGGGCGGCGCGCAGCCGCAAGGCGCTTAATCAAACGAACCGCCGGCTACTGGCCGGGGGTTCTATTTTGGGGTTAGTGTCCGCCGGCGGAGGCGGACATGCTCGGATCAGCGACAATCACAGCGCTTGTCGGTACGATGAAGCCGGAAGCTGCGAAAGCGTTTTACGCCGATGTGCTCGGCCTGAAATTCATTGCAGACGACACCTACGCGATGATCTTCGAAGGCAAAAACGCGCGCGTGCGCGTCTCCAAAGTGCCCGCCATTGCGCCGGCGCAATACGCGGTCTTAGCGTTCACGGTGGACGATATCGAAAAGACGATCGACGGGCTCGCGGCCAAGGGAGTGGCGTTCGCCCGGTTCGGCTTCTTCGTGCAGGACGCTCGCGGGATTTGGACCGCTCCGGACGGCACAAAAGTCGCCTGGTTTCACGACCCTGACCTGAACCTGCTCTCGGTGGTTCAGCACGTGTGACGATGCTCGAGGCGAGTGTCCTAAACGCGTTCTGTGCCTTGGACTTCGGCTGGCTCGTCTGGAACGGACTTCATTCCGGTAGGGTGCTTCTGATTGGGCCCGAACGCAGGTACGCACCGGTGTCCTGTTGGCTCGTTCAGCTGATCTTCTTCAGCACGGCGCTACTGAATCTAGGGGCCATCGCACTGCGAATTTGGGTCCTCGCCGTGGTCAACGGCTAACCGCGACCACTCGCCCCTTGGCGCCGGGGTCCCGGATCAGTTAGACGCCCAAGGACTGAGTTTTGGAGAAGTTGGATGGTGGATATTCCTGAGGGCTGGATCGCCGTTGCACTTATCTTGGCCTTCCTCGTTGTTATCGCCGTGCTGAACGTCGTCGAATTCGGTCGCGCCGACTAATCGCGCTTTATCAGTACGCCGACATATTGCGCGCCGCTGATCAGCGCCAACACCGCCGCGGACCAAAGCAACAGCCGCGCCGCCCAATCCAGCCCAACCACGACGCTTCCCGGCGCGAACAGCAGCGCCGCGGCCTGAAACGCCAGAAATGCGCCGGCGCCGGCCATCTCCGCGGCGGCTTTCCATTTGCCGAGCTGGCTCACCGGCAGCGACTTGCCTTGCGCCGAGATGCCTTCCCGCAAGCCCGCGACTGCAACGTCGCGGCCAACGATTAGCACCGCGGCCGCGACCAGAATCATCGGCAATGCGGCGTAGGCCAGCGCTACCAGCACGCAGGTGATCAGCACTTTGTCGGCCGAATGATCGAGTGCCGCTCCAAGCGGAGTCACCGCGTTAAGCTTGCGCGCGAGATAGCCGTCGAGCCAATCGGTTGCGGCCGCGAGCAGAAAGACGATCAACGCCATCGCATAGATGAAGCCAGCGAGCAGGCGGTCGGAATAAAGCACAGAAGCCGCCCACAGTACGAGCGCTGCGATCACCGGCGCCATGGCGATGCGGAAGAGGGTGAGCAGGGTTGGAATGACGCTCTTTCGCGCCGGGGCGTCAGCGTTTGTTGTCGTGGAAGAAGTCATAGATGCGCTTCGCCAGTTCCTTGTTGACGCCTTCGACGTCTTCCAGTTCCGCAAGGGCCGCACGCGAGACGCCGCGCGCCGAGCCGAAGCGGTCGAGCAGCGCGCGCTTGCGCGCCGGGCCGATGCCGCCGATTTCGTCGAGCGGATTCTTCGCGATCCCGGCGCTGCGCTTGCCGCGGTGGGCGCCGATGGCGAAGCGGTGCGCTTCGTCGCGGAGCCGCTGCAGGTAGTAGAGGACAGGGCTCTTTTCGTCGAGGCGAAACGCCGGCTTGCCCGGAATGAAGAAGCGCTCGCGCCCCGCATCGCGGTCGACGCCTTTGGCGATGCCGGCAATGACGATGCGGTTTTTAAGGCCGAGCTCATCCAGGGCCTCAAGCGCGGCGCTGAGCTGCCCGTCGCCGCCATCGATCAGAACCAGGTCCGGCCAGGCGCCGAACTTCGTCTCTGCGGTTTCGCTATCGCGCTCCTTGGAAAAATCGACGCCGCCGTCTTCGATCTTGCCGCCCCGGTTTGCTCCCCCGTTTACGGGGGAGCTGTCAGGCGAAGCCTGACTAAGGGGGCGGGGCGGCTGCGCCCCCTCCGCCGCCTGCGGCGACACCTCCCCCGCAAACGGGGGAGGAAAGTCCACCGGCTGTTCCTCCCGCTCCTGCAACATCCGCGCGAACCGCCGCCGGATCATCGCCTTCATCATGGCGAAGTCGTCGCCGCCGAACTCTTCGGTCTTCATGTTGAACTTGCGGTACTGGTTCTTCACGAAACCTTCAGGCCCCGCGACGATCATTGCGCCAAGCGCACTCGTCCCCTGGATGTGGCTGTTGTCGTAGACCTCGACCCGTTCCGGCCGTTGCGGCAGTCCGAACACTTCGGCCACGCCGTCCAGCAGTTTCGCCACGCTGCCCGTCTCCGCCATGCGTCGCCCCAGCGCCTCGCGCGCGTTCAGAAGCGCCGCATCGACGATCTCGCGTTTCTCGCCGCGCTCGGGGCGACGGATTTCGACCTTGCACTCCGCCCGCACGCAGAGCGCTTCTTCCAGTAGCGCGCGATCGCTCGGTTCAACGTTGGTCAGGATCAGCTTCGGCGGCTCGCGGTCGTCGTAGAACTGGGCAATGAACGCGGAAAGAATCTCTTCCGGCTGCTCTTCGGCGCCGTGGCGCGGGAAGTAGGCGCGATTGCCCCAGTTCTGGCCGGCGCGGAAGAAGAACACTTGAATGCAGGACTGTCCGCCCTCGCAATGAAGGGCGAACACGTCGGCCTCGCCGAACGTCGACGGATTGATCCCTTGCGAGGCACGCACCGAGGCGAGGGCGCGAATGCGATTGCGCAGGCGCGCGGCGTGTTCGAACTCGAGGTTGTCCGACGCTTCGCGCATCTCCGCCGCCAGGCGGTCCTGCAACTCGACCGATCGGCCCTCGAGAAAGTCGACCGAGTCCTTTACCAGCGCCGCGTATTCGGCCTCGCTCACCAAGCCCACGCACGGCCCCGAACAACGCTTGATTTGGTATAGCATGCATGGCCGCGTGCGGCCGGCGAATGTCGAGTCCGAACAGGAGCGCAGCAAGAACGCTTTCTGCAGCGTGTTGAGCGTGCGGTTCACGGCGCCGGCGCTGGCAAAGGGGCCGTAGAATTTGCCCTTGAAATTCTTGGCGCCGCGATGCTTCTGCAGCACGGGAATGGGATGATCGGTGCGGATGGCGATGAACGGGAAGCTCTTATCGTCCCGCATCAGCACGTTGTAGCGCGGCCGCAGCCGCTTGATCATGTTGGTCTCGAGCAGCAACGCTTCGGTTTCAGTCGCCGTTACGATGATCTCCATAGACGCGGTTTGGTGTATCATCCGGTAGATCGCGTTAGTGTGCCCGCGTCCTTGCGCATAATGCCCGACACGCCCCCTGAGGCTCTTGGCCTTGCCGACATAAAGCACCTCGCCGTCAGCGCCGATCATGCGATAGACGCCAGGCTTGGCCGGCATGCGTTTCCATGCATCGCGGATAGCCTCGATGCCCTTGAGCGCCGGCGCGGGCTTATCTTCACTGGGCAAGTGCTCCAGCGCGGGCAGGGTGGGTTTGTCGGCGCCGCTCATCGAGTCGTCAGTGTAGCCCAACAAATGGGGATCGCCGCCGCTTGATCCCAGCGGTCTGTCGCCTTAGGCGAGTCAGGGATCGCTGACACCTGGAGTTCCACCATGATCGTCGTGCAGGGATGGGTCCGCGTGCATGCGGACAACCTCGATGCGCTCCGCAATGCCGCTGCCGAGCTCGCGGCTGAAACCCGCCGCGAAGACGGCAATCTTGCGTACGCTTTCGCGGCCGACATCAACGATCCTGGCCTGCTTCAAATCGTTGAGCGCTGGGCCAGCGAAGAGGCGGTGGCCGCGCACATGCTGTCGCCGTCGCTTGCGGCCTTCATGCCGAAGCTCGCGTCCATGCGCGAGGTGAGCCTCCGCATCGCCCGTTATGATGCACCTGAAGAGCGCGTTCTCACGGAGCTCGCCGCGACGCCATGACCAATCGACCCACGTCGCGGCTGCGCTCAGGTTCAGCCCATGGACAACGTTCGCAAATTGGCGCCGAAGCCCTCAAAAGCGTTCGTCGCACCCGACCCTGAGATCTGCGAAACCATGCTCGAGGTGCGCGCGGGAGTGGACGAAGTCGACCGCATGCTGGTGGCGTTGATCGCGCGCCGGCAGGGCTACATGGACGCCGCCGCACGCATTAAACCTACCCGTGACGCGGTCCGCGACGAAGCGCGGATCCAGCAGGTGCTCGCGAACGTGAAGGCCGAGGCCGAACGTGAGGGCCTGTCCTGGACCATCGCCGGGCCAGTTTGGCGCGAGCTGATGGAGCGCTGCATCGCCCACGAATTCGATGTCTGGGACGCCACACGCTTTTAGCATCTGCAGCAGCGGGCTGACGGGCCGCCTTTCCTTGTGGTAATCCAGCTCTGGCTGGGAGGGCGTCGTCCGGGTTGGGTGATGACGCACAATACGTCTGCATGGGTTCGCGCTAGGCGCGAGCAGGGCGCGTGCCATGCAAGCGTGCATGGCGGCGCGTGGCGGCGGCTCTGCGCTGATGATAAGCCCTTGCGCTCACGTGCGGGGGCCGGCGCATGAGATGGTTTCTGGGGTTGCTGCTGGTTGTCGCGCTCGTTTTGGGCGCGCTCTACGCCGTCGGCGCCTTCCTCCTGCCGAACGGGCTGGAAGTGACGCGCACTCAGACGGTGGAACGGCCGCGGGCAGCGGTATTCGCCATGGTGAACGATCTGAGGATCGCCAAGGAATGGTCGCCGTACTACGCGCGCGATCCGGACGCTGACTACACGTTTTCAGGTGAGCCGGGCGCTGGCCAGACCATGCGCTGGGTGTCGGACGTGCGGGAGGTGGGGTCCGGGCGCATGTCGATCGTGAACTCGACGCACAACGAAGAAGTTCAGAGCATCCTCGAAATGGGTGAGCGCGCGACCCTCAACGCCGACATGATGCTGCGTCCGGTTGAGGGCGGCACTGCCGTCGCTTGGACAGTCACCGCAGAGTGCGGCGAGGGTTGGATCAACGTGCCGTGCCGCTACATGAACCTCATTCTGCGGGGGATGGTCGAGAAGGAACTCGACAACGGCCTCGAGCGACTAAAGACGCTTGCCGAGCAACTGCCGAATGTGAATTTTGAGAACCTCAATCCGCAGTTCGACGAAATCCAACCACAGCCGTTTATCTACTCCGTGGTCGAAGTGACCCCGCCCGCTCCGGGTTCCGCAGACGCAGCGAACACACGGGCCGAGATCGAGCGCGCCGAGTCCTTAGGTCTGGACCAGGTGCGCCGCTTCATGAGCGAATACCAGCTCACACAAGCCGGACCTTTGACGCGCGTCATCATCGAGCAAACTCAACAACGTATGACATATCGCGTTGGCTATCCCTATTCCGGCGCGCGTCCGCTGACCGTCGTCGGTGTACAACTGGGCGAGACGCCGTCTGGTCCGGCCATGCATGTCCTCGTCGAGGGCGATCGCAACAACATGGCCGCCGCACAGGACCAGATGGATGCATACGTCCAAGCACATCGCATCGCGAAACGCGAAGGAGCCCCTGATTGGCACACCGTTATTGATCCAGGCGCGCCAGACGGATCAAGGCCCGCGCGGATTGAAATGTTCATGCCGCTGCAGTGAGGCACAACAGTAAAGGCCCGCAGGAGCGATCCCGCGGGCCCTCGCATGTTCAGGCTCCGAAGCCGTCTATTCGACGACTTTCAGGTTCACGGCCTTCGGGCCTTTGCCCTTGGTGTCCGGCAGGGTCTGGAAGTTCACGCGCTGGCCTTCGACCAGTTGCGTGAGGCCCGCGCGCTCGACAGCGCTCACGTGCACGAACACGTCGGCGCCGCCACCGTCAGGCGTGATGAAGCCGAAGCCGCGCGCGCCGTTGAAGAACTTCACGACGCCGTCTTGCGGATCGCCAAGCGGCTGACGCGGGGGACGATCGCCGCCGCTGAAGCCGCCGGCACCGCCGCCTTCACGGCGGAAGCCGCCGCCACCGCCGCCGCCGCGGTATCCACCGCCGCCGCCACCGTAACCGCCGCCGCCACCGCCACCGCGATAGCCACCGCCACCGCCACCGCCACGGTCGCCGCCGAAGCCGCCGCCGCCGCCGCGATAACCGCCGCCGCCATAGCCGCCGCCACCGCCGCGATCGCCACCACCACCGCCGCCGCCACGATAGCCGCCGCCACCGGCGCCGCCGCGATAGCCGCCACCACCGCCGCCGCCACCGCCACCGTAGCCGCCACCGCCGCCGCTGAAGCCGCCACCACCCGGCGGTTCGCCGCCGCCACTGAATTCTGGGTTGTCACGTTCGCGGCCGCGACCGCCGCGCTTTTCCTTCTTCTTGCTGCTGTCGTCGTCGTCGCTGAAATCGTCGTCGAAACTCATTTCCACATTTCCTGCTCAAGGCCGAGGCGCGCGCCATCGGCCGCGCGCACGCAAAGGCGTACGCACGTCACCGCGAATTTCTGCTTTGTTGGGGAAAGAAACTTCTGCCGCACTCTGCGGAACTTCGCACCACCGCCAGCCAACACGACCGGCTCTTCACACTGCGCTTATGCGCGAGGGGCTTCCACCGCGCAAGCGGCAAGTCCTGGTTTACGCGGGATTCATGTCGTTTTGCGGTTCGCTGCGGTGTTCTTGTGCCGCGATGGCGCGCGAGACCACCCAGGCGCCCAGCAGCTTCGACGCGATGCCGGTCAGAATCGTCCCCCAGGCGAATATGCCGGGGACCACCAGCGACGCTAGACCGATGAAGACGATCTGATCGAGCGGCGCAGAGACCAGGCTCGAGATCATGATGCGCTGCGAAAGCGGACGTCGGGAAAGTGTGTAGACCACCCAATCGACGGTTTCGCTGATCAGAAAGGCGAGGCCGCTGGCGACGACCACTGTGATCCAGGACGTGAGCGTCGAGAGGATTAGGCCCACGATCATCGCGGCCCAGATCCAGTGTTTCATCTCGCGCTGTGCGAAGTCGCGGACGACCAAAACGAGACCGGTCACGATGGCCAGCGGTTGAAACAAACCGCCGCCGAGCCACGCTGGGATCGGATACGTTTCCACGGCCGCGAATGACCAATTGATGAAAGGCATCAGGCCGACATAGAGGGCGGTCCAACGCCGTCCGGCGAAGAAGAACGCCGCCATCGTCGCCAGCACAATCGGTACGGCAACGTGCCATTGTTGCAGGAATGCGAAGGCTTGCTCGATCGTCATGAAGGCTTCATGGGGCGCCGCGCCCGCATTCGTCCAGCGGGGTGACAACGGTAACGGCAGCACGCCCGGCTCGTTCATAGCTTGGGATCGTCGCCATGACGCGATTGACAACCGATCCAGCCAGGGAGCACGACATGACCAAGTTCTATTGCCTGATCGCAGCCGCCGCCGTGTTCATCCCGGTTGCTTGGGCGACTTTGAGCCAAGCCGCGATGATCGTCGCCTGAGATGGTGACGCTCGTGGCAAGGGGGAAGGGCGCGGAGCAATCCGCGCCCTTTTGACGTCTCTAGCTCAGCCGCCAGCCGCTCTGCCCTTTCGTCAGCGCGTCCGCCAGGAAGGGCAGCTCTTCGCTCAGCGTATCCCGCAAGTCGAACGGCGGATTGATCAGAAACACGCTTGATCCAACCAGTTTGCCTTCGCGTTGCGGCGTTGCGACCCACAGATCCGCGCGCAACGTCTCGCGCGCACCGTGCGCGCGCGCTTCCGCATCCGCCGCATCGAGCGCAGCTGCGCTCTTCAGCGGCCGCCACCACAGATACATGCCGTGCCTGAACCGCTTTAGCGCTGCGCCAAGCGCCCGCGCCGCTCCGTCGAGCTCATCTGGAGCTTCATAGGGCGGATCGACCAGCACAAGACCGCGCCGCTGCGCCGGTGGCAACAGCGCGCCAAGCGCTTCCCAGCCGTCGCGCTCGTGCACCTGAACGTTGGACTTGTGCGGCAGCGTCCGGCGCAATGCGGCGTGATCCTCGGGGTGTAGTTCGCACGCCGTGAACACGTCGCTGTCGCGCAGGTTGGTCGTCACGAGAGCCGGCGAGCCGGGATAATTGCGCAGCCGCCCGTCCGCGTTGAAGCTGCGCACCGCTGCGAGATAGCGTGCAACCAGCGGCGGCGGATCGGCCCAATCCCACAGCCGCCCAACGCCGTCGCGCCATTCTAGGCTGCGCTCGGCTTCCACGCTGGCGAGGTCGTAGAGCCCTCGGCCGGCGTGCGTATCGAGCACTGCGAACGGAGTTTCCTTGCGTTTGAGCGCATCGAGGCAGAATAACAGCACGGCGTGCTTCAGAACGTCGGCATGGTTGCCTGCATGGAAGGCATGGCGATAATTCACGCGAGGGACTTAGCCGGAGGCGAGCGGATGGCAAAGGTGCTTGGCATTGGCGGCGTGTTCTTCAAATCGAGCGACGGCGACGCCATGCGCGAATGGTACAGCCGCGTCCTGGGCATGGAGTTCGCCGACTGGGGCGGGGCATTGTTCACGCCGGATATCGCCGCGGCGCATCCCGGTTCGGGAACGGTGTTCAGCTCGTTTCCGCAGGACACCGACTATTTTTCACCGTCGAACAAGGAGTTCATGATCAACCTGATGGTCGACGATCTGGACGCTATCCTGGCACGTGCGAAGGCGGCCGGGGTCGAGCCGGTGAAACTGTTTCCGGACGAAGCGAACGGGCGCTTCGCTCACATCATCGACCTAGAAGGCCGCAAGATTGAACTCTGGCAGCCAAAGCCCATGTCCTGACTGCATGAGCCCTTTCCGCGACAATGCCGAACGGCACCAATACGAACTGGACGCTCCGGAGGGCCAGTCTTGGGCGGACTACCGCGATGTCGCGGGCGTGCGCGTCATTATGCACGTCGAGACGCCGGTTGAGGCGCGCGGGCGCGGCTACGCTACGAAGCTGATGAACCACGTGGTTGACCAAGCCCGCGCTGAAAGCCTGCGCTTGCGTGCAAGCTGCGCCTTCGCCGTCGCTTACTTCCGCCGCCATCCGGCGGCAGGCGATGTGCTGGCCTAGAGTTTGAGGAAGCAAGCGGTCAGTGCGGCGTCGTGGCGCCGGCTTCAACGGGGAAGCCATGTTCCTTCCACGCCTTCATGCCGCCGTCCAAGGCGATCGCATGCATGAAGCCCATCCGCCGCAGCGTCGCCGCGGCCAAGGTGGAGATCTTGCCGAACTCACAATAGGTGACAATCCGAACAGTTGGATCAGGGAACGCCTCATTTACGCGTAGCTCAAGCTGTCCGCGCGGAAGATGCGTCGCGTTCGGGATATGTCCGGTTTCGAACGCATCCTTCTCGCGGACGTCGAGCACGATAAGATCGTTCGCGCCGCTCTCCACCCGCGCTTTCACTTCGTCCATCGACATGAACGGTACTTCCGCCGCCGCCTCGCTCAGGAGCTGCGCGACGCTCGTCGCGCCGCTCATGTTCACCCGCAGCGCTTCGGTCAGATGCTCCGGCATCGACGGCGAATGCGCGCGCATCATGGCGACGAATTCTTCGCGATCTCGCTTCTGCAGGCGCGGATTGGATCGCATCTCCTCCTCAAGCGTCGAGCAGGTGTGGCCCTTGTAATTGTGGGCGGGGTAGACCTTGAGTTCGGGATCGAGCTTCAGCAGCTTGTTGAAGAGGCTGTCGTAGAGCTGCTCCGGATCGCCTGTGGGCAGATCGGTGCGGCCGGTGGCCCCGATCAGCAGCGTGTCGCCTGTAAATACCCGGTCGCTCATGACTAGGCACATTGAGTCCTGCGTATGGCCGGGCGTATGGAGCACCGAGAGCCGTAAGCCGCCGACCTTGACCAGATCGCCTTCCTCGACTCGCATGGTCACGTAAGGCGAGGGTGATTTCTCATGCGCGACCACCGGCACATCCAGCGTTTCGGCCAGCTGCTTGCTGCCGCTGAAATGGTCGGCGTGGGTGTGGGTATCGATCACGTAGCGGATGCGCACGCCATGCTGGGCGGCAAGCGCCTGATAGCGATTGAGCTGGCGTAGTTCCGGATCGATCACGGCGGCCACACAGGTCTCACCACAGCCGATCAGATACGATTGGCAGCCGCCGGTGGCGACTTGCTCGAAAATCATCGCGTTCCTCCCGCGCCTTTCGCCGCGCTGGCTTTGCCCTAGCATGACGCACGGGAAGGAAACTGCAACGACCTAGCCCTTCGGCTGCGGCACCACCCGCAGGTAGGGCTTCACCGTCTTCCAGCCGTCCGGGAAGCGTGTTTTGGCCTCTTCGTCGGACACCGCTGGCACGATGATGACGTCTTCGCCCTGCTTCCAATTCACCGGCGTCGCCACCTTGTGGTTGGCGGTGAGCTGGATTGAATCCACCAGGCGCAGCACCTCATCGAAGTTGCGGCCCGAGGACATCGGATACTGCAGCGTCGCCTTGATGACTTTGTCCGGGCCGATGATGAACACAGTCCGTACAGTCGCGTTGTTTGCGGCGGTGCGGCCTTGGCTCGTCTCGCCGGCGTCGCCAGGCAGCATGTCATAGAGTTTCGCGACCTTGAGATCGTGATCGCCGATCATCGGATATTGCACGTCGCCGCCCGTGACTTCACGGATGTCGCCGCGCCAGCGGTCGTGATCGCCGACCGGATCGACCGATAGGCCGATGATCTTCACGTTGCGCTTCTTGAACTCCGGCTCGAGCTTGGCGAGGTAGCCGAGCTCCGTTGTGCAGACCGGGGTGAAGTCCTTCGGGTGAGAGAACAGGATCGCGTAGCTATCGCCGATCCAATCGTGGAATTTGATTTTGCCCTGCGTGGTCTCGGCTTCGAAGTCGGGGGCTTTGTCGCCAATACGGAGCGCCATAGGAAGATCTCCTTGCCGGGGTTGACCCTGCGCACATAGCACGTCGCTGTGCTGTCGCCACCCCTGGAGATGGGGGCGCGGGCCGGTCCGGCAATGCTCGGGCAAGAAATCCTGCCTAGATTCCACGCTAGGCCGAACGCCCCTGGCGTAGGCGGCGATACGGGGGCGATCATGAAGCGCATCCTCAACTGGTTTGGTCAGCACCCCTTGCGCCCAGCGTTCGCCTGCATCGCTCTCATCATGGTTCTCGGCAGCGCTGCTTGCGTCACCGGGCCGCCGCGTCAAGATCGTAACTGGTACCCCTATCTCGCGCACGCGCCTGATGTGGCCGTGACTGACGAGCGCTTCGACGTCACCCCTGTGAGCGATTGGAGCTACAACAGCGAGGGGCCAACGTCCGAGAGCTATGTCAGTGCGGGCTATCCGATCGAGGACCTGCGCGAAGTCTGGTTCATGCTTGAGCCGCAGCCGGGCTCGCAGCTCGCTGCGCATACGTTGCTGCTGTTTGAATTCGAAGGCGATCGTATGTTGGGCCTCACCATTGAGGCGCGGCGAGAGCAGGGCGAGGAATATTCAGCCCTACGTGGCATCTTCAATACGTTCGAGCTGGCATACATCTGGGCCAGCGCGCGCGATTTGCTCACGCGCCGCGCCGTAATGCTCGACCACGAAGTGTTCGTTTATCCGGTCGCTATCACCGATGAGCAGAAGCGCTCTTTGTTGCGCCGCTTGCTGGAGCGCACCGAAGCGCTGGAAACGCAGCCGCGCTACTACAACACGATTACGTCCAACTGCACCAACGAGCTGGCGAAGGCGGCAGGCTTCCACTGGGCGCCCGCTTATGTCTTCACCGGCCGTTCCGATGAGTATCTCTTCCGCCGTCATATCATTCCGGGCGAGAGTTTCGAGCAGGCGCACGCGCGCTCTGACGTGACTGAGTTCGTTCAAGCGCTGAACCGTGCCCCGCCCGAGGGCTTCGACCGCGCGCTGCTGGAAGAACTGCGCCGCCGCAACGCAATGTGAACTACTTACTCGCGCGAACGAGCGCCTCTCGCTCAGGCCCTGTCAGCGCGCGCCACTTGCCTTCTGGCAAACCATCCAATTCCAACGGCCCGATGCGGATACGCAAGAGGTCAACGACCTTCAGCTCCACCAGTTCGCACATGCGCCGGATCTGGCGGTTGCGGCCTTCGTTCAGGATGAAGCGCAGACGTTGCGGCTCGACGAGGCTTACCTTCGCTGGCCTCAGCTGGCGTCCATCGAGGTGAAGTCCATGTTGAAGCAGAGCGATCTTGGCGTCCGTGATCTGTCCGCGGACGCCGACCAGATATTCCTTGTCCAGCTTCGACTCCGCGCCGATCACCGCTTTCGCCAAGACGCCGTCTTCACTCAACAAGAGGAGCCCGCGCGAATCCTGGTCGAGCCGCCCCAACGGAGCGAGGCTCGTGCGCGTGGTCGGCAGGTTGCGAGGCGCGCCGATGAGGTTCGCGCGCGTCAATAGCCGCGCGGCGGGCACTTGATCGCCCTCGGGCTGCGCCGAAACAAAGCCAACGGGCTTGTTGAGCAACGCGCTGATCTTCGATCGCGCCCGGTCGTCGCCGACATCGATTGTTTGCCCCGGGAGAATCTTACGTCCGGGATCGTCCACGCGCTCGCCGTTGATCCGCACGAGGCCCTTGCCGATCAGCTCCTCGGCCTCGCGGCGCGAGCACACGCCTTCACTGGCGAGCCATCTATTGACCCGCTGCGGTTCCGCGCCGTCATAGGTCTTGCGCCAGGCCATCGCCGTTCTGTTAGCGGCAGGCGAAGGTTTCCTGCAATGCATGCAGTCGTTGCACGGCGCGCGGCTGGATCTGGTGCTCGTCGGTCATGCAGGCGAGCTGTCGATAGAGTTCAACCGCCCGCGCGCGCTCCTCCGGCGACCCGCGCAGCATGTCGGCTAGGTTGAACATCGACGGCGCGTGCTGCTGGCGAGCAGCCCGGTCGTAGAGGGCCTTTGCACGCTCCTCGTTGCGCGGCACGCCGATGCCGTCGCGATAAAGCGTCGCCAGCATGTGCTGCGCCTCGGGCTGGTTGCTGTTAGCGGCGCGCTCCAGGAAGGGGATTGCCGCCGTCGGATCGCGGGGGCCGGCTACGCTGTCGCGAAGCCAGCGCGCGTAGAAGAACTGCGCGCGCGGATCGCCGCGTTCAGCCGCCGCCAGCCATAACCGGCCGGCTTCGACCTGAGATGTGCGGTCTAGAGGAAGCGTCGCGGCGTAATCGATCTGCGCCGCGGTGAAGCCGGCCTCCGCGGCTTGCCTCAACCGCGCCGCCGCCGTTGCGGCGTCGAGGCCAGCGTGCGGGGCGGTGCGATGCAGCTGCCACGAGAGATACAAGCCCGCCGCATTCGCCTGTGCCGCCGCCGAATCGCACTGTTGGCGCGCCGCTGTAGGGCTTGGCAGAAAGCCAGGAGCGCCAGCCATGTGGCCGAGGCACGCCAACGTCTGCGCATCTGCGTCGCCCACGCTGGCGCGTGTCTTGATTTGCTGCGCGAGCGGGTCGTCAATCCTCGACGCCACCTCGCGCCAAGGCGTCCGCTCCAACGCCGCCGCCGTCAGCTCAGGCGCCGGCGCTGCGGTTGGCGTTGCGGCCGCCTGCGTGGTCGCGAACCGGAGTTCGCCTGACCGCCACATGTTGATCACCCGTCCGGCGCCAAAGCCCACTACGAAGAACGTCGCGACCGCGGTGGCGAACATGCCCAATGTCTTCCAGCGTTTCTCGCCCGGCGTCGCGCGCCGCTTCAGCAGCGTCGACCGCGCGACCGCCAGCACGCTGGGCAGCGCCGCCAGGTTCGCCTTGGTCGGCGAGAGCTTGTCGATCTCGACAATCAGCGCCTCGAAGCGGGTCCTGAACGCCGTGCGGTCACGAAGCGCCAGGTCGATGCGCGGCGCGTCGCGAAAGGGCGCGGGCGTGGCGTCCGGAAAAAGTTCGGCGCTGACCAGCTTCTTCCGCTCGTGCGCCAGCGCCGCCAACATGGCGAGTTGGGGTGTCGGCGCGCCTACCGACCAAAGACCGATCACGCACTTCGAGGTTTCGACGAGCTTGCTGATTTCGGCGTCGACGGGCGCGCCAGCGGCGGCGTCGAAACCGAGGGTCTTCAATGCCTGGGCGAGGCCGCCAGCCTGCGTGTCCGCGTCCGGCGCCGCAGCAATGAAAACCTCCGCCATCTTTCTCCCACCTCGACCAACGGTTGAACGAAGCCGCCGCGGCAGCGTCAAGCGCGTCGACGAAACATTGCTGTGACTTAAGCGAATGACGGCTTTGTGAGGAAATCCTCGACGCCATGTCGGCAAGGACGCTAGGCGTTCGTCCACTAAACATGAGGCCTTATCCGATGCTCTATGCCGTTCTTTGCTATAATGACGAGGCGACAGTCTTCGCCTGGACCAAGGAAGAGGACGACGCCGTCATGGCCCGCCTCAGCGTGGTGCACGAGAAGTGGGAGAAGACTGGCAAACTGAAGCCATCTCTTCGCCTCCTGCCCACCTCGGCCGCCACGACACTGCGGAAAAAGGACAACGAAATCCTCGACGGTCCCTACGCCGAGACCAAGGAGCAGTTGCTCGGCTTCTACATTATAGAGGTCGAGAATCTGGAGGAGGGGCTCCAGTTCGCCCGCGAGCTGACGGTCGCCAACCCGGGCGGCGCCTACGAGCTGCGGCCGGTCATGCTCTACAACCCGGGCGCGCCCGCAGAGGCGCGCTAAGCCATGACTGACCTGGCCTGGATCGACGCGGCGCTCGTCTCCGCGCGGCCCCAGGCGGTCGCAGCGCTCTTGCGCTATTTCCGCGACCTCGATCTGGCCGAGGAGGCCTACCAGGACGCCTGCCTCCGGGCGCTGAAGAACTGGCCCAAGAACGGCCCGCCGCGCGATCCCGCCGCTTGGCTGATCATGGTCGGCCGCAACGCGGCCATCGATGTCACCCGCCGGCGCGCCAAGCAGACAGCACTGCCGGACGAGGAGAAGCTCTCTGACCTGGGCGATGTCGAAGCCGAGGTCGTGCAGCGGCTGGACGAGGCCGATTATCGCGACGACGTCTTGCGGCTGCTGTTCATCTGCTGCCACCCAGATCTGCCGGCCACACAGCAAGTTGCGCTTGCGCTGCGCATTGTGTCCGGCCTCACCGTGCCGCAGATCGCGCGCGCGTTTCTGGTCGGAGAAAGCGCGATGGAGCAGCGCATCACGCGCGCGAAAGCAAAGGTCGCCGGCGCGGGCGTGCCGTTCGAGGCGCCGAGCGCTGTGGAACGCGCCGAACGATTGGCCTCCGTGTTGGCGATGGTCTATC
>JBQTJK010000154.1:0-10448 GCA_052387215.1 Caulobacteraceae bacterium
GGGGTTTGTTCTTTTTGGGCTGTCTTACTGATCACTATGTGGTGGTTGCGGGGATCGGCGCCGGTCGCCTGCTCTATCGCCTGTTCCACGAAGAAGACGTGCGCATGGCCGAGCCTTCCGCGCTCGAGGACCGCTGCACCTGCAACGAACAGCGCCTCACAAACGTGATGCGCCAATTCCCGTCTAGCGAACTGCACGACCTGATTGAGCCGGATGGCTCTTTGCACGCCCGCTGCCAATTCTGCGGACGCGAATACCTGATCGATCCGGCCAAAGTGGGCACGGCTTAGCGCTGGGGCTCTAAGCCTCTACGTCCAGCGCGTACCCAGCGCTGCGGACGGTGCGGATAGGATCGGTCTCGTCCCCCACCATCAGCGCCTTGCGCAGGCGGCCGATGTGCACGTCCACCGTACGTGCCTCGACATAGACGTCGGAGCCCCAAACGGCGTCGAGCAATTGCTCACGGCTGAACACGCGGCCTGGGTGCTGCATCAGGTGGTCGAGGATGCGGAATTCGGTCGGGCCTAAGTGCACGTCGCGGCTGCCGCGCTTCACCCTGTGCGAGACGCGATCCATGACAATGTCGCCGGCGATGATCTTATCGTCGGCCAAGCCTGGACGGATTCGGCGCATGACGGCGCGCAGGCGCGCCAGCAGCTCATTCATCGAGAAGGGCTTGGTGACATAATCGTCGGCGCCGACATCGAGGCCGCGGATGCGGTCGCTCTCTTCTGTGCGTGCGGTCAGCATCACGATCGGCGTGTTGCGCGTGTCCTGGCGCGCGCGCAACCGGCGGCACACTTCGATGCCCGGCGCCTTCGGCAGCATCCAATCGAGCACGACGAGGTCGGGCGCGTTCTCATCGGCCACCACCAGCGCTTCTTCGCCGTCATTGGCGACTGAAACGCGGTAGCCTTCCTTCTCGAGGTTGTACCTCAAGAGGTCAGCCAAGGCCGCTTCGTCCTCGACCACCAGCACATGCGTTGGCTTGGCCATGGCTCCCCAGCCTCTACTCCGATGCGTCCCCGCGCGGGCGCTGCGTAGCGATTTCCTCGCCGGTGACGAGGAAGTGGATGTATTCAGCGATGTTAGTGCCGTGATCGCCCACTCGTTCCAGATTCTTGGCGATGAACAGCAGGTGCGCACAGGACGAGATCATGCGCGGATCTTCGATCATGTAGGTCAGCAACTCGCGGAACAGCGAATTGTAGTGCGCGTCAATGTTGTCGTCTGAGTTCCATACGCTGATCGCAGCCTGCACGTCCCTGTTGGCATACGCGTCGAGCACCTGTTTCAGGTGTGCGCCCGCGATCTTGCCCATGCGTTCGACACTGCGCGTCAGCTGGATCGGCTCATCCTGGTTCAGGATCAGCGCCCGCTTGGCGATGTTTTTCGCAAGATCGCCGACGCGCTCCAGTTCGCCGGCGATGCGCCAGGCCGTGAGGACAACGCGAAGGTCGCTGGCCATCGGTTGGCGCAGCGCGAACAGCTTGATCGCGCGCCTCTCGATCTCGCGTTGGGCGGCGTCGATCTTCGGATCGCGCTGGATGACGATCTGCGCCAGTTCGGTGTCGCGGCGGGCGACAGCGGAGAGCGCATCGTTAATCGCCGTCTCCGCTAAGCCGCCCATGCGCGCGACCTCTTGGGTGATCGCATCGAGCTCTTCGGAGAACGCCTTGACGGTATGCTCTGCCATAGCCTTAACCCGGCGCGCCAGGGCCGGCACGCTGCGTGATCGTTTCGGGACGGCCATGGGATCAGCCGAACCGGCCTGTAATATAGTCCTGCGTGCGCGAGTCGCGAGGGTTCGTGAAGATTTCCTCGGTCGCTCCGGTCTCCACCAGCTTGCCCAGGTGGAAAAAAGCCGTCTTCTGCGACACGCGTGCCGCTTGTGCCATCGAGTGGGTAACGATGACGATGCAATAGTTCTCGCGGAGCTCGTCGATCAGCTCCTCGATCTTCGCCGTGGCTATCGGATCCAGCGCCGAGCACGGTTCGTCCATCAGGATGATATCGGGGTTCACCGCCACCGTGCGGGCTATGACCAGGCGCTGCTGCTGGCCGCCGGAGAGGCCGGTGCCCGGTTGAGCGAGGCGATCCTTCACCTCATCCCACAGACCCGCCCGCTTCAGCGACTTTTCGACGATCTCGTCCATCTCCCGCTTACTCCTGGCCATGCCGTGAATGCGCGGCCCGTAGGCGACGTTGTCGTAGATCGACTTCGGAAATGGATTGGGCTTCTGGAACACCATGCCGACCCGGGTGCGAAGCACCACAGGATCAACGTTCTTCGCGTAGGCGTCCTTACCCTCGATCAGCAGCGAGCCGCTAACCCGGCAATTGTCGATCAGATCGTTCATGCGGTTGAAGCAGCGAAGGAACGTAGTCTTGCCGCATCCCGAGGGACCGATAAACGCGGTCACCGCGCGATCGGGAATGTCCATCGACACGTCGTACAACGCCTGCTTCTCGCCGTAGAAGACGTTTACGTCGCGCGATGCGATCTTTACCGGCGCACCGACCAGCGAACCTGCGCCGGCTCTTACGGCGGGGGCTGTCATCGCGGGTCCGTGTTGGGGCGCGCGTTCCGATCCGGCGGCAGAAAATTCCATGTCGTCAGACCCCTACTCGCGGTGTGGCGCACCGAGACCTGCCATCCCCCGATGCGTGCGCTTCTAGGGGCGTTCCATGACACTGATGTGAAAACGCCTCTGCGTAACATCAGCCCTCCTCGGCCAGTTCCACATAGGCGGCGAAGGCGGCGCCGCGCCCGGGCTGGCTTTCGACCAGGAATCCCCCCCGGTGACGGTTCACAATGTGCTTGACGATGGCGAGGCCAAGTCCTGTTCCGCCGCGTTCGTCGCCCATTTCGCGTTCGACACGGAAGAAGCGCTCGCCGAGGCGGGGAAGGAAGCGGCGGGCAATGCCGGGCCCGGAATCCTCGACGCGTACGTAGGCGTAGGACCGGTTGGCGGCGGCGGTCGGGGTAAGCAGCGCCGCGCGGCCGGCCTCTTCCCAGCGCCGGCCGGCTCGGACGACAACCTCTTCGCGGTCGCCTGAGGCGGCGACTTCGATCGTCACCGCGCCGCCGTTGGGCGTGTACTTCACGGCGTTGTCGATGAGATTCTGCACCACTTGCGCGAGCTGGAAGCGTTCGCCGACGACGGTGACAGGCTTGCCGGGAGTCTTGACGTGGAGCGTCACGTTGCGCTCGCGCACGACGGGCGCGAGCGAGTCGGCGACTTCGCGGGCGACAGCGGCAAGATCGGCGCGATCGGAAGGCGGGACGTGTTCATCCAGTTCGATACGGGAGAGCGACAACAAATCGTCGATCAATCGACGCATGCGGTCTGCCTGCACCTGCATCATCGCGAAGAAACGATCGCGGTCGGCAGCATTCTCGCGCGCGGGGCCTGACAGCGTTTCAATCAACAGCGTGAGCGAAGCAAGCGGCGTGCGGAGCTCGTGGCTGGCGTTGGCGAGGAAATCGGCGCGCATGCGCTCGGTGCTGATTCTTGCGGTTTGGTCGTGAAAAACCATCATTGCCGCGCGTTCCGCGCCCCAGTTGACGGGCGCGACATAGCAACGTGTATGGCGATCGACCTGCGCCGGCGTTTCGTATTCGACCGCCCGCGTCTCGCCCTCCCGCACTGCTGCTTGCACCGCTTCGAGCACGTCGGGCTGGCGAAGGATGGAGGTGAGAAATTGTCCCCGCGCCTCGAAATGCATCTGGCGCCGCGCTGCACCGTTGGAGCCGACGATGCGCCCGTCAGCGCTCACCAGAAGAGCGGGATCCGGCAGCGCTTCGAGCAGCGGTGCGAGTTCGGCGAGACCGACCAGTTCGATCGTGTCGTCGCCGGTTGATGAGATGACGAAGCGCCTGCCCTCGCGCATGGCCCAGTAGCAGGCCGCCGCGGCGAGAACCATGAGCACCGCTGCGGAGGCGCTGGCGAAAAACGCCAGCAGCGCCGCCAGCGCCGCAAGGGCGCCAGCCGCCCACGCGGCCGCCGGAATGCGATCCAAACGCCAGCGCGGCGGAGCGAGCCGGTTCATTGCCATACCGATCCGGCTTAGGGCCCGCGCCGGGACTCGCGCAAGGCGAGGTGTAGGATTGAGCCTGCTCCGGCCGTCATAGCCGTGCTGGAACCGTCGATCGCCGAAAGCAGGCGCTTTGTCGTGCAGCGGGAGCCGCCGCATCCAAGAACCCCTGCGCCGGCATCAAAGCCATGACAGGGGACGTGCGCCCTAGCTGTTGCAACAAAACCTTATCGAATTTCAATACAGATTTATTGACTTTCGAGAGGGCGGCGGCTAGAGCCTGTGCTGCGAGGGAACATGAAATACGGGGTGCGTCTCTTGATCGGCGTGGGCCTGGTGGCCGCGGCCGGGTCGTGCGCGGGACGCAATCTGCCCCCGGAGCCGGACTCCTATGTCGCGGCCGATGCGATCGGCGCCGAGCGCGCGGCTGAATTGGTCGCCTCCCCGGCGGCAACGTGGCTGGACGATCTCAACTCACCCGAGATGTCGGCGCTAACGCGTGAAGCGCTCGCGGGCAGCCCCGAGCTTCAAATCGTCGAAGCGCGCTACCGGGCGGCGCGCTGGCGCGCGCGAGGATCGTTTGGGAGCAATCTGCTGCCGAGCCTGAGCGTCGGCGTCGATGGCACACGCACGGAAACACCAGACGACCTTGATGTTGATCCGAACAATGATCGGCTCCGCGAGGAGTTCATGACGTCGAGCGTTGTCGCGAGTTGGGAGATTGATCTTTGGGGTCGTCTTGCGTCTCGCGCACTCGCTTCGGATCTGAGCGCCGATGCGGCGGAAGAAGACCTGAGCGATGCGCGGCTTTCGGTTGCCGGCCAATCGGCGCAGGCATGGGTCGATCTGATCGAAGCGCAGCAATTGTTGGCGTTGGCGCAGGAAGACCTGCAGACCCGCGAACGGGCGCTCGATCTCACCCAGCGCCGTTACGATGCAGGCATCGCCGCCTCATTGGCGCTTCGCACCGCGCGTAGCCAAGTGGCGTCGGCGCGCGCGTTCCAGGCGCAGGCGCAGGATCAGTTGCTGATCGCCGCGCGCCGTTTGCAGGAAATCATGGGCCGCTATCCGGACGGGACGATCCGCGCCGAAGGCGAACTGCCGCAACTCAGCCTCCTCGCCGCCGCCGGCGCGCCAGCCGATCTGCTCGAGCGGCGCCCTGACGTGCTTGCAGCAGAAGACCGCATGCGCGCAGCCGGGTTTCGCATGCACGAAGCACGTGCGGCCATGCTGCCGCGGCTCACGCTCACAGGCACGGCGGGAAACAGCGGTGAAGGCCTTACCGATATCGACGATAGCGTGAACATGGTGTCGAATCTCGTCGCCGGTCTCACCATGCCGATCTTCAACGGCGGCGCGCTCTTCTCCGAATCCCGCGCAACGGTCGCCTACCGTCGTGCGGCGGCAGCGGAATATGTACGCACCGCAATCGGCGCCTGGCGGGAAGTGGAAGGCACGATCAGCGCCGACCAGAGCCTCGAAGTGCGCGAGGCGCAGTTCGCCATCGCCGCCGATGAGGCGCGCGAGGCGCAGGCCTTGGCCGAGCGCGAGTACGCACGCGGCGTCGCCACACTGTTCGAGTTGATCGACGCTTACACCCGCCGTATCGAAGCTGAGCGCGGCCTCATCACGGCACGCGCGGCGCGTGTGTCCAATCGCATCTCCTATCACGTCGCCCTTGGCGGCGGCGCCCGCCCGGGCGGCATCGACGCAGACCGGGACGTCACGCCCTGAACAAGATGGACCTCAGCATGATGACGCAAACAGCGCCAGACCAAGGAAAGCCGAAGGGCGTCCTGGCGCGGCTGAAGCAGATCGCGATCTTTGCCGCACCGCTCGTCGTCATCATTGGCGGTGGGCTTCTGCTCGCCTTGATGATCATGACCGGACCGAAGGCGAAGGAGAAGGGCGACGCCCCTCACCCGCCAGCAGTGCAATTCGCGGTCGCACACGCACGGCCCACGACAATTTCGGTGAACGTCCAGGGCGAAGCGCGCCCGCGCGTCGAGGCTACGCTCGCGGCGCAGGTGACGGGGCGTCTGGTTTGGGCCAGTCCGAAGTTCGCCGAGGGCGGTTCTTTCACACAAGGCGAAGTGATGGCGCGCGTCGATGCCGCCGACTACCAACTCGCTGTCGTGCGCGCGCGCGCGCAAGTGGCGCAGTCGCAGGAAGCGCTGACGCGCGAGGAAGCTGAAGGGGAGCTGGCGCGGCAAGATTGGCAGGCGCTGGGCCGCGGCGAACCTCCGCCACTCGCTGTGCGGGAACCGCAATTGGCGCAAGCCCGCGCGCAACTCGCTGCGTCCGAGGCGGCGTTGCGTTCCGCTGAGCTTGACTTGAACCGCGCCTCGATCCGCGCACCGTTCACCGGACGCCTGCGCGAGCGGCGCGCCAATGTGGGCGACTATGTCGGGCCCGGCTCTCCGGTAGCGGTGATGTTCGCCACCGATACGATGGAGATCCGCGTGCCGCTGACAGATGCAGATCTCGCGTCGATGAATCTGCCGGTGGGCTTCATCGCGAGCGCATCGAATCCTGGACCGACGGCCCACGTCACCAGCGTGACGGGTGGGCGCATTCGCGCCTGGGAGGGCCGCATGGTGCGCACCGAAGCTTCGGTCGATGCACGCACGCGCTTGGTCTACGGCGTCGTTGAAGTGCGCGATCCGTTCAGCACGCGCCACTCGGCGCCGCTGGCGCCCGGGATGTTCGTGTCGGCGCGGCTGGAGGGCTCAAGCCGAGAGACTCTGGTCGCGGCGCCGCGCAGCGCGCTGAAGCGCAATGAGTTCGTCTACGTCGTCAGAGCCGACAATACGATCGACGTCCGGCAGGTGCGCCCCGCGCAAACGACGGCGGACGAAGTGCTCTTCCGGGAAGGCGTCGCAGACGGCGAACGGGTCGTCGTTTCGGTGTTGACGTCTCCGCGCCAAGGGATGGCGGTGACGCCGATCGACCGTGCGGGCGAGAGCACGACGCCTGCGCCGGCCGCACAACAACAAGAGCTGGAAATTCGTGACTAAACAGCGTGCGTCTTGCTCCCCCGCGTGCGGGGGAGCTGTCACGCAAAGCGTGACTGAGGGGGCGGCGGCGCCTCTCCCCCTCCGGCTCGCTCACGCTCGCCACCTCCCCCGCATGCGGGGGAGGAAAGGAGAAAAAGAATGTTGAAGGGCCTCGTCGCCTGGTGGGGGCGCAACCCCGTAGCCGGCAACCTGCTGATGATCTTCGCCGTGGTCGCGGGTGTCTTCTCCTTCAATCAGATGGAGAAGGAATTCTGGCCCCCGGGCAGTGACGACGGCGTGTTCATCAACGCGGTGTGGCCGGGCGCGAGCCCGGAGGACATGGAGAGCCAGGTCATCGTCCGCGTCGAGGAGGCGACGGCCGATCTCGACAACGTCGATTGGGTGCGCTCACGCTCGGGCGAGGGATTTGGCTGGGTGCGCATCGCCGCCGACCCGGGCACTGACGTCGACGCGATGACAGAGGAAGTGCGTTCGCGCGTCGCTTCGATCAGCGGCTTGCCCCAGGGCATGGAGCCGATGCAGGTGGCGCGCCAGGTCGGCCGCAACTGGTCGATCATCATAGGCATTCACGGCGACGTGCCGGAGCGCACCCTGCGCGACACAGCTGAGCGGCTGCGCGATCGTATCTCGCTGCTTCCCGGCGGCGCCAACACGATCGTCGTGGGCGTGCGAACGCCCGAAGTGTCGATCGAAGTGTCGGAAGCATCGCTGCAAGCCTACGGGCTCACCTTCGACGAAGTCGCGCGCGCAGTGCGGGCGAACTCCATCAACGTCGGCGCAGGCAACGTACGGACGGCCGACGGCAATTTCCAGCTTCAGGCGCGCAACCTCGCCGACAGCGAACTTGACTTCGAGAACATCATCATCCGTCAGACACCTGACGGCGGCGCCATACGCGTTGGCGATGTCGCTACAGTCATCGACGGCTTCCAGGACACCAACCTCTACTCACGCATGAACGGCGAGCCGTCGGCGCTGGTGTCGCTTCAGACCGCCGACCAGTTCAATATCTGGGACACCAACAAGGCGGTGCAGGAGGCTCTGACGGACATCCGCGCGGAGCTGCCCGCTGGCGTCCAGGTGACGACGATCTACAACGAGAGCGAGGACTACAACTCTTTGCTCTGGATCCTTTTCCAGAACGCGGCGCAGGGCTTCTTCCTGATTTTCTTCCTGCTGCTGCTGACGCTGCACCCGAAAGTGGCGTTCTGGTCGACGCTCGGCGTCATGACGGCTTTCGCGGGATCGTTCTTCATCCTGCCGTACATGGACGTCTCGCTTAATTTTATGAGCGTGTTCGGCTTCCTCTTGGTGCTCGGCATCATGGTCGACGACGCCATCATCGTCGGCGAAGCCGTGTACGAACGCGCAGAGCGCGGCCACCACGGCGCCGATTCCGCGATCCTGGCGACGCAGCTGGTGCTGAAGCCGCTGGTGGCTTCCGTGTTCGTGACCATGATTGCCTTCAGCCCGATGATGCTCCTGGAAGGCGACGTGCGTCAGTTCACACGCGTGATCTCGATCGTGGTCATGTCGACGCTGGTGTTCTCGCTGATCGAGAGCCTGATCATTCTTCCGGCGCACTTGGCGCACGTGAAGAAACCCGACCCAAAGGGCGATAACATCGGCAGCCGGTTGATGCGCTTGCAGCAGAAGTGCGCGCATTCGGTGCTCTGGGTCGCCAAGAATTTGCACGCGCCTCTGGTGCGCGCCGCGGTGAAGGCTCGCTACCTGACCTGGGCGATATTCCTCGTCGTGATGATCCTCGGCGTTGGCCTGATGATCTCGGGTCGGGTGAAGCAGACCTTCATGCCGGAAGTCGAAGGCGACTTCATGATTGCCTCGATCACGCTGCCGCAGACGGCGCCGTTCTCGCGCATGGAGCAGGTGGCCGATCAGCTCGACGCCGCCCGCCGCGCGCTCGAGCAGGAAACGCAGGAGCATGCGGTCGAAGACCCCAATACCGGGGCGATGTCGCGCGGCGTCGTGCGCTCGTGGAGCCAATCGATCGAGGAGAACACGATCCGCGCCTATGTCGGCCTGACTCCGCCCGAAACGCGTTCGGAGTTGCGTTCCCGCCAGATCACTGAGCGGCTCGAACAATTGCTTGGCGAAGTGCCGGACGCCGACGAGATCAGCTTCGATCTCTCGGGCTCCGGTCCGCCGCGCATCGAAATGGCGCTCATGGGCGAAAACAAAGCCGATCTCGAGACTGCCGTCGAAGAATTGAAGGCGCGGCTGCTACAATTCGCCGACGTTACCAGCGTTCGCGACAGCCAAGACGCGGCCAACGAGGAACTGCGCTTTACGTTGCTGCCTGGCGCCGAGCAGCTCGGCATCACGCTGGGCGACGTGACGCGTCAGGTGCGTCAAGCCTATTTCGGCGATGAAGTGCAGCGTTTGCCGCGCGAAGGCGACGACGTTCGCGTCTACGTTCGTTATCCGCGCGATGACCGGCGCACGCTGGAAAGCTTGGGCGCCTTCCGCATCCGCACTGCGGACGGTCGTGAGGTGCCGCTGGCCAGCGTCGCCACCTGGGAATTTGCACCGGGCATCACCGGCCTTGACCGGCGCCAGCGGATGAGTTCGATCCTGGTCACTGCCGATCTCGTCAACGCGGAAGGCCGCCAAGAGATCATGCGCACGCTGGATGAGAACTTCTGGCCAGCGTTCGAGGCGCGTTTCACGACCGTGTCCCGCCGCGCCATCGGCGAGGCGGAAGGCCAGCAGGAGTTTATGGACAATCTTACGCGGCTGATGCTGCTCGCGTTTGCTGCGATCTACTTCCTGCTTGCGGTGACCTTCCGCTCCTATGCGCAGCCGGTGATGATCCTCTGCGTTATCCCCTTCTCGATCGTAGGGGCGCTGCTCGGCCACTTGGCCTTTGGAGTCAGCTTCGCACTGTTCTCGTGGCTGGGAATGATCGCCGCCATTGGCGTCGTCGTGAACGACAACGTCGTGCTGGTCGATCGCTGCAACCAGATCCGCGGCTACTTCGCGCTGCGGCTGAAAGGGTCCGGAGCGGCGCTCGACGAAGAAAGCGAGTGGGAGCCGCACGACATCGCGCTGCCGAATGGGCAAGTGATCGAGTATGTCGGCATCGCGCCCGATCTCGAGCCGCACGAAGAAATGATCGTCGAGGGCTCGGCGTCGGGCTTCCAGCGCGGGCCGATCGAGCTGCGCAACTCCCAACAGATGCGTTGGGACAGCTCGGAATACCGTGAAAGCGCGCAGGAACTGGAAGCGATGGGCTTCCAAGTCATGCGGGTGAAGGCGGAGAACGGCATCACCGAAGCGTCGATCTCGCGTTTCCGTCAGATCTTCTTGACCTCCGTCACCGAATTCGTCGGTACCTCGCCGATGATCCTGGAGAATGCGGCGATCGTGCAGTTC
>JBQTJK010000155.1:0-1562 GCA_052387215.1 Caulobacteraceae bacterium
GGCGATGAAACCGTGGACGGCGAGCTGCTTCGGAAAATCCAGGCCATAGAGCCTGACATGCGTGCGCCCGCAGATGCGCTCAATCTCGGCCTGGGGCGTGCCGGGCGGCGGATTCCAGGTTTCTTCCGCGTTGACATCCATTGGCACCGAGAAAATTCCGATGCCGCCTGGCTTCAGTACGCGGAAGCACTCGGCCATACCCTTGGCGTCTTCCTGCACGTGTTCGAGCACGTGGTTGCAGACGATCGCGTCGAACTCGTTATCTGGATACTGCATCGCATCGCCGTGATGTCGACGATGGCGTTGGCCACCGCACTTCTCTTGATGTCGCCGGCGACGTATTTCGGATTGTTCTTCCATTGCCGGAAGAACGGGCGCTCGGCCGAGAAATGCAGCACGCGCTTGTCGCTCAAATCGAGGCCGCTGCGTTTGAGGTAGAGCGCGATGATGCGGTCGCGCTCCTTGGAGGCGCAATTGGGGCAGCGCGCTTCCTGGCGCACGCCGGCGCTCAGGAAATAACCGGTGAAGCCGCAAAGCGGGCAATTGCGCTTCTGGCGCGCCCGGAAATGCTGCAGCGGATCACGCACCGTGCCGCGGGAAATTTCTTCGGCCAGGACTGGCCAGTCGAGCGTACTCATGGCGGCGGCTTTTACTTCGCCTCGTCCTCGCGGACAATAACGCTCCCTCAGCAACGGCCCTCCCGCCAGCTCGCCGGATACGGGCGCTCACCCTCCATCCAGTGCACTGTGCCGAGGCTCATCTCGCCCTGATGCTCCAGCGACAGTTGCAAGCTGCGTCCCTCGCGCCGCGCTTCGACCATGCAGAGCCGCATTGCTTGCGGGGGCAAGTCCGGCGACATCGTGTCGAGACGGAAGAACGCGACGCTCCAGCCCGCCGCTTCGGCGGCGCGCGCGTACGCTTCGATGATCTCGCCTGCACCGCCGCGCACGTCGACATCGCCCATGCCAGCCCTGGATGACCAGGGGCAGCCTCGAAATGCGATTGCACGCGCAGCCGCGCGCCCGCGGGCAACAGCGCCCAATCCGGCCATGGCGCTTCAGGCCCCAGCCACGCCCATTGCGTCACGCCGTCGGCGCTTGTGTAGCCGATGCGTTCAGCGCTCGTCTCCATGCGGACGATGCTCCAGAAGAACGGGCTCGCCAGCATGACGACGATGGCGCACGCCAGAAAGATGAGAAGTCCGCGCATTGGCGTGAGCTTACGCCAGCGCAGCTAAGCGCCGATGAAGCCAGAGACTTACTATGTTCTAAACGAGCCGAACGGCATGCCCGGCTTCGGCTCGCTGCCGAAGCGCAGCACGTGACCATTCGGATCTTCCACCTGGAATTCGTATGCCCAGCCGAAGTTCTGCGGCGGATCGCGGATCACTGCCCCTCTGGCGACGAATTCCGCGTGGAGCGAATCTGCATTTTCAACGCCGATCCATACCCACGTCCCTGGCTCGCCCTGATGGCGGTCGCACAGCATGATGGCGCCGCCGTCACGCGAGACTTGCGCCATCGAAGGCGCATCGAAATCGAGCGCAAAGCCCAGCACGTCGA
>JBQTJK010000156.1:0-4086 GCA_052387215.1 Caulobacteraceae bacterium
GTTGGAGAAGCCTGCTCGCCGTGGGCCGAAGCTTCACGCAGCGAAGACCTGCGCCGGGGCTAAGGCTCATGCAAAGCCGATCGCGGGAACGCGAACGCGCTTGCGTCTCTTTCGCGCCCTTTCTTTCGCGCGACACGTTCGCGTTCCCGCCCTCCATTGGGCGACCAACCCACCCGCAGCGCTGTCGGCGCCTGCGGCGCAGTTGCGCGACCATGCTCACACCTCCTAGATGCGCTCCAGAATGGCCCGCTACCTCATCACTTCCGCGCTTCCCTACATCAACGGCATCAAGCATCTCGGCAATCTCGCCGGTTCGATGCTGCCGTCGGACGTGCATGCGCGCTTTCGCCGCCTCCAGGGCCACGAAGTGCTGTTTATTTGCGCGAGCGACGAGCACGGCACGCCCGCGGAATTGGCCGCCGCCGAGGCCGGGCAGGATGTGCGCACCTATTGCGATCAGCAATACGAAATCCAAAAGGCTGCCTGCGATGGCTTCCGCCTCTCGTTCGATCATTTCGGCCGCTCGTCCAACCTGCCAAACCATAAGCTGACGCAGCATTTCGGCGAGGTACTGGAGAAGAACGGCCTGATCGAAGAGCGCGTGTCGAAACAGATCTACTCGATCGACGACAAGCGCTTCCTGCCGGATCGCTACGTTGAAGGCGTTTGTCCCGTCTGCGGTTTTGAACGTGCGCGCGGCGATCAATGCGACAATTGCGGATCGCTGCTCGATCCGATCGATCTGAAGAATCCGCGTTCGAAGATTTCCGGCTCGACCAATGTCGAACCGCGCGACACCGCGCATCTCTTCTTGAAGCAGCCGCTGATGCAGGACCGCATCCGCGCTTGGGTCGATAGTTCAACCGAATGGCCCGCGCTCGCGCGCTCGATTGCCTACAAATGGCTGGACGAAGGCCTGATCGATCGTTCGATCACGCGTGACTTGTTCTGGGGCATCAAGGTCGCCAAGGACGGCAAGATCCGTCCCGGTTTTGAGAATAAGGTCTATTATGTCTGGTTCGATGCGCCGATCGAGTACATCGGCGCCACAGTCGAATGGGCCGAAGCGACGGGAAATGATTGGGAGCGCTGGTGGCGTACCGACAACGGCGCCGCCGACGTCACCTACGTGCAGGTGATGGGCAAGGACAACGTCGCCTTCCACACCGTGAGCTTTCCCGTGACGATCATGGGCAGCCAAGAGCCATGGAAGCTCGTCGATCGCTTGAAGGCGTTCAACTGGGTCACCTGGTACGGCGGCAAGTTCTCGACCAGCGAGAAGCGCGGCATCTTCATGGACCAGGCGCTCGAGATTCTGCCGAGCGACTATTGGCGCTGGTATTTGATGGCGAACGCGCCGGAATCATCCGACGCCGCGTTCACGCTCGAGCAATTCCAGCAGACCATCAACGCCGACCTCGCCAACGTGTTCGGCAATTTTGTCAACCGCATCACGCGGTTTGCGGCCTCTAAGTTCGACAGCCAAGTGCCGGATGGCGGCGCGCCCGGTCCGAACGAAGAAAAGCTCGCCAAGGAATTCGCTGAGCGCCTGGCGGCGCTCACGCAATTCCACGAGCAAATGGAATTCCGCAAGGCAGCCGCTGAGCTGCGCGCTATCTGGGTCGCGGGCAATGAATATCTGCAAGTCGCAGCGCCATGGACCGCGCTGAAAACTGATCGCGACGCGGCGGCCGTCGGCGTGCGCACCGGCCTCAACGCCTGCGCCTTGTTCGCCATCATCGCGCAGCCGTTCATCCCCGATGCGGCGAAAACCGTGCTGGACGCCATCGGCGTTCCAGAAGCCAACCGCATGTGGCCGAATCCCGCAGACCGCGGCGTGTGGGACGCGTTGCCGCGCGGCTTGAAGATCAATCCACCGGACGTGCTGTTCAAGAAGATCGAGGACGAGCAAGTGGCCGACCTCGCCGCACGTTTTGGCGGTGGTGGCGCCGCGTGATTGTTCGCAAGCTCACCGTGGACGACCTTGCCGCCTATCGCGCGCTGCATCGCTTCGGCATGCGGGAATCTCCACTTGGCTTCGTCGACGTCGCCGCCACAGACGCCGCGCGTCCGGATTCTGACGTCACAGCCATGATCGAGCGGGGCGATGGCTGGGGCGCGTTCGAGGGCGATCGCCTGGTTGGCAAGCTCACCATCGACGCGCTGCCATATCCCTCGCTTGCGCATACGTTCTGGATTCACGCGGTCTACGTGCATCCCGATGCGCGCGGTTCAGGGGCGAGCAGCAAGCTGATGCGGGCGGCGATTGAGCATGTGCAGACGAAGGGCGCTTTGCGCATCGCGCTATGGGTCAACGGCGTCAACCGCCACGCGCGCGCGCTCTATGAACGTGTGGGCTTCCGCCAATCCGGGCGGATACCGGGCGGCATCAAAGTGGGCGGGGACTATGTCGACGACGTTCTGATGACGTTGGAATTGCCGCTGTGACGGTGTCTTGACGCTAGACGGAACCGGGCGAGGCTCCTAACAATTGGGCCGGGAACCGGCGGGGACAGACCCGAAGCATCGCGGAGGGGCGAGCAATGGAACTAGTCGATCAAGCCGTCGAGTATTTGCGCGATGGCTTCGCCAATATCAACAATCCCAAGGGCCTGCTGATCGCGCTCGCCGCGGTCTTGTTCATGGGCTCGTGGAAGCAGCTGATCCCGATCGGATTGGTCGCGACGGTCATTCACATCGTCATCGAACGCTTGGCGCCGGTGCTGGCCGGCGACGGTGGCCAAGTTACGCTGCCGCCGGATTTAATGCAGGAATCCTTCTGGACGCGCGCTCTTGTACTCTTCCTCGGCTACACGATCATTATCGGTGTGTTCTTCCTGATCAAGAGCATGCTGTTTAGGGGCGGCGGCGCCAAAGCGGCGCACTAGCGCGTACGCTTTGTCTCATAGAGCGCGATCGCGGCGGCAGCGGAGACATTCAAGCTCTCTATCGCTGGCGCGATCGGTATGCGGGCATGCTTTTCGCATGCTTCGGCGACGCCGGGCCGCAAGCCCTTGCCTTCGGCCCCGACGACGATCGCGGCGGATCGCTGATCGGCAAGCGCGTCGGCGAGATCGAGATCGGCCTCGCCTTCGAGCGCAATTGTGATGTAGCCAAGCGATCGCAGCGTCTCGACAGCGCGTCCGAGGTTCACAACACGAACATACGGCACGACTTCGATAGCGCCCGCGGCCGCCTTCGCCAGCACTCCGGTGAGCGGTGGCGATTTGCGGTCCTGCAGGATCACTGCGCGCGCGCCGAACGCGGCGGCCGAACGGAAGGCGGCGCCGACATTCTGCGGATCGGTCACGCCGTCGAGCACAAGCACGCTACGTCCGTCCGGCGGCGCGCAGGCGGTTTCGAGATCAAGCGGTTCCAACGGAAATGCGCGCACCGCCAATCCTTGGTGCACCGCCCCTGGCGGCAGCATGCCGTCGATAGCGTCGGGATCGAGGATCTGCGGTTCAGCCCGTTCTGGCAGACGCGAGGCGGCGTTTCGCGTCGCAATGACCCGCTCGATCCGCCGCGCCGGGTTGGCCAGAACGGCAAGGGAAGCATGCACACCCCAAACCCAGGATGGCCCGCCGGTTTCCTCCTCGAACTGCCGGCGGGGCAGCCGGTCCGCCGGGATGCCGTGTGGCTTGAGCGGGTGAGGGTGCTTAGCTATAGGACGCGCTCCGCGAAACGAGGCCTTGGCTTACAGGCGCTTGCGTCCTCGCGGAAGCATGGCCGGAAGGGTGGCCGAGTGGTTAATGGCAGCAGACTGTAAATCTGCCCGCGAGAGCGTACGGTGGTTCGAATCCACCCCCTTCCACCAGCCTTCGCTGCGCGCCGCGTATGCGAAGGCTGCGCTCCGAAGCTTTAGCGAAGGAGGGCGGTGCAATCCCCGCGCAGCTTCGGCTGGCTAACGCCTTGCTGGTCTGCTTGAACGGGGCGACGAGCGGTTGCGGGTATAGCTCAATGGTAGAGCCGCAGCCTTCCAAGCTGAAGACGAGGGTTCGATTCCCTCTACCCGCTCAAATCTGACGAAATCGAAGGAGCCGACGCCCGCTCGAGCGGCGCATAGCGTGCAATTCACTGCGCGCT
>JBQTJK010000157.1:0-6802 GCA_052387215.1 Caulobacteraceae bacterium
CTCGTCCAGGTGAACACCGGCGAAGAGCCGCAGAAATCAGGCGTCGCGCCGATGGAGGCGGATGCTTTTATCAAAGCGGCGCGGGAGACCTACGGCCTGCCCGTGCGCGGGCTGATGTGCATTCCCCCTGTCGACGAGGAGCCGGCGATGCATTTCGCGCTTCTGGCCAAGATCGCCGCCCGGAACGGCCTGCCCCAACTCAGCATGGGCATGAGTGACGATTTCGAGACAGCCATCCGCTTTGGCGCGACGCACGTCCGGGTGGGGTCAGCCCTGTTCGGGGCGCGGTCGAAACCGGACTGAGACGCTCCCCCCGCAGCGTCTCAGGTTGCAAAGTCGTGATCTGACGTGGTCATTTCCAAACGGGTAGGCTTTAAGCCCGACACTCGGACGGCCATGTCACGCGAAACAACCATCCTGATCATCGACGACGATGCCGAGCTGCGCCAGGCTCTGGTCGAGCAGTTCGAACTCGAAGAGGGGTTCGGAGCGGTCGCCGCCGCCAGCGCCGCCGAGGGTCTCGCCGCCGCCGCTGAGCACAAGCCGGCCGCCGTGGTGCTCGACGTCAGCCTGCCGGATACGGACGGGTTCGAGGCCTGCAGGCAGCTCCGCGCACAGGGGGTTAAAGCGCCGATCATCATGTTAACCGGAGCTGCCCAGGAGGAGGAGCAACAGGTTCAGGGCCTGGACGCTGGCGCCAACGACTATGTGCTCAAGCCGTTCAAGTTCTCTGTGCTGCTTGCGCGTATCCGCGCCCATTTGCGCAGCCACGAGGCCAGCGAGGACGCGGTCTATCGCATCGGGCCGTACGAATTCCGTCCGGCGATGCGGCTTCTAATCGACCCATCACAAAAGAAGGTCCGACTCACCGACAAGGAAGCGTCGATCCTGCGCTACCTCTATCGCTCGGGCGAAAAGCCAGTTGGGCGCGAAGAGCTCCTGCGGGAAGTGTGGGGCTACAACGCCAACGTCACCACCCATACGCTGGAAACGCACATCTACCGCCTCCGGCAGAAAATTGAGCCCGACGCGCAAAGCCCCAAGCTCTTGATCACCGAAACCGGCGGCTACCGGCTGCAGGTGTGAGTCTGGCAAGACCATAAGGCCCGGATTGGTCCGGGCCTTCAATCGATCTGAACTTGGGATATTCGGCTTACCCCACCATGTGCGCCGCTTGGTTGGTTAACGCGTACCCGACGGGGAAGAACACAGCGCAGGCAGCGATCACGCTGTAAAACTTGGTCATCTCTCACTCCACTGGAATCGAATTGGATCCGATAGGAGGAAGGTAGAGGACGGTCTGGCATAAAGTTTGTGCCCTGAGTCACCTTGTGGGGTGAAGCGCAGAAGGCGGACATGAGCGGAGGCGGGGATCCGATCTTCGAGGCGGGCGCGGGCTCGATGCAGAGCCACGCGGTCAATGGCGCGCTGGCGATCGGCATTTCGCAGCTGATCAAACTGCCGTTCCAGGCGGCGTCGCTGCTGCTGCTACCGCGGCTGCTGCAGCCGATCGACTACGGCATTTACGCCATGGTCGACCCGCTGGTCACGGTGATGGCGCTTATCCTCAATTTCGGCATCAGCCAGGCGCTGATCCAAGCGCCGGCGCTGCAGCGCGCGCAGGTGAGCGGCGTCTTCTGGGTGATGGTGATCTCCGGCGTCGTCGCTGCGCTCCTTTTGTTCGTGGGCTCGCCCCTGGTTGCCTCGTTCTACAACGATCCTCGCGCCGGGTACGTGGCCGCGGCCTCGTCACTGTTTCTGATCCTCGCAGGACTCACAAACGTGCATGAGGGGCTGCTCAATCGGCAGATGCGTTTCGGCTGGATAGCCATCATCAGCGCTGTGGGCATGGCCGCCGGGTTTGTTGTCAGTCTGATCGCTGCGCTTCTTGGCGCTGGATACTGGTCGCTCACGCTGGGCTACGGCGCGACGACGCTTATCGCGCTCGCCGGCGTCTGGTTGGGCGTCGGTTGGATGCCGCGGGAGAAGCCCGAGTTTCGCAGCGTGCCGCGCTTCTACAAGTTCGGCGGCGCGCTCATGGTGGGCGAGGGCGCGACCGTCATTGCGCGCGAGGCCGACAGCGTGCTGATTGGGCGCTATGCCGGCGCGGCGCAGCTCGGCTACTACGATCGCGGCAACAAGCTCGCCATCACGCCGATCGAGCGCATCAACACGCTGCTCAAGTCGCTCTTGTTGCCGATCCTGTCGCGTTTGAATGATGAGGGCGAACGCTATCGCTACGCCTATCTGCGCATAATCCGGCAGCTCATGCTGTTCACCAGCCCCGGAATCGTTGCGCTCGGCGTGACGGCGCCGGTGCTGGTGCCGTTCCTGATCGGTGAGCAATGGGCGCCGGCGGCGCCAATCTTCTCTTGGCTTGCGCTCGCTGCGCTGCACCGCCCCGTAAGCTTGACCATGAACCTGCTCTTCATCAGCCAGGGCAGGGCGCGCGCTTATCTGGCGTGGAGCATTTTCAGCGCTGTCAGCAGCGTTGCGGCGTTCGTGATCGGATTGCGTTGGGGCGCGATTGGCGTGGCGGCCGCGTTCGCGCTGAGCGATGTGTTCCTGCGCTTGCCGGTGTTGTGGTGGCTGGTAACCCGAGCGGGGCCCATCCGGCAGGCGCACCTTTACCTCGCCGCGGCGCCTTTCGCGGCCGGCGCCGCGGTTTGTTTCCTCGTCCTGTCGGCGTTGCAGCGATTGCCGTTCCCGAACGATTTCACCCAGCTCGCCACTAGCGCGATTGTCGCCTACGCCGTCGCATGGGGCGTAGCTGCGCTGTTCAAGACTGGGCGCAAGACCTTGGCCGACAGCGTGCAGCTCGTGCGCACCGAGCTGCCGCGACTGCTGCGCCGCAGACGCGGCGCCGCAGGGCTGAGCTAGCCGTTATGAAGCGACCGGGCGATCCGCGGCTTTCGCAGTGGTGCGCGGCGCGTTCGGGCCGCGTGCGGCGGCGGCCTTCATCGGCTTGCCGGAACGGGCGGCGCCGAGGCGGTCCACCAGTGCGGCGTACTCGTCCCACAGGCGTTGCGGCAGACGATCGCCGAACTTTTCATAGTGGCCCGGAATCAGGTCCGCTTCCTCGGCCCATACGTCGAGATCGACGCTGGTGAGCAAATCCATTGCTTCGTCGCTGAGCTTCAGGCCGCTGACGTCGAGCGCGCCCTTGGCCGGCACATAGCCGATCGGCGTTTCCTTCGCGTCGGCTTTGCCGTCGAGGCGATCGCTGATCCACTTCAGCACGCGCGCGTTGTCGCCAAAGCCTGGCCAGATGAACTTGCCGTTCTGGTCCTTGCGGAACCAGTTGACGAAGAAAATCTTTGGCAGCTTCGCGCCCTTGCGTTCGCCGATCTTCAGCCAGTGCGCGAAGTAGTCGCCCATGTGATAGCCGCAGAACGGTAGCATCGCGAACGGGTCGCGGCGCAACTCGCCAACCTTGTTCTCTGCCGCCGCCGTGCCTTCGCTAGCGACGTTCGAGGCCAAGAACACGCCATGCGCCCACTCGAACGCTTCGGTTACGAGCGGCACTGCGCTGGCGCGGCGGCCACCGAACAGGATCGCATCGATCGGCACGCCGGCCGGATCTTCCCATTCCGGCGCGACCACCGGGCACTGGCCTGCGGGCACGGCAAAGCGCGAGTTCGGGTGCGCCGCTGGGAATTTCGAGTCGGGCAGCCAAGGATTGCCTTGCCAATCGGTGAGCCCGGCGGGCGGCGTCTCCGTCAGTCCCTCCCACCAGACATCGCCGTCCTCAGTCAGCGCAACGTTGGTGAAGATGGTGTTGGCGTAGAGCGTGTCGAGCGCGGACTTGTTGGTCTTGGCGCTTGTGCCCGGCGCCACGCCGAAGAAGCCGGCTTCCGGGTTGATGGCGTAGAGACGACCATCGTCGCCGAAGCGCATCCAGCAGATGTCGTCGCCGATGGTCTCCGCCTTCCAGCCGGGAATGGTCGGCTGCAGCATGGCGAGGTTGGTTTTGCCGCACGCGGAGGGGAAGGCGGCGGCTATGTATTTCGCTTGGCCCTTTGGGTTGGTGAGCTTCAGGATGAGCATGTGCTCGGCGAGCCAGCCTTCATCGCGCGCCATCACCGAGGCGATGCGCAGCGCGTAGCACTTCTTGCCGAGAAGGGCGTTTCCGCCATAGCCGGATCCGTAGCTCCAGATTTCGCGGCTTTCCGGAAAGTGGACGATCCACTTTTCCTCATTGCACGGCCAGGAGACGTCCTTCTGGCCAGGCGCGAGCGGCGCGCCGAGCGAATGCACCGCGGGGACGAAGAACCCGTCCTCGCCCATGGCATCCAGCGCGGCCTTGCCCATGCGCGTCATGATGCGCATAGAGGCGGCGACGTAGCCTGAGTCCGTGATCTCGACGCCGAGTGCGCTGATCTTCGAGCCGATCGGGCCCATCGAGAACGGCACGACGTACATGGTGCGCCCGCGCATGCAGCCGTCGAACAGGCCGCCTAGCTTGGTGCGCATTTCGGCCGGCGCCACCCAGTTGTTGGTCGGGCCGGCATCGTCTTTGTCCTCGGAGCAGATGAAGGTCCGGCTTTCGACGCGCGCGACATCTTTGGGGTCGGACGCAGCGTAGAAGCTGTTGGGGCGCGATTCCGGGTTGAGCTGCTTCAGCGTGCCTGCGGCGACGAGTTCCTTGGTCAGGCGCTTCCATTCTAGCTCTGAGCCATCGCACCAATGGACGCGGTCCGGCTTGGTCAGCCCCGCGATCTCCTCAACCCAGGCGATCAGCTTCTTATGGTTCGTCGGAGCAGGGTGCAGGCCGGCGATGTATGCAGTCACGGAATCCCTCCAGGCACCGCCTGCGTTGCGCGGCGCTCGTAGTCGCGTTTCTTCCCAAGGTGTTGGACTGAGTGTTTATGTCAAACGTGTTCTTCGGGCCACTGTGACATACCCTTCCGTTGGGTTATGACACCGGTATCAAGCGCGTTTGAGGGGCAGCTTTGCGCAGATGGCGCCTCTGGACCGCTCGCGGTTAACCCTGCGTCGCCGCCCAGTCCTGGATGACACGCTCCAGGACCGAAAGCGGCACGGCGCCGTTAGCGAGCATCGTATCGTGGAACGCCTTTAGTTCGAACCGCGGACCAAGCGTGGTCGTCGCTTGTTGCCGGATGCGGTTGATGGCCTGGCGGCCGATCATATAGGCGCACGCTTGGCCAGGGTTCACGCAATAGCGCTCGATCTCGGTCGTCACCGACGATTCCAAATCGCCCGTTGCCTCCATCATCGATCGGATCGCTTGCTCGCGCGTCCAGCGTTTCGAGTGCAGGCCGGTGTCGCAAACCAGGCGCGAGGCGCGGAACGTGGCCGACTGCAGATAGCCTAAGCGGCCAAGGCGATTGTTTGCGTAAACGCCAAGCTCGTCGGCGAGCTGCTCCGCATACAAGCCCCAGCCTTCGCTGTACGCCGTAAAGCCCAACAGTGCGCTGCGAATGAAGGGGATCGAGCCTGATTCCTGTTGGATTGAGATCTGCCAATGATGGCCGGGCACGCCTTCGTGATAGTTCAAAGTCGGCAGCGTGAAGCGCGGCCATTCGTGCGTGTCGCGCAGGTTGATGAAATATGCGCCCGGCCGCGAGCCATCGAGCGCGGCCCGCTGGTAATAGCCGCCCGGGGCGCCAGCTTCGGTGAACGGCGGCACGCGTTTGATCTCGAGCTCCGCGCGCGCCAGCGTGTTGAACGCTCGCGGCATCATAGCCAGGATCTCGCGCGTCTGCTGGTTCAGGTCCGCCAGAATCTGCTCGCGGCCGGCGTCCGTGTTCGGATAAAGCTGGTCCGGCCGGCGTGAAAGTTCTTGAATCCGCGCGGCGACGGCGCCGCGTGTCATGCCTTCGGCGCGTAGGATCGCATCCATTTCGGTGTTGAACTGCGCGATCAGTTCGACGCCGGTATTGTGGATTTCATCCGGCGTCATGTTGGTGGTCGTGCGCGACCGCAGCGCGACCGCATACATTTCTTCGCCGCGCGGCAAACGCCAGATGCCAGCATCGTGCACCGCCTGCGGTCGCACGCGCTGCAGCGCCGCCACTTGCCGCTGCACCGCCGGCAGCACGCGATCACGCACAACCGTCTCGGCGCCGCTGATGTATCCCGCGCGCGACGCTTCGGCGATCGCTGTCGCCTCGGGCAGCCGCCGCACTAGCGATTGCACGATCACGTTCTGACCCGGCCCGCCGTCGGCGAAACGGCCGAGTTGCAGCAACGCTTTGTCGATCACGAAATCCGGCGGAATCACGCCGGCGCCAGCGTCTTCGGCGATGATGGCGGTTTCAGCGTCGAGCTGGCCGGCGAAGCCGTCGATCCGCGCCAGATAACCGTCGGCTTCTTCGACAGTCCGCAGCGGATGTTGCTCATTCAGGAAGTTCGGCATGCTGCGGTAGGCGCCGTTGAGCTGCGTCACCGCGTATGGCGAGCCCGCGCCGCCGCCGACTTCGAACGCGTTGCTGTCGACCGAATTGCGGAATGAGGTGGTGACGACATCGAGTGTCACGGTCTCCTGCGTCGAGAGCGCGGTGCGATCGATCGTCCCCATATCCGTGTGCGCGCGTTGCAGAATGGCGCGATACTGCCGCGCGCCCGCCTTCGACGCGTCGCTGACCTTGTCGATGAACTTGTAGCCCGCGCGCTATTCGGTGAGCCCGAGGCTGGTGCACCGCTCTGGTTGCTGACGCAGGATTTCGCCGACGACGCGATCCAAGGTGGCGTTGAGCTGCGCGCTGGCCGAGCCGCCTGCGCCGGGCGTTTCGGGCGCGGTCACGCCGCCGGAAGCGCAGCCCGTCAGAACAGCGGCGCC
>JBQTJK010000158.1:0-7100 GCA_052387215.1 Caulobacteraceae bacterium
CGCACGCGCGTCATCGCCGCGTCGAGTTCGGCCGCGCTGACCGCATGGCCGGCAGCCGCCATCGCTTCGACTTCGGCGCGGATGGCGGCCAGCTTGGCAGCGAGATCGTCGACATTGGTCGCGACGCTTCCGCCGATGGCCAGCGCCTTGGCGGCGACGTCCAGGATTTCCGCGGCGCGCACGCGCTGCGCTTCCGGCACGAGCGGCAGAAACGCCGAGAGCGCCGCCAGCAGGAGCTGCAATTGGAGCAATAGATTGAGCATGTCCGGTTCTCCTCTCAGCCGCGATGCGCGCGGACGAGGCCTTCGAGTTCGGCGATCGGCGCTTGCGCAGCGGCGACGGCTTCGTTCAACCGGCGCGCGGCGACACTCAGTGCGGCAGCTGTGCGTTCGATCGTGGTTTGACTGGCGCCCGAGGCCGCGTCGAAATCCGCGCGAGCGCGCATGTAAGCCGTGACGGCAATCTGCAGCGTTTCCGCGCTGGGCGTCGCCGCGCGCTCGGCCTGGCCCAGCGCGCGCTTGAACGCCAGCGGCGTGGCCGGATCGCGGACAATGTCCGTCGCTTCCTCAACCACAGCAGCGTAGGCGTGCAGCAAGGCGTAGGCGCGCTGATCTATCGTGTTCGCGGCGGTCAGCGGATTTTCGATCCGCGTCTGTCCGAGTTGCAATGAAGCGCACGCGGGGGTGAAAGTCAGCGCGCACGCGAGAGCGAGCACGCGCAAGGGATGGCGCATGGTGTGATCCTCAAACGATGGCGGTGCGGGCGCGCGTGCGGCCCACGGCGACGCCGATCAGGCCCAGCGTGATGACGAGGTCGATCAGAGCGGTCGCCAGGTCTTGGGCGGCGCCTTCAGGCAGTTCGACGCCGAGCCGGCTCGCGGCGGCGGCGATGGCGATGGCCGCGGCGCTGCGCAGCGTCAGCGATTGCAGCGCGGGTTTGTCGAGTGGTGGTGCGGTTGTGGTCATGATGCTCCTCGTGATGGACGAGAAGTTTAAGCCCGCTCAGGACTAGGTCGGATTGAATCGCCTGCGCCCGCCGCAAACGCGTTGCGCATCAAAGAGATCGCGGACGCGCCCTGTAGGATTAGCGCCCACACAATCCCCGCTTCGCCTCGTCATATTCGCGCTTCAGGCGCGCGACGAGTTCCGCAGTCGGCACAACCTCATGCACGGCCCCCACGCCCTGGCCTGCGCCCCATATGTCCTTCCACGCCTTCACCTTCGACGAACCGCCGGAGAAGTTCATTTTGCTTGGATCGCTTTGCGGCAGATTTGCCGGATCGAGCCCCGCCGTCGTGATCGAGCCTTTGAGATAGTTGCCGAGCACGCCAGTGAAGAGATTGGTGTAGACGATGTCGCCGGCGCTCGAGTCGACGATCATCTGCTTATATGCCTCCGGCGCATTCGCTTCCGTCGTGGCGATGAACGCCGAGCCCATGTAGGCGAGATCGGCGCCCATCGCCTGCGCGGCGAGGATGCCCCGGCCTGTCGCGATCGCGCCGGAGAGCAGCAGCGGGCCATCGAAGACCTCGCGGATCTCGTGCACGAACGCGATTGGCGACAATCCGCCGGCGTGCCCGCCCGCGCCTGCGGCGACCGCGATCAATCCATCGGCGCCTTTCTCCAGCGCCTTCTTGGCGAAGGTGATGTTGATAACGTCGTGCAGCACGATGCCGCCATAGGAGTGTATCGCCTCGTTCACTTCCGGCCGCGCGCCGAGCGAGGTGATGACGATCGGGACCTTGTGCTTCACGCACGCGGCGACATCCTGCTCCAGCCGCTCGTTGGTCTTGTGCACGATCTGGTTGACGGCGTAGGGCGCAGCCGGCGCCTCGGGATTGGCCTCATCATAAGCCGCGAGCTCATCCTTGATGCGGTAGAGCCAATCGTCCAGCAGCGGCTGCGGGCGCGCATTTAACGCCGGAAAACCGCCGACAATGCCGGCCTTGCACTGGGCGACCACCAAGTCCGGGTTAGCGATGATGAATTGCGGGGCGCCCACTGCTGGCAAGCGCAACTTGTCGAACAAAGGCGGCAGGGCCATGCTTCTCTCCGATTGCTTCACGCCTACAATCTGGCGAAAAGCGCGTCGATGCCTGACATGGCGTCAAGCGGAGCGGAAATGTCTGAGCCGACCTTGCAGCTGGGCGAACCCGCCGATGAGGCGGACTGGCGCGCGCTGGTCGAGCAAGGGCTGCGCGGTGCGCCATGGGCGAGCCTCCTCGGCCAGACCGCCGACGGCATTCCGATCGAACCGCTTTACCGCGAGCCTGACATTCACACCGCGACGGACGTCTCCGGCATGCCGGGCGCCGCGCCCTTCATCCGCGGCGCGCGCGACGGCGCCTGGCTCATCCGGCAGAGCTTTGCACATCCCGATGCCGAGCGCACCAACCGAGACATCCTCGCCGACCACGAAGGCGGCGTCGGCGCAATTGAACTGGTGATCGATCCGGAAGGCAAGAGCGGTGTCGCCATCCGTAACGCCGCTGATCTCGATCTCGCACTCGCCGGCGTCATCCTCGAAGCCGCGCCGGTATCGCTGGACCTGCGCATGCCGGGTGAATCCCAGGACGGCATTGCCGCGCTGTTGCGCGATAAGCTGAAGGGCGTCGCCGCGCTCGGAACTGCGTTCAATCTCGATCCGATCGGCACTGAACTCCGCACCGGCGAGCCGGGCCAGGACGATGAGTACGCCGCTTCGCTGTTCACCGCGCTAGGCTTACGCGATCTGCCCAATGCGCGCTTCCTGCGCAACGACGCGCGCATCATCCACGAAGCGGGCGGCAGCGAGGCGCAAGAAATCGCCTACGCGCTCTACAGCGGCATTAGGTACCTGCGCTACCTTGAAGCCCGCGCGCTGAACATCGACGAGAGCGCTCGTGCCATCAGCTTCGCCCTCTCTGTCGGTCCCGATGCGCTGATCGAAGCGGCCAAATTCCGCGCGCTGCGCCTCTGCTGGGCGCGCGTGCTCGAGGCGTCGGGCGCAGCGCCCGAGCATCGCGCCGCCCACATTCACGCTTTCACCTCGCGCCGGATGATGACGCGCTACGATGCGTGGACCAACATCCTGCGCGTCACCACCGCCGCGTTCGGCGCAGCCGTCGGCGGCGCCGATGAGATCACCACCTATCCGCTGACCGACGCGCTAGGTCTGCCAACGCCCTTCGCCCGCCGCATTGCGCGCAACATCCAGCACGTGTTGCTGGAAGAATGCCGCCTTGGCCAGGTCGCCGATCCTGCCGGCGGCGCCTGGTTCGTCGAGAAGCTCACGCGCGACCTCGCCGAACGCGCCTGGTCATTTATGCAAAAGATGGAGGCGCACGCCGCGCCGTTCGATCTGCTGCGCGCTCAAGTCGCCGAAGCGCGCGAGCGCTGCCGCGGCGCCATCGCAACGCGCCGTGAAACCATCACCGGCGTCACCGACTTCCCGCTGCTCAGCGCGAAGCCGCCAGAGTTCGAACCATTAGACATTTCCTCCCCCGTTTACGGGGGAGGTGTCGCCCCCGACTCGATCCGGGGCGACAGAGGGGGCGCGCGAGGCCGTGCTGCCAGCCGCGGGGCCGGCCCGGGCGAAGCCGGGCGGGACCGAGCCGCGGAGCGCGCGCCACGCCCGCCTGTGTGCTTCGCCACCCTCGGCCCGCTCGCCGCTTTCGGCCCGCGCACACAGTTCGCGCGCAATCTGTTCGCGGCCGGCGGCGTCGGCGGCATTGGCGAAGAAGACGCCTACGCCTCGCGCGACGCGATGATCGACGCGTTCCGCTCCACGCGCCTGCGCGTTGCCGTGATCGTCGGCGCCGACGCCGCTTTTGCGGAAGACGCTTTGAATGCAGCGCAGCGCTTGAAAGCCGCGGGCGCGGACTGGGTGATCCTCGCCGGCAAATCTGGCGAACGCGAAGCGGCGCTGCGCAAGGCGGGCGTCGATCAGTTTGTGTTCGCCGGTCAGGATGCGCTCAGCGACCTGGAAACGCTGCACGCGGCGTTGGGGATTGGAACGTGACGTCGCCGAGCGAATATGGAGCGCCGGCGTCCCCGCCGGCGAGACGCCGACGCTCCATGGTGGTCGCGCTCTTTGCCGGCGTCACGCTTCTCCTCACTGCCATCGCCGCCGCCGCCGGCGGCTGGTGGACGCCGTGGGCGAGCCGCTACATCCAAGGCGTCGACGTCTCTTGGCACCAGGGCGCGATCGACTGGCGCACGCTCGCCGCCGATGACATCGCCTTCGCCTACATCAAGGCGACCGAAGGCGCCGATCACGTCGATCCGCGCTTCGCTTTCAACTGGGAGCACGCAGCCGCCGCCGGCCTCTATCGCGGCGGCTATCATTTTTTCACGCTCTGCCAGCCCGGGGCGCGGCAAGCGTCGAACTTCATCGCCGTCGTGCCGCGCGTTGAAGCCGCGCTGCCGCCGGCGCTCGATCTGGAACACATGGGCCCGTGCCGCGAAGGCCCCACCATGCCTGACGTGATCACTGAGGCGCGCGTCTTCCTCGACCGCGTCGAAGCGCACTATGGCGTCCGCCCGATCATTTACACCACGCGCGAATTTCACGACGCGCATCTCACGCAACTCACCGGCGAACGCTTCTGGCTCCGCTCCATCGCCACGCCGCCGAGCTTCCGCCAACGCGACTGGATTATCTGGCAGCACCATAACCGAGGTCATCGCCGCGGCGTCAGCGGCCCGATCGATCTCAACGCCTTCCGCGGCGACGCGGCGGCGCTTGCGGCGTTCGCGGGAGCGACAAGTTGATGAGGCGCGAGCATCTACGCCACCCTCTCCCTCCGTTGGGAGGGAGAGGGCAGCGCGAGGGTGGAGCGCCTGCGTCTTCAGAAAATGCATGCGCGAACGACTGGACGCCTCAAGCAACAACCCTCAACGCCGCCCCCTCACCCTGCCCTCTCCCCCTCTCGGGGGAGAGGGTGCAGCAAGAGTCGCGCAATGACGCTTCCTGATTTTTCCCAGCTTCAGCTCGGCGCTGACGTCGCGAAGCAACCGCCGCCGCGGAATGACGACTGGCTCACCCCCGAAGGCATCGCAGTAAAGTCCGCCTACACCGCCGCCGATCGCGCCGGGCTCGATTTCGTCGACGGCTTCCCCGGCCTCGCGCCGTTCGGCCGTGGGCCCTATCCCACCATGTTCGTGCAGCAGCCGTGGACGATCCGGCAGTATGCGGGGTTTTCGACGGCGGAAGATTCCAACGCCTTCTATCGCCGCAATCTCGCGCACGGGCAGAAGGGCCTCTCCATCGCCTTCGATCTCGCCACCCACCGCGGCTACGACTCAGATCACCCGCGCGTTGTCGGCGACGTCGGCATGGCGGGCGTTGCGATCGATTCCATCCTCGATATGCGCACGCTCTTCAACGGCATCCCGCTAGACCAGATGAGCGTGTCGATGACCATGAACGGCGCGGTGCTGCCGATCATGGCGCTCTACATCGTCGCCGGCGAAGAGCAGAACGTCAGCCACGCCAAGCTCAGCGGCACGATCCAGAACGACATTCTCAAGGAATTTATGGTGCGGAATACGTTCATCTATCCGCCCAAACCGTCGATGCGGATCGTCTCGGACATCTTTGCGTATACCGCGAGCGAGATGCCGAAGTTCAATTCGATCTCGATCAGCGGCTATCACATGCAGGAAGCCGGCGCGACGGCGGACCTGGAGCTGGCCTACACTCTGGCCGACGGCGTCGAGTACATTCGCGCCGGAATCGCCGGCGGGCTTGACATCGACAAGTTCGCCCCGCGCCTCTCCTTCTTCTGGGCCATTGGCATGAATCCGTTCATGGAGATCGCCAAGCTGCGCGCCGCGCGGCTGTTGTGGGCCAAGCTGACGGCGGAGTTCAATCCGGAGGACGACAAGTCGCGCGCGCTGCGCACGCACTGCCAGACCTCCGGCTGGTCGCTCACGGCGCAGGACGTTTACAACAACGCAGTGCGCACCTGTGTCGAAGCGATGGCCGCGGCCTATGGCGGCACGCAATCGCTGCACACCAATTCGCTCGACGAAGCGCTGGCGTTGCCGACCGACTTCTCCGCCCGCATCGCCCGCAACACGCAAATCCTGCTGCAGAGCGAAGCCGGCGTCACGCGCCCGGCCGATCCATGGGGCGGCTCGTATTATGTCGAACGCCTCACCGCCGACCTCGCGGCGAAAGCGTGGGCGCACATCGAGGAAGTCGAGAAACTCGGCGGCATGTCGGAAGCCATCGACCAGGGCCTGCCCAAGGCGCGCATCGAAGAAGCCGCCGCGCGCACGCAGGCCCGCATCGACACGGGGCATCAGACCATCGTCGGCGTGAACAAGTTCAAGCTCGACGAGAAAGAGGACGTGCCCGTCCTCAGAGTCGACAACGCCAAGGTACGCGCGATGCAGCTTGAGAAGCTGAAGCGGCTCAAGGCCGAGCGCAAGCAAGTCGAAGTGGATGCCGCCCTCGAAGCGCTAACCGCCGCCGCTTCTTCTTGGACCGCCGGCGCCTCGCCGGCGGGGGCGCCGGCGGTCCAAGGAAGACCCAATCTCCTAGACCGCGCCGTCAAAGCCGCCCGCGCCAAAGCCACCGTCGGCGAAATGTCCGCAGCCCTCGAACGCGCGTTCGCGCGCCACCAGCCGCCAATCCGCCTCGTCACCGGCGTGTTCGCGCGCGAAGCGGGCGCCGACGCGGGGCTCGAACGCGCGCGCCAGAGCGTCGCCGCATTCGTGGAAGCCGAAGGCAAGCGCCCGCGCATTCTCGTCGCCAAGATGGGCCAGGACGGCCACGACCGCGGCCAGAAAGTCGTTGCCAGCGCGTTCAGCGATCTCGGCTTCGACGTCGAAATCGGACCTTTGTTTGCCACGCCCGAAGAAGTCGCCGACCAAGCGATCGCCAAAGCCGTGCACATCGTCGGCGTCTCTTCCCTCGCCGCCGGCCACCTCACGCTTACGCCCGCGCTGCGCGCCGCGCTCGAAGCGCGCGGGCGCGCCGACATCATAATCGTCATCGGCGGCGTTGTGCCCCCGGAGGACGTCGAGACACTGAAGCAAATGGGCGCGGCGGCGGTGTACCCGCCCGGCGGCGTCATCGCCGACATCGCGCAGGATTTGCTCAGCACGCTGAAC
>JBQTJK010000159.1:0-6396 GCA_052387215.1 Caulobacteraceae bacterium
ACGAAGGAGACGTAGCCGCCGCCTCCGACGGCGTTGAGCAGCGTCGCGGCGCGCAGATCGATGGTGGCGACGCCCGACCCGCTGTACGAAATCACATCGGCGCCGCTGACATCCCAGATGCAGCTATAGGAGGTGGAAGACAGAGCCAGGGTGTAGGCCGTATCGCCAGAGCCCGTGGTCGGGTTTACGCCGTAGCCTTGCTGCATGAGCGCCACGTCGAGCGCCATGGGTGTGGACTGCCCGCCGGTCGTGTTGCTCGGCGTGGCGCCGAAGCCCGAAAGCGCCCAGCTGTCATTGTATCCCATTGTCGTGAACACGCCCTGGTTCATCAGGAACGTGCCGTACGAGCCGAATGGGCCGGTGACGCCCTGCATGATCTCGCTGTTGTTCACGCCATAATTGTACGCGCTGTTGTCATGCGGGTGCGCCATGCCCAGGCCGTGGCCGAATTCGTGGATCAGCGTCACCCAGCTGTTGCCGCCGGGATGCAGGCCGGCACTCCAGCCGCTCACCGTCGGATCGAAGGCGCCATAACCGATATTGTCCGGGGCGAAGTAGCCGAGGACGTTGCCTTCAAGGTCGGCGAGACTCAGAATCCAGTCCGCGGCCGCCTGAGAGGCGGCGAGCGTGAACGTCAGCGGCGTGAATGCGGAATAGGTTGCGGCCGCGGCGAACACCGCGTCGATCTCGGTCTGCATCCACGCCCGGCTCGCCGTGTCCCCTTGCGGGTTGGTGAACCCCTGCGGCGCAAACCAGATCGCGATGCTCGTGGTCGGCATCGTGAAGTGAAAGTCGATCGAATCGAGCGGACTGGCCGGCGCGGCGGTGGCGGCGGTCAGCGTGTAGCTTCCGGTGTTTTCGACGCCGTCATCTTCGAACCCGCGCGCGTTGATGTAGTAGGTCCCGCTCGTTGTCGGCGTAAAGCGCAGCAGCGAGTTGATGCCAGGGCCAAAGTCGTCGTCGATCGCGATCAGGTTGCCGAGGGAGTTGCGAAGCTCGAGGTAAGCGTCAGCCAGCGTGCCGCCGGTGAGCGAGAAGGCGTAGCTCTGGCCGGCGACAAGCGTCACCGCGTACCAGTCGTCGTCGCCAACCGTATTCACATAGCCGTTCTGGGAGCCGCCGATGCTGATCGAGCCGGCGGTCGCAGTCGTGTTCCCGATCGTGTCGCCGCCGGCCCCGGGATTCTGTTGCTCGGGGCCGCCATCGTGGATGCGTGCGATGTCGTAGCCGACTCCCTCTCGCGCCCAAGGCGCGATGGTCCAGTCCAATTCGCTGCGCGGCGGAATGCCGTCGGAACCGCCGTCGATCTGGGCGTCGGGCTCGTCAGGCGCGGCACTTTTCATGCAGCCTGCGCACGGACACGTCGAGAGGTGGGCGATCGAGGCGTTGTCAGTGACCGCGGAGAAGGTGCGCAATCCGGTGTCGAGGCTGTTTTCCCTAAACCCCGAGACTTCTCCCAGACGCCAGCTTCCCCGCGCAATCGGCATGATTTTCCCCGTTCCGAGAATGACGGCCTACCGGCCAAATTGTCGGCGGCCAAGGGGAAACCGCCGTGGCGCACGGTATGTTGTCGGCGAATTTCATACCCCAGCGACTAAACCGCCCGCCAACCCAGCAGCGCCAGCGTGTGTCCTTCAGGATCCTTGAACGGCCGCAGCGCCAGTTCGCGCCCCTCGGCGCGCTGCACTACTTGCGCGGGATGCGTGAACACGACGCCTTTCGTCTCCAGCGCGCTCTCCGCCGCGCTCCAGTCGCGCGGCTCGAAATAGATCACGGCGTCGCCGCCGATCGTCTGGTCTGGCTGCACGTGGCCGATCATTAGCCGCGTGGCGCCGGATTGGAAGAAGGTCATGCCCGAGGCTTCGAACAGGACGGGAAAGCCCAGCGTGTCGCGGTAGAACGCGACCAAGGCGGCTGGGTCGGCGCTGGCGAGCGCGATCTGGCAAATGCCGGAGAGAAGGGGCGGCGCGGCGGTATTCATGGACGTCCTCCGTTGCTTGTTCAAATAATTAGTTTGACTAACTAACGATGTCAAGCGAAACTCGGTTCCATGGTTCGTACCGATCCCCTTGACCTCGCCGCCCGGCTCCACGCCGCCGCCATTCGCCTGCTCCGCGCCGTGCGCGTCGCCGACGCCGAGACCGGCGTCTCCGCCCCCAAGCTCTCGGCGCTTTCGGTGCTCACGTTCGGTGGGCCGATGAGCCTCTCCGCTCTGGCCCGGGCCGAGCAGGTCACGGCGCCGACCATGTCGAAGCTCGTCGCCGATCTCGAAACGGATGGCCTGGTCGCCAAGCGCGCCGATCGCGCCGACAAGCGCGGCGTCCGCATCGAGGTGACGGCCAAGGGCCGCGCGCTGATGGAGGAGGGACGCAAGCGCAGGCTGGCGCTGTTGCACAAGCGCCTGGCCAAACTCACTCGCGCGGAGCGCGCGCTGCTGAATGGCGCGGCTGACATAATGCTGAAACTGTCGTCGGCGAATTTCGGCTAGACCGCCCGCGCCGTTGGCGCACAGTGTCGGTGACGGGGGAGACGCGTTCGTGCTTGATCGCAGAATGGTATTGACGGCTGGCGCCGCCGTGTTCGTCGCGCCGGCCGCGCGCGCTCAGGACGCCGCCGTCTCGGAAGCAGCGCGCGCGCTCTACGCCAACGCCGTGGTGATCGACGGCAACATCTTTCCTCCCGTTTCCGATGTGATGACGAAAGCGGATGTCTTCCGCCTCAAAGCCTCGGGCATCACCGCCGTTAAGGCCACTGTCGGCGGCTTCGGCAACGACTATCGCACCACCCGCAACGAGATCGCGCTGCTCGACCGCGTCATCGCCCGCTATCCGACCGACTTCGCACAGATCCGCCGCGCCGAAGACATCGCCGCCGCCAAGGGCGCCGGAAAGCTCGGCATCATCTATTCGTTCGAAGGCGTGGCCATGCTCGACGGCCGGATCGAGCGCATCGACGAGTTCGCTCGCCTCGACGTCAAGGTGATGCAGCTCTCCTACAACCTGCCATCGCCTTTCGGCGCCGGCGTCATGTCGGAGGCAGCGCTCGGTCTCACCGATCTCGGCCGCGAAGCGATCGCCCGCATGAACGCGCTCGGCGTCGCCCTCGACTTGAGCCACGCCAATCCCGCCACCACTGCCGCGGCGATGGCCGCCTCAGCCAAGCCCGTGCTGATGACGCACGGCGGCTGCAACGCCGTTCACGCCCATCCGCGCAACAAGAGCGACGAACAGCTCCGTGCGCTCGCCCAATCCGGTGGCGTGTTCGGCATCTACGATCTGCCGTACCTGACGCCCAGCCCGCGCCAGCCGACGCTCGACGACTATATGGCGCACATGACGAATGCGCTGAACGTCTGCGGCGAAGGCCACGTCGGCATCGGCAGCGACACCGACTACGATCACACCGACACCTCGCCCGAAGCCTTGGCGGCGTTCGAGCGATTCACCCAGGAGCGCGCCCGCGCCGGCGTCGCCGCGCCGGGCGAGGATCGCCTGCTCTACGTCGAGGGCCTCAACCACGTGCGCCGCTGCGAGACCATCGCCGACGCGCTGCTCAGGCGGCGCTATTCCGCCCTCGTCGCCGAGAAGGTGCTCGGCGAGAATTTCCTGCGCGCATTCGCCGACATCTGGTGACAACGAAAAACGCCGCCGGCGGGGCCAGCGGCGCTTCTAGACTCCGTCGCTTCAGTCGCGCTTACCGCGGCTTTGGCGGCGGGCGCGGCAGCAGACCCTCGCGCTGGGCCCGCTTGCGCGCCAGCTTGCGGGCGCGGCGCACCGCCTCGGCGCGCTCACGCGCGCGCTTTTCCGACGGCTTTTCGTAATGGTTACGGCGCTTCATTTCCCGGAAGGTGCCTTCGCGTTGCATCTTCTTCTTGAGCGCTTTCAACGCCTGGTCGACGTTGTTATCGCGGACGAAAATCTGTACCAGGACGTCTCTCCCGTAACCGAATACCAAACATGAAACCGGTCCGCGCGCGCGCCATGCGCCGCGGCTCCGTTCTGAAGCGAAGGCGGGCTGATAGCAAAACGCCGCGGCGCTGTCCATTGCTGGCGGTCCGGGCTAAAGCGGCGGGCTTGAAATTCGCCTCAGGTCGATGGAGGGCGGGATGCGAATTTCAAGTCCAAAGCCGCTTTAGAACTCTTTGAATCTAATGTCCCTTTGGACTTGAAATGCGACTAAGAGCTCGATCCAGTCCCTGGGTCCCATTTCAAGTCCGGGACATTAGGCGTAGCGTCGGGCCCATGGCCGACACCCCCTCCGAACGGTTCCGCGCCCACATTCTTGAGGTTTTCCCGGCCCACGCCGCCCGCCAGGGCTGGACCGACGCGGCCTTCAAGGCGGCCGTCGCTGACGCTGGCCTGAGCGAAGGCGAGGCGGCGCTGGCTTGTCCCAAAGGCGCGTTCGACCTGTTCGACGCCTTCGCCGCCCGCGCGGATGCGGCCATGCTGGAGCGGCTCGAAGAGTTCGACCTTGCCGCCATGAAGGTGCGCCAGCGCGTCCGCGCGGCGGTGCAAGTGCGCATCGAAGTGCAACAGCCCTACAAGGAGGCCGCGCGGGCCATGACGCGGTCGCTGGCCAATCCGCTGCGCGCGCCCGAAGCAGCGCGGCTGCTCTGGCGCACGGCCGACCACATCTGGCGGGCGCTCGGTGATAAGAGCACCGACGAGAACTATTATTCCAAGCGCGCCATCCTCTCCGGCGTGCTCGCCAGCACCTATGCCCGCTGGTTCAGCGACGATCGTCCCGACAACGAAGCGACCTGGGCCTTCCTCGATGCGCGGATTGAGAATGTGATGCAGTTCGAGAAGTTCAAAGCGCGCTTGAAGCCGGTGGGTGAAGGCGTGCAGACCGCCGTCGGCGTCGCCGCGCGGCTTCGTTACGGACGCTGAAATTTCATACATCCGCTGACATCACGGCTTCGTGAGCGTATAGTGACGCCCTTAGAATCCCGTCTGGAGGCGCTCATGGCTGCAGCCCCGTTACGGTTCCTGAACGCCGCGGCTTGGCCGCTGACGATCTGGACTTCCTTGTCTCGTTTGGACGACCATCCCGCCGACGATTACGTCGAGCGCACCAGCCCCATTGTCGCGACCGCAGTCGCATTCTGGCTTTGCCTGATTGTGCTTCTCGTGCTGGCCAATCCCGCCGTCATGTCCATAGGTGGGGCGATAGAGGGCGGCGAGGACGTGACAACATTTATCCGCCGCACCCCGGGGGCGATCGTCGACGTGCTCTGGTTCATCACGCCCGCCCTCTACGTGATCGGCTTCTGGCTGTTTACGCTGCGCGACGAAGCGTTCCCGCGCTAACTCGCCCTAAGCCGCGTCACATGACCCATCTTGCGACCGGCGCGGGTGTCGCGTTTGCCGTAGAGATGGAGCCGAGCGGTGGGATCGGCGGCGAGATCAACCCACCCCTTCGCATCCTCGCCGATGAGATTGATCATCTCGATCGCCGCGATGCGCGTCGTCGGCCCCAGCGGCCAACCGGCGATGGCGCGGATGTGCTGTTCGAACTGCGACGTCAGCGCCCCTTCGATGGTCCAGTGCCCTGAATTGTGCACCCGCGGCGCCATCTCGTTGGCGACCAATGATCCATCCGGCATGACGAAGACCTCGATCGTCAGCACGCCGACATAGTCGAACGCGTCCAGCACGCGCTGCGCGGCGCTCTGCGCGTCGATGATGGTTTGATCGGTGACGTTCGCCGGCAACGTGGTGCGCGAGAGAATGCCGCCGGCGTGCTCGTTCTCGCAGAGATCGTAGAACGCCACTGATCCGTCGTCAGCACGCGCTGCGATGATCGATACCTCGCGTTCGAAGGCGCAGAAGCCTTCGAGAATACCCGGCGCCCCGAGCCTCTCGAATGCGCCTTGTCCGTCGGCGGCGGAATTGATCCGGACCTGGCCGCGCCCGTCATAGCCGAACCGCCGCGTTTTCAGGATCGCCGGCGCGCCGATGTCGGCGATCGCCGCGTCCAAATCTTCCTGCGACCCAATCGCCGCGAACGCCGGCGTGGAGATGCCGGCGCTTTGGAAATAGCTCTTCTCGTCGAACCGGTCCTGCGCGATGGCGAGCGCGCTCGGGGAGGGCGCCACGCGCGCGCCGGCTTCGATCAGCGCTTCCGCAGTTTCCGCCGGCACGTTCTCGAATTCGGTAGTGACGACGTGAACCCGGCGGGCGAAGTCCGCCAGCGCGGCGTGGTCGAGATAATTGCCGACGAACGTCTTGGCCGATACCCGTGACGCCGGGCTGTCCGGTTCGTCGGTAAAAATGCAGACGTCGAACCCGAGCTGTGCTGCGGCCTGCGAAAGCATGCGGCCTAATTGTCCGCCGCCAAGAATGCCGATTGTGCTGCCGGGCGCCAAAGGACTCATGATCTTGGGTTCATGTCGGG
>JBQTJK010000160.1:0-18623 GCA_052387215.1 Caulobacteraceae bacterium
ACCGCCTGGCGCAGCGACGATCTCGAAGCCTGGCGCATCCGCAGCGGCGAGAGTGAAGACCGCGGCATGATCGACGATCTGGCTGAGCGCCTCACGCAATTGTTGCACGAGCAGGGCGTCGCAGCCGGCGTCGATGTCTGGGAAGACAGCTGCGGTCTCGGCTTCTCTGTTTATGGCGGCGACGGCGTGCGCGCCTCGAGCCTCACCGTCAGCGGCAAGGCGACAACGCTCGAGACCGTCGAGACGCCGGGCATGGTCGGCGGCCTGCGCGACGGCATCTTCGCGCGGCGCTTCGAGGTCGGCGGAGTCGTCCCGGAAGACGGCCTCTTCACCGGCAAGCAGACGTTTGTGCTCACCACGGCAGCGGCCACCCAGGCTATCAGTGTGGATGGCGGCGACGACGGCATCGATGCAACGGCGCTTGTGAACCAACTGAACGAGAAGTTGCGCGAGAAAGGCATCGCTGCGGCTGGCGCGCTGGTTGATGAAGGCGGCGGGTCTTATGCTCTGCGGATCGATGCGCTGCACGATATGATCGACGTCAGCGCCACGCTGAATGGCGACGCGTACGATGCTGCATTGCAGGCGCCGGGCGGCTGGGTGTCGGGCGGCTTGCCAAACGCCTTGAGCGGCCAGCCGTTCGGCGACTCGATCCGCGGCTACAGCGTGACCGGCGGTGCGCCACTTTCAACGTACACGGGCGCGCTGGATATCGAAATTCTCGTCGCCACCGCCAATGGTGAGAAGACGGTTAACGTCGCCGTCAGCGCGCTCGAACGCTCGGACGATCCCGACGTCGCGCCAGGACAATGGAGCGCGGCATTCCAGGCGCGGCTTGAGGCGGCACTCAACGCGGCGGGCGTTTATGTCAGCGCCAGCGGCGGCGATCTCGCGCAGTGGAATGTCGCCGAAGGCGCCGGGCATCGCCTGGTTTCGGTGAGCATCAATGGCGATGTGCTCACGCTCGAAGGCGATGCCCCCGCGTTCGCTGTGGGCGGCGCGTTCTCGGCGCAACGCAGCTTGACCAGCGCGCAAGCCGCCACCGGCGTCAGCGACGACATCGCTGCTTTGATATCGGATCAAAACGTCTCCATCGCGCTCGATACGGTTTGGGGCGAGCGCACCGTCAGCGCCGCGCTTCAGCCGGGCGATCCGCGGACGCTGGAAAGCGTGGCGCTGCGCTTGAACGAAGCGCTCGCGGCGGCCGGATATGATGCTGGCCTCGTTGCGACGGCTCTCGCCGGCGGTGGCGCGGGCCTTCGCGTCGTCACCGGTTCGTCGAGCACTGTGCGCGGCGTCGCCGAACTCGATCTCGGCGGCGATATTCATGCCGCCACGCTCGATCCAATCGATGCGGTCTCGCGCGCGGACGATCCAGTGGGCGCGGCGCGCGTGGCCGAGCGCGCGGCCCGCGGCGCAGCGATCGCAGAGACGCTGGCTGCGGTCTCGCCCTACGCCGCGCCCAGCGCCAATTCCTCCGCCTGGTTTCCCGGCCGCGCGTTCGATGTCAGCGTCGGCGGCGGCGCGAAAATTGCCACAGCGCGCGCCGTGGCGACAGCCGCAGACGGTTCGGTCTATGTGCTCGCTGATCTGTCGGGCCACTCCGCCACCAGCGCCATCAAGGGCGCGCGCGATGTGGCGTTGCTCAAATACGATTCCGCCGGCAAGCTCGCCTTCACCGAAATGCTCGGCGCTGCGCAATCGGCCAGCGGCTTTGCGTTGGCTGTGTCCGCCGACGGCAAAGTCGCGGTTGCGGGCGCGGTCGAGGGCGGCCTCTCCGGCACAACGGCGAAAGGCGGGACGGATTCGTTTGTCGCCATGTTCGACGCGAACGGCAAGGAAGTCTGGACCGCCCGCCGCGGCGCCAGCGCCAACGACGAAGCGCTCGCTATCGCCTTCGCGCCGGACGGTGGCGTCGTCATCGCCGGCAAGACGGACGCCGCGTTCAGCGGCCAAGTCAACGCAGGCGCCACGGACGGCTATGTGCGCGGCTACAGCGCCGTGGGTCTCGAGACCTTCACCCGTCAGTTCGGCTCGACCGGCGCCGACGCCGCGACGGCGCTGCTCGTGCGCGATGATGGCGCCGGCGGCGTCGAGATTTTCACTGGCGGTGTTGAAGATAATCGTGGCGTCGTCCGCAGCTTCAGCTATTCGAGCGCCGCGGGTTTCGCCGTCGGCGCCACGCGCGACATCGGCTATTTCCACAACGGCGCCATCAACGCGCTCGCCGCCGCCGGCTCATCGCTTTATGTCGGCGGCGAGATCGGCGCCGACCGGCTTTCGCTCGGCGCACCAGCGCGCGGCGCGGTGGCGGGCAAGGAAGGCTTCGTCGCCCGCATCGATGCTGATCTCACCTCAACCGGCCTCGACCGCGCCACCTATCTCGGCTCCGCGCAGGACGATGCGGTAAAGAGCCTCGCCATCGTCAGTGGCGATGTCTATGCCGCAGGCGTCACCGGCGGCGTGATCGCCGGTTCGGGCGGCGCCAAATCGCAGATGAGCTTCCTCTCGCGCCTGGACGACGATGGCGAAGCGGCTTGGATGCGCACGTTCACATCGGCGGGCGGGCCGGTTTCGCTCACTGGTCTTGCTGTCGATACGTCCGGCGCCTCGCCGCTCGACGTGCTCGGGCTTCCGCGCGGCACGGTGGCGGTAAGCGACTCCGGTTTGCTGACAAATCGCAGCGCGCTGCGTCCAGGCGACGAGTTCAGGATCGGCGCCGATGGCCGCCGTCTCACCACCATCCGCATCGGCGAGAAGGATACGCTCGCGACACTCGTCACCGCCATCAATCGCGCCATTGCTTCGGTAGGCCGCGCCGAGATCGTCAAGGCGGATGGCGTCGATCGCATCAAGATCACGCCGCGCGACGGGCAAGCGATCCGCATCGACGCCGGCCGCACTGATCGTGACGCACTTCCAGCGCTCGGCCTGACCCAAGGCATTGTCGCCACAAGCGACGCCGGGCGCGGCGCGCTGAAGACGTATGGCCTCGGCCTCGTCAATCTGAAGCTCGACAACGCCGCCGCCATCACCAGCGCCAAGGCGGAGCTTTCCGCCGCCATCTCCATCGTCCGCCAAGCCTATGACGCGCTGCTCAATCCCAACGCCCAAGAACTGACAGAGGAAGAAAAAGCGCTTGAGGCGCGCCGCAACGCCGCCGGCGCCGCGCCGGAATATTACACGACGCGGCTGGCCAAGTATCAGGCGGCGCTGGCGCGTCTTACGGGCGGGTGATCGCCGCGCGCAGAGCGCCGTAGGCTTGAACCAAGAGCTCCTCGATCCGGCGCCAATCGTCATCGGTGATGTTGCGGTTCCTGCTGTCGCGAAGATGCATGGCGGCCGCGCGCAGATTGGCGTAGCGATCGAGAGCTGCGGGGTCGGCGCCGTAAATGTACGCTGTCGCCGCGGCGACCGCCGGCGCGTAATCGGCAGGATCGGCCACCTCGCGCCGCAGCTGCCACCACTCGAGCTCAAGCCGCGCCGCTTCGGCTGGCTCGAAGCCGCTCCGTGTTGCTGTGGTGAGGATGGCGAAGTATTCGGTCAGCGCCGGAAGCGCCGCTTGCGCGCTCCTGCACGCGAGCGCGACCGTTGGAACGTGCGCGCCGCTTCAGCGGCGGAGAGGCCGGCGCGAATGCTGTCGAACGGAGAAAGGCCGAAGTCGCGATTGGCGTTGAGCATGAGGCCGCTGGCGAGATCGACGCGCCGGCGTTCGTAATAAGCGCGCCATAGCTCGGCTTCCGCCTGCCCGACGGCTTCGGGATCGAAGCTGCGGAAGCGGCTAGGCCCCGGCGTGAACAGCCACGCCGCCGCGAGCGCCACGAGGAGCGCCAGCGCGAGGGTGATGGACCGTTTGAGAATGCCGCCAGCGCTCATGTTGGCGTTTATACGCGATCGCTGGGCGCTCGGATTGAGTGCAACGAAGACTGGTGCCACGGGAGAGGATTGAACTCTCGACCTCACCCTTACCAAGGGTGCGCTCTACCACTGAGCTACCGCGGCAAACCCGAAGACCGGGGCTTCTAGCCCGCTCCGCCGCGCCTGGGAAGGCCGCCAGCGCCGCACCTGGGATGCGCTTACCGGATGAGCCCTAGGCGGCCGCGCAATCAGTCGCATAAAGTGGTTCGGGCGAATAGGTAGCGCCCACGCAGGCTACGACGGGGATCTCGAATTGGCGTCCCAAACCAAACAACGGCCGCGAGACGCGCGGCTTTACTGGGCCTTGGTCGCGCTCTTCCTGCTGCTCGCGACGCTGACCTTCTTTGCGCAGCCCGGTCTGCTGCAGTCGCTGCGCTATTTCGCGTTCGACACCTACCAGCGGCTGGCGCCGGCGCCGGCGCTCGAGGATTCGCCCCTTCGCATCGTCGCGATCGACGAAGATTCTTTGGTCCGCGTCGGCCAATGGCCTTGGCCGCGATCGACGATGGCGCAGCTCACCGAAGAACTGGGCGCCGCTGGCGCCAGCGCGATCGTGTTCGATATTGTCTTCGCCGAGCCCGATCGCACATCGCCGGAGCAGATGCTGGCGTGGCTGCCGCCCGAGCGCAGCCGCGCGCTTCGCGGGGTGATCGAAAATTGGGAGACACACGACCGCCTGTTTGCCGAAACGTTGGCGCGCCATCCAACTGTGCTGGCGGCCGTCCTGCACAACGAGCCGACCGAGCAGAGCTTTCCGTTCAAGGCCGGACTCGCGCTCGCCGGCGACGATCCTGCGCCGTTCCTGGCGCCGTTCGCGGGGTTCTCCAGCAGCCTTCCAATACTGACCGACGCGGCTCGCGGCGTCGGCTTCATCAATTGGCTGCCCGATCGCGACCAGATCGTGCGCCGGGTGCCGCTGTTGGCGCGGCAGGGCGACACCATTGCGCCGTCGCTCGATCTCGAGGCGCTGCGGATTGCGCAGGGCGCATCGACCTACATCGTGCGCTCTTCGAACGCACATGGCGCGACGGCGTTCGGGCAGCATACGGGCGTCAACGAAGTCAGGATCGGCGGCGCCGTCATTCCCACTGACGCAGACAGCGACATCTGGATTCACTTCCGCCCCGGCGGCCCGCAGAGTTACATCTCGGCGGCGCAGATTCTGAACCGAGAGATCGATCCTGCCGAGCTGCAAGGCAGGATCGTGCTGATCGGCGCCACGGCGCCCGGGCTGATGGACTTGCGCGCGACGCCGTTGGACGCAGCGATCCCCGGCGTGGAGATCCATCAGCAGGTGCTGGAGCAGATTGTAGCTGGCCGCTATTTGACCCGGCCGGATTTCGCGCCGGCGCTCGAATGGCTGGCGGGCCTTCTCGCAATTCTCCTGATCGCCTTCGCCGCGCCGCGCACGAGCGCCAGTGTGAGCGCGCTGCTTGGGCTCGCCATTATCGGCGCGGTTCTGGCGGGCGGCGTTCTGCTGTTTACGCGCGCTGGCTATCTGTTCGATCCGGTGTTTCCGGCCGCCTGCGCTTTTGTGTTCGCGGCAAGCTCGGCGACTTACCTCTATCGCCGCGCCGAATTGCAGCGCGCCGAAATCCGGCGCGCCTTCAGCCAGTACGTGGCGCCGAGCATCGTCAAGGAGCTGGCCGCGCACCCCGAGCGCCTCAAGCTCGGCGGCGAGGTGCGCGACCTGACGCTACTCGTGTGCGACGTCCGCAACTTCACCGGCATCTCCGAACGCTTCAGCGCTGAAGAGACGACGGCGTTCATCAACAGCTTCCTGACGCCGCTCACCGACTTCATCATCGAGAGCGGCGGCACGATCGACAAATACATGGGCGATTCGATCATGGCGTTCTGGAACGCGCCTATGGACGAGTCCGATCACGCCCGCCACGCCTGCGAAGCTGCTTTGCGCATGGGCGTGAAAATGGGCGAGCTGAACGCGAAATGGCGCGCCGAGGCCGAAGCCGCGGGGCGGCCGTTCGAGGAGGTCGCCATCGGCATTGGCGTCAATTCGGGCGAATGCTGTGTCGGCAATCTGGGGTCCGACCGGCACTTCGACTATTCGGCGATCGGCGATGCCGTGAACATAACGGCGCGGCTCGAGAGCCTCACCAAGGTCTACGGCCTGACCTTGCTCGTGGGCGAAGAAACCGTGACGCGAGCGGGCGGGCTTGCGTTCGTCGAAGTCGATCTGGTGCGGCTGAAGGGCCGTAAGGCGCCGTCGCGCGTCTACACATTGTTGCCGGAAGGCGTGGCGCTGGCGCGGGAGCATCAGCCTTTCCTCGCCGCCTATCGCGGCGGGCAATGGGCGGACGCACGCACACTGCTCTCGGCGCTGCGCCAATCGTGCTCAACGGGTTTGGCGAGGCTCTACGCCGCTTATGAATCGAGGCTTGAACGCCTTGCGCATGTTCGCGCCGAGGATTGGGACGGCGTCTACGAGCTGGAACAGAAGTAGTGTTCGCTCAGAACCGGGCGAGGAGCGAGAGCGAGACCTGATCTGCGTCATAGTCGGCCGTGACGTCGTTGGAGTCATTGCTCCTGTGCTGGTAACGCGCGCGTATGTCGCACGCGCACGGCAGCATGTTCTGCAACGTTAGGCTGGCATTTGGGGCGACATACGTATCGCTCCGCGTGTCCGGTCCGACGGTGGTGACGTCGAACTCGCGCTGCCGCGCGCGCGCGCCGGCTGATACCGTGACGTGGTCGCTAACTCGGAACTTGTACTCAAGGTCAAGGCCGTATTCCGTGTACTGTCCCGGCGCGTATTCGTCGAAGAAATCGAACGCGCTGCCTTCGACATCGCTCCAGCGCGCCCAGGGCACGAGCACAAGCGTGCCGCGCTCGGCCAAGAATTGCGGCGCCGAGACGCCGCCGATCAACTCCGCATATGGCCCGTTTTCCGCGGTGAACTCGTCGCCGTAGTCGCGCCAGCCGCCGCGTAGACGCCACCAGTAGGAGAAGCTGTCGCTGCGCCCTTCGAACGTTACGCCAACGTTCGCTTCAGTGAAGTAGAGGTCGCCGTCGAGACTGGCGGCGCTCACACCGATGGCCGGCAGAGCTGCCGTGTGCGGACCGACATAGAACATCGGCCCGGTCTGTGCGCCGAGATAGGCGTAATCGAGTTGATCGATGTCGGGGGTATGTTCGAGCTGCGCGTCCACGATAGAGCGCCAGCGCCGGTCGCCAAGCCTGCGCTCGTCGACCAACGTGGCATGGGCAAAGCCGGTGACGGCTTCCTCTTCAGCGGTGTCCAGATTGAGAGGGTTCGAATCCCAGCGCACGCCGGCTTCGACACGCGTCACTGTGTAGCCAGGCTCGATCGCGCGCCGGATGCGTTCGTAGCCGCGCCGCGCCTCTTCGTTGGAGGGATCGTTGATCAGGATGCGCTCGTAGGCCGTGAGCGCGAGACGCAGTTCGCCAGCTTCTTCTGCCGCGCGCGCGTAGCGGAGGTTGAGCGAGACGTCCTGCGGATTGTCGAGGATTTGCTGGTTGAGGCTGGCCAAATCCTCCGCCCGCGCCATCCCGACGGTGAGCGCCGTCACGCTGGCCGCGAGCAGGAGCGCGCGGCAAAGGCTCCTGAATTTGCCCTGATGCGCCATGCTATTGTCCCCGACGCCGTCCCCGTTCTGGTAGCGCCCGGCCAGTAAAATCCCTTCACCTCCGCACTTCAAGCATTTCCGCCTTCGACGCTGTTTCGCCTGGGCGGGGAACCCGCTCGCTATCAGCGCTTCGGCGTTGCCAGCGCGTTCCGCGGCCCGTACCATTCAGGCGCGATTAAGCTCCGATCAGAAAGGATCGAGGCATGCGGTGGTCGGTTGTAGCTCTCAGCGCCATCTTGACGGCATTCGCGCTTAGCCCCGATGTGCTGGCACAAACCACCCGGATCGGAACGGCGGCTGCCGTACGCAACCAGGTCACCGCGGCGCAAGCCGGGCAGGAACGGCGCCTCGCGGTGGGAAACTCGGTCTTTCAGAACGAACGCATCCGCACCGGCGCCGACAGCGTCGCGCAATTGCTGTTCGCTGATCAGACCACACTGAGCGTGGGTCCCACGTCCGAGATCACGCTCGACCGCTATGTCTATGACCCCAACCGCTCCGTCGGCGACGTCGCGGTGTCGCTCACGAGCGGGGCTTTGCGCTTTGTCTCGGGCCAACAGGATCCGCGCAGCTATCAAGTGCGCACGCCCGTCGCCACCATCGGCGTGCGCGGCACGATCGTCGACTTCCTGTTCATCAACGGCCGCATGTTCGGTATTCTCGGCGAGGGCCGTTGCTTCTTCACGCTCGCCAACGGAAGCGTCATCGAGCTGAACGAACCCGGCATGGCGATCGAATTCTTCTCCGACGGCACGACCTCGCAACCATTCACGTGGCGCGGCCGTTATGAGGCCGCGTTGGGGACGGCGACGTTCCCGCTGTTCGGCAATCCATTCTACGAAACGCCCGACCTCGAAGGCGCCAACGACGCCGACGACGCAACCAATCGCACCGACGAACTCGAGACTCGCGATCTGTTCGACGAGTTTCCGAGTGATAGCTTCTGAGTTCGTTCAGTCGTTGGCGCCGGATTCCAGTTCGTCCAAGTCCAACGTATCCGCGCCGCCGCAGGCTTGGCGGACGATGCGCCAGTCGCGGTCGCTGAGCGATGGCGCCAAGCCCTCGCGAGCGCGGGCGCGGGCAGCGACTGCGCGTTCGCGCGATGCGGGATGGCTCGAGAGCATGGTCGGGATATCGCCCGCGCCTTGCTCTTCGCTGTAGGCCTCGAACCGGTCGAACATGCGGCCGACGCCGGCGGTGCTGATGCCGGCGGCGTCGAGATAGTCCATGCCGCGGAAGTCCGCGTCGCTTTCATCGCCGCGGCTGTAGCGCAGGCCCGCGAGGTTGACCGAGGCGATGGCGATCGCCTGGCCCGCGCCGGCGCCGCCGAACACGACGTCGAAGAAGACGCCCGCGCCGATCTGGCGCACCACGTTCTTCATGATGTGATTGTGCTCGACATGGGCGATCTCGTGCGCGATCACGCCGGTCAGTTCATCGGGATGCTCGGCCATGCCGATCAGTTCGTCGGTGACGATGATGGAATTGTCCGGCAGCGCGAAGGCGTTCGGAAAATCGGCGTCGGCGATGGTGATCCAGATGTCGTCGCGGTTGGCGACGTTCGACCTCTCCATGATGCGATAGGCTAGGGCATTGAGAATCTGCGTCGCGTCGTCGGCGTCATCGCAATGGGCGGTGAAGGCGTTGACCTGCGACCAGGAAATGTCGGCGATCTGGGTACGGTATTTCTCGGGCATTGCGCGGGCCATTGGATCGGCGGCGTAAGGGACGCCGATGAGAAAGATTGCCGCGACCGACCATGCCGTGGCGACGAGCGCGCCGACCGTGAGGCGGCCCTCCACTCCCTGCGCGCGCGGTTTCGCCAGGTGCGGGGCGACAGCGTAGATCTGGTCATCGTACCAGTCGCCGAACATCAGCCGCTCGCCGGTGTCCGGCTTCTTGCGCCGAAGCACGATGCGGCCGTTCTTGTCGTCGGCGCGGACGAGAACTGCATAATCCCATTCGATCGCCGCATCGCCGCGGCGGATGATGAGCTTGTCGGGCGCGAGTTCGATCTCGACGTCGGCGAAAACGGCGGCACGGCCGTCGGCGTAGCGAGCCTGCATCAGATCACCCCCACGCCCATGTCGAGATCGAAGGCGTCGCCCAAGCTTTCGCCGGAGCGCGGACCTTCGATCACGGATTGGCCGATCTCGGCGAAACGCGGCGTGTCGATCAGCTCAAGCCGGTTCAACACGTAACGTATCTGCAGGAAGCCCGCGACCGGAGCGAGAAGGCCGAGAGATAAGATGATGAAGATCCAGCCGAGCAGCGTCACGCCGAGAAGGGAAAGCGTCTTGGTCTTGAGCTTGAACCGCGCGCCGTCGATGGTCAGCAGCGACGCGATCCGGTTCATGGCGGCGGCGTTGTACGGCGCCCAGCATATAAGCCAGCCGATGCCGTAGATCACAGCAACTCCGAGAAACATGAGCGCGGGAAGGTAAGTCGCGAGTTCGCCAGTCTCGCTCGAACCGCTGGCGAGCGTCGTAGCGTAAAGCGCGGTCAAAACTCCTGCCAGGATCGGCGCGGCGATGACGATAAATGCGAAGCCCAACCAGCCGAACGCAAACGGCCACCACAGGCCCTTTTGCGGCGACTGGCCACGCTCCACTTCAAACTGGAACGGCTGATCCCCAAAGCGGGTGTTCTCCCACATCAGGCGCGAGCGGTTGATGCGCGCCGCGGGCGTGTACCAGCCGAGCGAAAGCACCTGCAGCACCCACCAGCCCCACGAGGCCATGGCGAAGCCCCACGCCGATCCGGCGAGCCCCAGGCGAATGCCGCGCCAGCGCGTGCGCGACAGCTGGTAGCGGCGCATCCAGTAGCGTGCAGCCGCGACGAGCGGCACCGCGATGACGTAGAAGCCGAACGTGAGCCAGGCCGCCCACACCGGCTCCATCGCCAAAGGCGCGATGTAGAAAACGAAAATCGCCGGCAGGAAGAAGCATGGCAGCGCAATCAGGAAGCCACGGAAGAGGTCGCCGGCGCTGCCGGTGTATTCGAGCGGATCGCCGAGCACCCAAGCACGCGACCACAGGCGCCGGCGCATCGAAGTGCGCGCCCAGAAGCGGTAGAGCGTCAGCGTGACGATGGTCAGCCCCGCGTTCTTCAACGCGAGCCCGAGCACGTTGAAGAACTTGCCGCTGTGGGCGAAACTCTGTGCTGGCGCGGCTTCGGACGTCATGATCTCCCCTTGGCCGGATATTCTAGCCAAGGCCGGTCCAAGGGTCGATGCGGGTGGTGAACGAGAAGCAGAAGCCGCCGTCGAAACGGGAGCAGCGCCTGGCCGAGGCGCTGAAGCGCAACATCGCCCGGCGCAAGGCGGCGAAAAAGCCGGCTGAGCCCAAGAAAAACTAGCGCCGAGCCATGCTTGGACGCATGGGCGCCGCCTTGCTTACGCCGCCGCCGCATCCCATAAACCGCCCGCCGGGGGGAGCCGGCGAAAGACCTCTATGGATCGCATTGTCATCACGGGCGGGGCGCCGCTCAACGGAACCATCCCGATCTTCGGGGCTAAGAACTCGGCGTTGAAGCTGCAGGCGGCGGCCTTGCTTTCCGCCGAGCCGCTAATGCTCGAAAACATGCCCGACCTCGCCGACACGCGCTTCATGGCGCAGTTGCTCGGCACGCTCGGCGTCGAGATCACTTGGATCAAGGAAACGCATACGCTGCGCATGCACGCCGCCGAGATCCTCTCCACCATCGCGCCGTACGACCAGGTGCGGAAGATGCGCGCCTCGTTCAATGTGCTTGGTCCGCTGCTCGCGCGCGTCGGGCATGCAACCGTTTCTCTGCCCGGCGGATGCGCCATCGGCGCACGGCCTGTCGACCTGCACTTGAAGGCGTTCGAGGCGATGGGCGCCGATATCGTCATTGAGCAAGGCTACGTGAAGGCGGCCGCGCTGCGCGGATTGAAGGGTGCGGAGATCGAGTTTCCGTTTGTCTCCGTCGGCGCCACCGAACATGCCATGCTGGCAGCCGTGCTGGCGCAGGGCGACACGGTGCTGAAGAACGCCGCCCGCGAACCGGAGATCGCTGATCTCGCCGATTGCCTCAACGCCATGGGCGCGAAAGTCGAAGGCGCGGGGACTAGCGAGATCCGCATCAAAGGCGTTGCCAAGCTTTCCGGCGCGACGCATCCGGTGGTGGCCGACCGCATCGAAGCGGGCACCTACGCCATGGCTGCTGCCGCTGCTGGGGGCAATGTGTTGCTAGGCGGCGCGCGCTTCGAGCATCTGGGGGCGATGACGAAATTCCTGCGCGACGCCGGGGTGCGTGTCGAAGCGGAGGGCCGCGGTCTGCGGGTGCAGCGCAAGCGCGGCGACCGCCTGCAGGCCGTCGATATCGAAACCGAGCCGTTCCCCGGCTTCCCGACCGACCTGCAGGCGCAGGCGATGGCGCTGATGTCCATGGCCGGCGGGGTTTCGCGCATCAAGGAGACCATCTTCGAAAACCGCTTCATGCACGCGCCAGAACTCTCGCGCCTCGGCGCCAGGATCGAGGTGCATGGCAATGAAGCGGTGGTGACCGGGGTGCCGCGCCTGATCGGCGCGCCAGTGATGGCGACGGATTTGCGCGCTTCGGTGAGCCTGGTGGTCGCGGGCCTCGCGGCTGAAGGCGAGACGACCGTGAACCGTGTCTATCACCTCGACCGCGGCTTCGAGAAACTGGAAGCCAAGCTCCAGGCCTGCGGCGCAGAGGTTGTGCGGCAACGGGAAGAACAAGCGGCATGAGCGGAACTCTGCTGAGGTTGATGGCCGAGGACCAAGCCGACCTCGACATCATCGGCGCAGCCGCTCAGGACGCGTTGTTGTGCGTTGGCGACATGAACTTCGACAAGAAGGCGCGCCGCTTCACCGCCATGATCAACCGCTTCCGCTGGGAGATGGCAGGCGAGCAAGGCCCTTACGAGCGCGTGCGATCGGCGCTGTCGTTCGAGAGCGTGCTCGGCGTCAAGACCCGCCGCGTGCGCCATGACAGTGACGAAGCATTGGCCTCGCTGCTCTCTGTCGATTTCATCCCGGAAGCAGAGCCGCCGGGCGGTGTTGTGCGGCTGACGCTTGCCGGCGGCGGCGAAATCGCCATCGACGTTGAGTGTCTCGATGCTGTGCTGTTCGACACCGGCCCCGCCTGGTCCACGCCGCGCCGGCCCGACCACGAGCGAATGTGAGGCGGTTGCGATGAGTGAGCGCAACCGTCTTGCTGATATCAGATTCGACGAAGCGTCGATCGCGCCCGCATCGCCGAACGCCGAGCACGAGCGCCGCATTGCGCTGTTCGATCTGAAAGAGACCAACTCGTTTGCCGTCGTCGGCGAAGACCGGGGACCGTATGTGTTGCTGCTTGGCATGTCCGAAGGACGCCTCGCGCTCGACGTCAACGACGAAGCCGGCGAGCGCATCATTCTCCACCACACGCCGCTCGGCAACTTGCGCAAGCTGGTGAAGGATTACGCGCTGATCTGCGAAAGCTATACCGCCGCCATTCGCGACGCCCCGCCGAGCCGGATCGAGGCGCTCGATATGGGCCGGCGCGGGCTTCACAATGAAGGCGCCGAGCTGCTGCAGGAAGCGCTCGCGAGCCACTTCGCCATCGACACCGAAACCGCCCGGCGGCTGTTCACGCTCGTCTGCGCCCTGCACGTGCGGGGCTGACACCAATGTCCGCAAGCGACGCGGCGCCGAACTCGGTGCTATTCGCTTGCACCCACAACATCATCCGCTCGCCCATGGCGGCGGAGCTGATGCGGCTTCAGTTCGGCTCGCTGATGCGGGTGGACAGCGTCGGCCTTCGCCCGGGAGACGAAGTCTCGGCGATGGCCGCCTTCGTGATCGACGAAATGGGCGGCGATATCTCGAACCGGACGCCCAAAGGCTTCGATTACTTCGAGAGTGATTATTATGAGGACGGCCCGTTCGACCTTGTCGTCTCGCTCAGTCCCGAGGCCCATCACACCGCCCTGGAGCTAATCCCCAAGCTCGCCGCGGCGGCGGAGTATTGGCCGACGTTCGATCCCTCCCTGGCGGAAGGCTCGCGCGAACAAGTGCTTGTGGAGTACCGGGCGGTGCGGGACGGGCTGGCCCGCCGCATCGCCGCGCGGTTCCCGCGCCCATCGACGGGATAGGCGCGTTACGCCTATAAGGCCCCGCGCCGGCCCGATTCAGGAGAGAGAATGGCCAAGGAAGAACTATTGGAATTCGCCGGAACCGTGATGGAGCTGCTGCCCAACGCGACGTTCCTGGTGAAGCTCGAGAACGATCACGAGATCATCGCCCACACCGCAGGCAAGATGCGCAAGAACCGCATCCGCGTGCTGGCCGGCGACAAGGTGCTCGTCGAGATGACGCCCTATGATCTGACCAAGGGGCGCATCACCTACAGGTTCAAGTAAATGGCTCAAGGCTCGCTTGACCGCGCGGTGGTGATCACCGGCGCCTCGACTGGCATCGGCCGCGCCGCGGTGGCGAAGGCCGCGCGCGAGGGCGCGCATGTGTTTCCCAGCGTGCGCAAGCAGGCGGACGCCGACAGCCTGAAGGCAAAGTTCGGCGATGCTGTCACGCCGCTGATCTTCGATGTCGCCGACGAGGCAGCGGTGCGCGCCGGGGCCGCACAAGTCGCGCAAGCGCTCGGCAACCGGCGGCTGTTTGGGCTCGTCAACAATGCCGGCATTGCCGTGCCCGGCCCGTTGCTGCACCTCGACACCGATGAGCTGCGCCGCCAGTTTGAGGTAAATCTCTTCGGCGTTCACAACGTCACGCGCGCGTTCGCGGACGTGCTCGGCGCCGATCCGCAGCGTAGCGGCAAGCCCGGGCGGATCATCATGATCTCGTCCGTCGGCGGCCAGAATGGCGCGCCGTTCGTAGGACCGTACGCCGCGTCGAAGTTCGCGATGGAAGGCTATTCGCAATCGCTGCGGCGCGAGCTGATGCTCTACGGCATCGACGTCATCGTCATCGGGCCGGGCGCGATAGCGACGCCGATCTGGGATAAGGCCGAGCAGGGCGATCTGAAGCGTTTCTCCAACACCGATTACGCGCCGATGGTAGAGCGCGTGGCCGACTACATGTTGAGCCAAGGCAAGCAAGGGCTGCCGCCGTCAGACGTCGGCGATCTGATCTGGTTCTGCCTGAGCGATCCGAAGCCGAAAACGCGCTACCATATCCTGCGCAACCCGTTCATGGACCGGACGCTGCCGCGGCTGATGAATCCACGCACGGTGGACAGGATCATCGCCAATCGCTTGGGCTTTCCGAAACGCCCATGACCCGCCTCGTGCTCGCCAGCGCGTCGCCGCGCCGGCTCGCGCTGTTGGCGCAGATTGGCATCACGCCCGACGAAGTGATCGCCGCCGACATCGACGAAACCCCGCTGAAGAAAGAAACGCCGCGCAATCTGGCGCTGCGCTTGGCGCGCGCGAAGGCGGAGGCGGTGAAGGCTGACGACGCGATCGTTCTGGCGGCGGACACGGTGGTCGCTGTTGGGCGCCGCGTACTGCCTAAAGCGGAAACGGAGACTGAAGCGCGCGCTTGCTTGAAATTGCTCTCGGGCCGCTCGCATCGCGTCTACACCGGCGTCGCCGTGAAGTCGCGCGGCGAAATACGTGAGCGGCTCGTGGAAACACGCGTCGCGTTCAAGGTTCTGTCGAACACGGAGATCGATAGTTATATCGCCAGCGGCGAGTGGGAGGGGAAGGCCGGGGGTTACGGCGCCCAAGGCCCGGCCGGGCGCTACATCATTTCAATTATCGGATCGTACTCGTCCATCGTCGGCCTGCCGCTCTACGAGACGGCGAATTTGATTGAATCGGCCCGATGAGCGAGGCGCTTGACACTTGGATCGACGCGGCGATCGGCGAGACGCGCGAAGCGTTGGTGCGCGACGGAAAGCCGATTGCGTTGCGCATCGCCCGCGCTAGCGACGAGGGACGCCGCGCGCGCTGGGGCGAACTCTACTGTGCGCGCGTGCAGGAGATCGATAAACGCCGCCGCGGTTCGTTTCTCGAGCTGGGGCTGCGCGAGCAGCAGGGTTTCTTGCCGCTCGGAGATGATGGCCGCGCCCGAATGCGCAAGGAGCGGGTGCAATTGCGCGAAGGCCAGGGCGTCATCGTTTCCGTCACCCGCGAAGCGGCACGCGGCAAGAACCCAGTCGTCGAGCTTACCGAAACCGGCCACGACGGCGAGGCGCCGCACCAGATCGCGCGCCATGACGTCGACGAGGAACTGGTGCTGGCCAAGCCGGCGACCGACCCGCAGATCCGCGCCAAGCTCGAGGCCGCGATCGAAGACGCACTCGCGCGCACAACGCCGCTTCCCGGCGGCGGCGTGCTCACCATAGACGCCGTCACCGCGCTCACGGCGATAGATGTGGACGCGGGCGCCAGGCAGGGCAGCGGCGATCCTGAACGTTTTGCGCTCGATCTCAACATAGCCGCGGCAGCGGAAGCCGCGCGGCAGATCCGGCTGCGCAATCTAGGCGGCGTCATCGCCATTGATTTCGTGTCGATGCGGGCCAAATCGCACCTCAAAGTGTTGGAGGATGCGGTGCGTGCGGCGTTTGCGGGCGATCCTTGGAGCGTCCAATTTGGCGGCTTGTCGCGGTTTGGCGTTTACGAACTCGCGCGCGCGCAATTGCGCACGCCGCTGCACGAGCAGCTGCGCGATGTGGATGGGCGGCTGAGTGTGGAAACAGTGGCGTTGATGGCGCTGCGGGCGATCGAGCGCGAAGGCCGCTCGCAGACTGGCCGCCAGATCGCCTGCACGGTTTCGCCCGAAGTGAAGGCGTGGCTCGATGCGGCCGAGATCGATTGGCGGACCGAGCTCTCCAACCGCATCGGCATGCGCTGGGCCATCGATGCGGCGCCGGGGCCGCGCGACAGAATCGACGCGAGGGCGCTATGACCAAGCCGGTTTCGCAGCGCAAGTGCGTCATTTGCGGCAAGCCGCAGGATGAGCAGTACAAGCCGTTCTGCTCGAAACGTTGCGCGGACGTTGACTTGAACCACTGGTTCTCGGGTAAGTACGCGATCCCGGCGGCGGAAGAGGACGCGCCGAAGGACGAGTCGGAAGGCTGAGGGTTGCTATGAAGAAATCTCGCATGAAAGTCGTCCCGCGCGCTCACGCGCAGGCGAGCCTGGTGGCGCCAAAGGCGGTTTCCGCGTTGCCGATTTTTCGCGGCAACAGCGATACAAGTCAGGTGTGCGGCTCATGCGGTGTCACGCTGATTGAAGGCATGACGAATCAGGACTGCGTCAAGGAGTTCGCCGCGCCCTTCCAACTTCTGGTTCAATGCCCTGCCGGGGGATGCGGCGCGTTCAACGTCATTCCGGCGACGCTTGGTGTCTTCGAGAACCGGTAGAGGGGCCTCGGCTACGACGCCGGCGCAATGAAGATCGTGAAAGGCTGGAAGTCTTCGTCGCCCTGCATGCGCAGTGAGCCGATAGCAACGACAGTCTTCTGCTTCTGGTTCTTCACAACGCCGTTCAGCTCGTACTCGACGTGGCGGCGGGAGAAGACTTCCCGTTCGGCGTGCTCGAAGAACGCCGCGACCACATCGTCAGCCGGGCGCTTCATGAGGTCATCGCGGTGCTCAAAGCGATAGGCGCCTTCGGCGCCCGTGACCGAATCCAACATGCGCGCGATGTAGGTTGCCATGCTCGGCTCCGTGCAGCAGGTGCTATCGCTGCAAGGCTAGGCGGAACGCGCGACACTTTGGTGACCGCGTCCTAGCTGAACGTTGCGACGATCGGGACATGATCGGACGCCTTCTCCAGACCGCGCGCCTTCTTGAAGATCTCGACGCTCTCAAGCCGGTCCGCGGCTTGCGGCGAGAGCAGCATGTGATCGATGCGGATGCCGTGATCCTTCTGCCAGGCGCCGGCCTGGTAGTCCCAGAAGGTGTACTTATGCGCGGCGCCGTCGGCCTGCATGTAGGCGTCGCGCAAGCCGAGGTTTTGCAGCGTGCGATAGGCGGCGCGGGTCTCTGGCTGGAACAGCGCGTCGCCCGTCCACACTGCCGGGTTATGACAGTCGACGTCGCGGGGAATGACATTGTAGTCGCCGGCGATGACGAAGCGTTCTTCGAGCAGGAGCAGCTTCTGCAGATGCTTGCGCAGGGAATCCATGAAGCCGAGCTTGAACTGGAATTTCTCGGCGCCAATCGGATTGCCGTTCGGCGCATAGAGCGAAGCCACGCGCACCGGCACTTCAGGCGCCGCGATCACGCTCTCGATGTAGCGCGCGTGCTCGTGCTCCAGCCCCGGAATGCCGCGGATGGTTTCCTCGATGCGATGCTTTGAAAGAATGGCGACGCCGTTATAGCTCTTCTGCCCGTAGGTCTCGAGATTGAAGCCCATGGCCTCGAATTCGAGCCGTGGAAAGCGGGCGTCCTCGCACTTGATCTCCTGCAGACACCAGATGTCGGCGTTCACTTCCTCGAACACTTTGAGCGCCGTCGGCAGGCGCGCGAGGATGGAGTTGACGTTCCAGGCAGCGATCTTCAGGGCCATTCCCGCGGCTTAGCCGCGCGCGGGCCGGGGTTCAACCGAGCCAGCCGAGCGCCACAGCGCCGAAGCCGATGACAACCAGAAGGACGCCGAAAGCCAGGATATAGCGCACGTGGTGGCCAGTCTCGCCGGCGCGGGCCTCGTCCTCTTCCACTTCGACGTGTTCGCCGACCTTGCGAGCACTCATGGGCGTCTCTCCTTCGCCCCCGCACGGACAGTTTCCGCCTGTCCGGGCCCGAGGGAAAGCCAAAAATACGGCGCCGTGATAGGATGGCGCCATGATTGTAATCCTCTGGGCCTTCACCCTGTTCCATCTGGCGGTGGGGCTCGCCAGTTTGGGGCTCGCCGTCGGCCTGCTGACGCCGGCCGAGCGCACGCTTTGGCGCTCGCAGGTGGCGCTGTTGGTGGCGGAATTCCTGTGCTGGATTTACCCGATCGCCGCGTTCGTGGCGGTGAAGTCGGCCTGGGCCGCGCATGCGGCGGGGCAACACCACGCCATCCCGATGCTGCTTTCGCCGATTTTGTGGCTGCTGCTGATGGGCCTGCTGTTCGCGATCGTGGACTTCGCGGAAGACGGCGTGCTCGGGAATGCGCGG
>JBQTJK010000161.1:0-4380 GCA_052387215.1 Caulobacteraceae bacterium
GCGAGACGTGGCTGCCGGCTGGAAGCCGGCGGTCCGAACGCGCTTCCTTCCCTGTCGGCGCAGATTACGCCGGCGGCGGATCTGAGGCGGCGGTGCATTGCTGGCGCGTTGGATAGTCATCCTCCTCGCCCCAGAGATATTCGCCGCTGCGCGTGTCGAATTGCTGCAGCCAACCTATGCTCGGCGTGTACATCGAAAACACACCATTCTGCCAGGTGCACTCGGTGTAAGTATTGCACTGGTTATCGAGCCAGCGCGCCGGATAGCCATTGCCCGAGGCAACCCAATTCCTGAACTCGCCTGGGCCGACGCGATAATAGAAAGCGTTGCCGCCGTCGTCGCAGCGAAACACTTGTGCTTGCTGAGCGCTTGCTGGCGCAGCCACAAACGCCAAAGCCGCCGCCAACGCCACGAGACTTCCGCGCATCCCCGCCTCCTCCCGATTGCCGCAGCTTCGCGCCGTCATGGACGTCCGTCAACGCGCTACTCGCGCGGCTGGGCTTCCATCAGCGCGCTGAACCTGTCCCAATCCACGAAGTGCGCCGATTGCGTGCGCGCGGCGCGCCAGCGCACGCCCCCGATCGAGACCGTGAGCTCGCCGATCAGCGCGCCGCCGCTGGCGCTGTCGGCGCGGACTTCGAAATTGGCGCCACCTCTTCGCGGCCAATAAGCGCCTTACCAACGGACATGCGGACTTCGGGCATGGCTTAGTCTTTCTTGGATCTTGTCCATGGTGACGAGCGATGATTGCGACGGGCGCACCAACCCAAAGGGAGATCGTAGAGCTCCTCTACCGAGGGATCGAGGTCAACAACTTGCTTCAAACTCACGACCTTCGGGTCCCCTTGCGAGTTGCTGTCGTGAAACTGCCACGCGCCATCGTCGCTGTCGTGACCAAAATAGGTGATCGCAGCCGCGCCCTGTATGATACGAGAGGTCACGAACACCGCAACATTCTGCGGATCACTGAAGCGCCAATCGCTCACAACAACATCGCCATCGGGTCTTCCAGGAAGCTTCTGAACGCCTTCAGGAACGCTGCGCCCAGCGCGCCGTCGACGACGCGGTGATCGCAGGTAACGGTGACACTCATCATGGTGGCGATGGCGAGCGCGTCGTTCTTGACGATCGGACGTTTTTCGCCGGCGCCGATCGACATGATCATGCCGTGCGGTTCGTTGATGATCGAGGCGAAGCTCTTGATGCCGAGCATGCCCATGTTCGAGATCGAGAACGTGCCGCCTTGGAATTCCTCCGGCCTCAGTTTGCGCTCTCGCGCGCGCTGAGCGAGATCGGCCATCTCGGCGCTGATTTGCGCGAGGCCCTTGGTTTCGGCTTGCCAGACGATCGGCGTGATGAGGCCGTGCGGGATGGCGACGGCGACGGCGATGTCAGCATGGTGGTGGATGGCGATGCCGTCGGGCGTGTAGCTGGCGTTGGCTTCGGGCACGAGCTTCAGCGCAAGCGCCGCCGCTTTGATGCACATGTCGTTGACGGAGATTTTCACGCCATTGTCGCCGAAGCGCTTGTTGATCTCGCCGCGGGCTTTCAAGAGCGCGTCGATCTCGATGTCGATGCTGAGCGGAAAGTGCGGCACGTCGCGGAACGAGTCCGTCATGCGCCTGGCGATGGTTTTGCGCATGAGGTCGAGCGGGACCAGATCGTAGCTGCCGGGGCGGATGCCTTGTTGTTCAAGCGATTTGTGGGCGGGCGCTTGCTGCGGCGCGCGGGTGGAGACTTCACGCGATTGCTGCGGCGCGTGTTGCGCGCGCGGGGCTTTGGCCGCGCCTTCGACATCGGCTTTGACTATGCGGCCGTTGGGGCCGGAGCCTTTGAGGCCCGAAAGATCGATGCCGCCCTGCTCGGCGAGACGGCGTGCGAGTGGGGAGGCAAGGATGCGCTCTTCTCCCCCTCTCCCTTGTGGAGAGGGGGTCGGGGGGTGAGGGGCGGTGGTTTGCGTGGCGCGTTGTTCGGTGCGCGCCCCACCCCCTGCCCCCGCCCCACCAGGGGGCGGGGGTGATTGAGGTTGCGCCTTCAGCGTCTCTTGTTGTTTCGCCGGGCGCGGCGTCTCGCCTTCGCCGGCGAGCGTGGCGATGGGAGTGTTGACCTTCACGCCTTGGGCGCCTTCGGGGACGAGGATTTCGGCGATCACGCCTTCGTCGACGGCTTCGACTTCCATCGTCGCCTTGTCGGTCTCGATCTCGGCAATGACTTGGCCCGGCTCGACTCTGTCGCCGGCTTTGACGTGCCACTTGGCGAGATTGCCCTCCTCCATCGTCGGCGACAGCGCGGGCATGGTGATCTGTGTGGTCATGTGGCCTATTTCCGCGATGTGAGAGCAACGTTGACGATGTCGGGCTTCCAGCGATGCAGGAACGTCATGTAGGCGAGCACGGCGAAGACCGAGATCATGCCGAGCCAGAGCAAGCCGCGCACAATCTCGTCGACGCCGTTGTTGGCGTTGGCGAGCACTGAACGCCCCGCTTCGCTGAGCGCGCCCGCGGCCTCCATGCTTTGCAGCCGTGCGATCAAGCCGGCGTGAATGCCCTCCGCACCGATCATCACCACCAGCAACAGAACCAGGATGAGCGAGATGAAGGCGAAAGCGCCTAGGCGCGCCATGAACAGCGCTTCGCCGACAAAATAATTGAGCGCCACGATATAGGCGGACACCACTGTGAAGATCAGCGATACGCCCAGCAGCAGCAGGCTCATATAGGCGATCATTTGCTCGACGATTTCGCCTTCGGTCATGGCGCGCTCCCACGGCGTTGCTCGATGGTGACAGGAATAGCGTCGGGCTGCCATTTGTGCAGGAAGGTCAAATAGGCAAGCGCGAGATAAACGAAGCCAAGGCCGGTCCAGACACAGAGCTGGATGATGCTGTCGACGCTGTAGTGCGCGCCGGTTACGACGCCTGTGTAAGCGGGCGCTGCGTTGGCGAGCACGGCGCGGCCGGCAGCGGAGAGTTCGCCCAAGGCTTCGAGTTCTTGCAGGCGCTCAGTGAGACCCGAATGGGTCGCCTGGGCCCCCATCATCACCATCACCAGCATGCCGAGGATGAGCGTGATGAAGAGAAAGCTGCCGAAACGGGCCATGAAGTTCGACGAGCCGATGAAGTAATTGAGCGCGACGACATAAGCCGACACGATCGAGAAGATCAGCGACACGCCCACCAACAGGATGTTGGTGAACTCCACAAGTTGTTCGACCACTTCGGCTTCGCTCATGGGGTAGCCTCCGTAAGCGTCATGGGAGTCCAGCGCGAGATGCGGCGCGCGAGGCGCTCTTCAACGGACTCGCCTTCAAGACTGGTGAGGGTGACGGGCAGATGTTTGAGGTCGGCGATCTGCAGGCCGACGACATTGATGACGCCGATTGGCCCGCGCGGGCTTTCCATGTAGGTGGCGACGTATGTGCCGCAATCGGGGCAGATGAGGAAATCCGCGGTCTTGTGGCCGAAGCGATAGCGGATGAGACGCTTGCTTGCGGTGAGTGCGAGGCGGCCTTCGGGATCGCTCGCGGATTTGACGCCTCGCGAGGAGCAGAAGCCGCAGCCGTCGGCGCGGAGGCGCACGGGCGCGTGCGTCTCATACTCGGCGTTGACCACGCCGCAATGGCAGGCGCCACGGTAGATCACCGGTACGTCACCGCTTTTACGGCATCGATGATGTCGTCGACGCTGGGGAGCGCCATGGCTTCGAGATTGGCGGCGTAAGCGAGTGGCGCATCGACTTGGTGGACGCGCGTGGGCGGGGCGTCGAGATAATCGAACGCTTCGCTCATGACGCGGGCGCAGATTTCGGCGCCGACGCCGCTTTGGCCCCAGCCCTCTTCCACCGTGACGAGACGGTTGGTTTTCTTCACGCTCTCGATGATTGTCGCGGTATCGAGCGGTCGCAGCGTGCGCAGATCGATGATCTCGGCGTCTATGCCCTGCTCAGCGAGCTGTTCGGCCGCCTTGAGCGCTTGGCCGACCATGCGCGAGTGCGCGGTGATGGTGACGTCGGCGCCCACGCGCTTGATCTTGGCTTTGCCGATCGGGACGATCCAATCGTCGACGGCAGGGATCTCGAACTCGTGCCCATAAAGCATTTCGTGTTCGAGGAAGACGACCGGGTTCGGATTGCGGATCGCGGCTTTGAGCAAACCCTTGGCGTCGGCAGCGTCATAGGGCGCGATGACGATGAGTCCGGGAACGTGGCTGTACCAGGACGAATAATCCTGGCTGTGCTGGGCGGCGACGCGTGAGGCCGCGCCGTTGGGGCCGCGGAAGACGATGCTCGATTTGATCTGGCCGCCGGACATGTAGAGCGTCTTGGCGGCGGAATTGATAATCTGGTCGATGGCTTGCATCGCGAAATTCCAGGTCATGAATTC
>JBQTJK010000162.1:0-23461 GCA_052387215.1 Caulobacteraceae bacterium
CGACGACTGCCTCTATGCGCTGCAAGCGACGATCCCACATCTGACGCGCTCCGCGCTGCATCGCCTGTTCCAGCGCCACGGCATTTCCAAGCTGCCGGAGATCGAAGGCGACAAAGCGCCCAAGAAGGCCTTCAAAACCTACCCGATCGGTTATTGCCACATGGACATCGCCGAGGTGCACCCGGAGCAAGGACGGCTCTATCTCTTCGTCGCGATCGACCGCACCTCAAAGCTCGCTTTCGCCCCACTCTACGAGACGATGGTCCGGCAAACCGCACTCGATTTCCTCAAGGCTCTCGTTGCAGCGATCCCCTACAAGATTCACACCATCTTGACCGACAACGGCATTCAATTCGCCGAGCTGCCGAAGAACCGCTCAGGTCCGACCGCGCGCTATCGGCTACATCCCTTCGACCGCGTCTGTCGCGAACACGGCATCGAACACCGCTTCACCAAGCCCAACCATCCTTGTACCAACGGACAGTTCGATCGCATGAACCGCACCATCAAGGACGCCACAATCAGGCGCTATCACTACGACAGCCACGATCAGCTCCGAGCCCATCTCGCAGCCTTCCTCGACGCCTACAATTTCGCCAAGCGCCTCAAGACCCTCCAGGGCCTCACGCCCTTCGAGCACGTCTGCGCCGTCTGGACGAAAGAGCCCGAACGCTTCAATCTCGATCCAACCCACCTCACAACGGGACTCAACACCTAGCGCTTCAATCTCACGCCGGCGCCACCGTTGGCGTCCTTCGCCATGAAAACAATGCCGCCTTTTTCTAGCGCACGCTGAATGGCATCGCGATTAGGCGCTGTGCTGCGTTCTGGCCCCCGATCGCTTTCAATTCTCCTGACGGTCGCAAGCGAAACGCCGCTTTGGTCGGCGAGTGTTTGCTGACTCCAGTCCAGCAGCGCGCGGGCAGCTCGAATTTGACCAGCTAGAAGCACTAATTTAGCTCACATGCGTTTTAATGTTGCGCGCTAACGGCGCAGGTGATACTTTCTCGCTCACTAGATACTCGAAGGTCTAAACAATGTCTCGACGTCCCCTCGGAACGGCGAACGAGAGCGCTCGCGCGCAGGCCCCGACCCGTCGCCTTGTGTTGGGTGGTGCCGCTGCGCCGCTGCTTTCTGGAAGCGCGGCCGATCCTTCCGCACAGGTTTGCCAGACCTGGCTCGCGTGTCACGCCGAGCGCGAGCGGCTGGGCAAACGCTGGCAGCAGATCGAAAGCCAGCTGTTCAAGAACCACAACTGGCCGCATCTCACGCGCGCGCAGCGCAAGCGCTTCCCCGAGAAGCACGAGATGGACGATCTCTACGATGGCATGGACGCGCTGCACGGCGAGAATGAAACGCTGCTTGCCTCGTTGCCCGCTGTTGCCGCGACAACGTCCGCCGGCATCTGCGGCAAACTTGCAGTGGCCGCGCTTGTGGTCTGTCCGGAGGATCATCCAGAAGCACACGAGCTGATCGCGAGCGTCCTGCGCGATTATCGCGCGCTGCATGGCGCCTGAGTGATGGGTTCGGGTTCGCTTCTCGCGTTCGCGCTATTGCTCTCGCTCGCCATCGCCGTGCTGCGCATCCTGTGGCTTTTCCTGCTTGCGGTGCTGGTGCTCGGCCCGCCGACCTTCGCGGGCATCGCGGCTAGCCATTTCATCGGCAGCGCGCTCAATAGCATCGCTGCGGGCATGGCGGTCGCCATTGTCGTGGCGGGTGTCTTGAGTGACCTGTCGCGTGGCGCCTTGCACCAGTTGTGGGAGGCGCGCTGATGGCACGGTTGTCCCGCCGCAAGGTCGTCGCCGGCATGGGGTCCGTGCCGCTGCTAACGCAAGCCAAGTTGGTGAAAGCGGCGGAGGCCGATCCGGTTCTGCTCTTGTGCGCGCACTATGGCGATCTGCTGCGCCGCCAGGCCGTGTTGATGCGGCGCTGGGGCGACCGCGAAGCGTGGCTGGCCAAGCATCGCAATTGGTTTTCGCTGAGCAAGGAAGCGCAGCGCATGCTGTCGGAGGCGCAGGCGCTCTACCTTATCGATGAGGAGTATGACCGCTGCGTGCGCGAGGGCGTGCGGGTGATGCGGCGGCTGCGCTCCGTGCCCGCGCTTACCGTTGATGGCGCAGCCGCGAAGCTCAGCGTCGTGGCGGACGCGATAGAGCCGGACGACTATCCGAGCGCGCACCGCGTCCTTACGAGTGCGATCGCCGATCTGCGCGCGCTGACGCGCCGGTCCGCATGACATCGAAAAGTGCGCGGTTCAGTGTCCGCTGGGTTTGGTCACTCGAGCCATAAGCGTCCAGCCAAAGCCCGCAGCCGTAAGCTGGCGCTCAAGTGTCCTGCCGACGATCTTCCGAATCATTTCCTTTGCCCTGCGGCCTGCGACAAGGCGCATCGCACCCTTGCTTGCCGCTGGGGTCAGAACGCGCAGATCTTGTACCTCGAAGCGCGCCGCGAGCAACGCCAGAAACTCCTGTCGATCGACCCATCTACGCGGGACGTTGTTGTGGTTCAGGAGCACCAGCCGGTTCTGGGTGGCAATGAACGCGGTGCCGCCGGGCTTTAAAACGCTCGCGAGCTTACTGATGAACGCGGTTTGATCAGAGACATGCGATAGAACTTCGAGGGCGACGACAATGTCGAACTCGGTGGCGCCAAAGTCCAAGGTCATGAAATCGCCGGCTACGAATCGTACGCTTGGATTACGCTCTTGCGCTCGACTCAAGACGCTTGTGCAGAGGTCGGTTGCGGTGACGTCCCCAAATTGCGCAAGCGCAGGCTCAAGCCAGCCGGCGCCACAGCCGACGTCGATGATCCTTAAGTCCGCGCGTCCAATCGCCTCCAGCCATTCAATCACCGCGTCGCGTTGATCGAGCGAGATGTCGGATAGCTTCTGCTCGCGGCCTTCGGAGTTCCACTCCGTCCAATAGCTCTGTTGTGCTTCGAGGCTCGGATTCATGGGGCTTCCCCTAAAGAGGGTCTAGCCAGCGGAGCGCGGCTTGTCACGCGAAACTCGCCGAACCACAATTCGCCAAATGCGGGAATGTCGAACGAGTTTTGCCCCGCGACATGATGGTGTGGACGGCCTCAGCGTTGAGTTAGAGTTCGTCGCAAAGGTCACACCGACCAGAGTGTTTGCCGACGTAACGCGCCAACGACCGCGGAGATTCCGCATTTCACGGCGCGGCAGCGTGGTTGTGTCCGTCACTCATGCAAGATGGGGGACACGCCGCCACGAAAGTTGGATGCCTCACGTCGCCGCCGAAACCGGTCCGGAATGGGATAGTCGCGGGTTAGGAGATCGTTGGCGACTTGAGGCGCGAAAGTGAGGTCCGTGAACGGAATCCAGAAGGCGCGATGTATATTGCCGGCATATTCCATCGCCATCGTCAGCCTTGTCTTGAGCGAAGTTGAGCCTGGTTGTTCGCGCTTGAGCGGCCCGCTCTTGCTCTTCCCTTTGCCCAGCGCCGCGTTTGTAATCCGCATCGCCGTATGCACAGCGTTTCCTGCTCGGATACCGAGATGGATGCCGATTGAGTTCCAGCGATGACGGTGCTCCTGAAGCAAATCTCCAAAGGCTTGGCTTACGCCAAGCTCGCCAGCCGCAACGTAATTGCGATTGTCCAAGCCATACATAGCGGAGACGGCCCGCTTGTGCGTGCCGAACCAGTCGCGTGGCACCCCGGCTTCTTCGACGATACGGCGCGGGATTGGGCGATCATAATTGGTTCCCACGGACCATGGTTTCATCTCCTCCGATTGCGATATCTCAATCACCTTCTTGTGCCGCGCCCATCCGAAGAACGCGGGCGGAAAGTGGACGAAATTCATCTGCAATCGGAAGCACTGCATCGTCGCGCCGCCAGGGTCCAAGCTCCACGACCCTACCGGGCGGCCGTGCTTGGCCCACATCGTATCGCCTTTGTGACCGGTAAAGAGAAGCGTGCCGCGAACCTCATCGGCGAATGGATAGAAGATGATGTCCTCGGGCAAGCCGTAGATATAGAACAAGCGCTCGGCGTCTAGTCCGTGCCGGCGGTAGTCGCTGCGGCCGCGGGTGCTCACCGAGAGGCCAAGACGTTCCGCGATCGCCGCGCCACTGTCATCGTCAGCGTCCCCGTAACGGGAATCGGAAATGGTCAAACTGCGCGTGGCGCCTATCGAGCTTGCCAGAACCGCGGCCGCAGCAGAATCATAACCAGATGAAATGGTCGACACCGGCTCATAGGGAACTCCTGAACCTTCCCTGATCGCCGTTGAGATTTCGCCGAGGTAAGCGTCCAGTTTTTCGCGATACTCCGCGTAGGTGTTAAAGTCTGGCGAGGCGGGCTTGGCTTCAAGGCCAACTCGATTTGCGCGGCTGATGACGACGTTGGTGTTGTGGAAAAACTCGAGCTTTCCATGCTCAAGCGGCGCTGTTTGGCGGTGAGCTTGGATCACGCCGAACCGCCAATGATACAGAAGATCACGCGGATGCAGATGTGTGTCTGCTGCCTTCAGGATGAAAGGCAGCGAGTTGCTAAGTAGCAACCGCTCGCCATCCCGAATGAGGAATAATCGATCGAATATGTGACCGGGTGTGAAGGCTACGATTTCGTCGTCACGTATCACGCAACCGGTGCAAAGTGGAAAGTGGTGAAGCGGCGTATCCTCGGGGCGCTCGAAGGCAGGGTTAATGCCCTCCCAGAATGCCCCTTCTTGCGATCGAACATCTGCACCTGCGATTACATAGGCACAATCTTGGCCGCTTTCGTGGAGAAGCAGCCAAGCCAAGGGCGGCAATTCGCTGTCGTAAGCAAAATCAAACTGCATTCTCAACCATCCTCTGCGATTTATACCTCTAGATGTCTCGCTTGCCGCGTACAATCGACGACCACGTGTGCATGCCGGGAGCTTCTCCCCCGGGACGCGACGCGCGTTTCGGCAAGGCTGTCGGTGGGAAAGTCGGAGACGCACGCGCGTCGCGTGCAGTGAACCGACGTCATTGATCGCTAGTCACGAAAGTGTTTGCATCAAGGCTTCGGAGCGCTAAGCAATTCGGCGCGCTCAAGAATAGAGTGGGGAATTCATCGTTGTTCACGCCCGGGGAACACAACGCCAGCGCACGTTCGCTTACACTCGCCCCTCGGTGCGCGGAGCCCATCAAGGAGAATGAGGAGCTTTGTCGCGTGTGCATCATTGGCGCTGGCGCATCCGGCGTGGCGCTCGCCAAATCACTGTACATGGCTGGCGTGCCGTTCGACTGTTTCGAAAAAGGCGATCGCGCAGGCGGGCTTTGGGCGTTCAAGAACAAGAGCGGCTTAAGCGCCGCGTATCGCTCGCTTCATGCAAACACTAGTCGCGATCGAACATGCTATGCCGACTTTCCGTTTCCGAAGGACTGGCCCCAATTTCCCCACCACTCGCAATTGGCTCAATACTTCGATGCCTACGCCGAATGGTTCGGATTCAAGCACAAGATCGAGTTTGAGCGCAGCGTCGTGCGTGCGCGGCAGCTTGAGGATGGCTGCTGGGAGGTGAGTTTGGATAACGGCGAGACGCGCCGTTACGGGGCGTTGTGTGTCGCCAGCGGCCAGTTCTGGAGCCCAGCATTGCCGAGCCCGTCGCCAACGGGGCAATTCGACGGCGTAGAGTTTCACTCGAAGGACTACGTAGACCCTTCTGACCCCGTTGATTTGCGCGGCAAGCGGGTGATTGTCGTGGGCTTTGGCAACTCCGCGCTGGATATCGCATGTGAACTGGGCAGGAAAGAAAACTGCTCAATGGTCTATGTTGCGACGCGCCGCGGCCGATGGGTCATTCCTCGACAGTTTGGTTCTAGGGTGTGGGATTCGCACTACCCGCATCCGGCTCTCGTCCGCGGCAAATTCAAGGTGCGTAATCCGCGGGTCATCTTACGTTCACTTATTCCGCGCGGCGTACGCGAGTGGGTGCGCCTCCGACGATTAGAAAGCGCGATTGGGCTGCCGCACCAGCATGGCGTGCCTCAACCCGTCGAATCTTACTTCGACGCTTATCCCACCATAAGCTCTGAACTCTATCAACGCGTCGCCAGCGGAGACGTTGAAGTTAGGCCAGACATCGCGTCCTTCCAGGGCCGTACGGTGCGTTTCACCGACGAAAGCACCGCGGAGGCCGACGCGGTTATCTATTGCACGGGGTATAAGCGCAAGTTTCCCTTCTTGGAAGGATCGCTCGCGGAACGGCCCCAAGAAAGCACATGGGCTTGGATGCAAATTGTCGATCCCGATCGTCCGAATCTCTTCTTTGTCGGGTTCGTCAACCCCGGTTGTGGCGTGATGCCGGTGGTCGAGCAGCAGGCGATTTTTGTCCGCGACATTCTACTTGGTCATTTCGCGCCACCGCCGCAGCGCGCGATGCAGCAGGAGCTCGCTGACGTCGCCGCGCGCATGAGCGCCGGAAAGAAATACCCCCGCCATTACGGTCATTATGTGGACTGCGTCACATATGTCGCTGCCTTGCGACGCACGGCTCGGAGGCGTCAGGCCCGCAATGGTGCGGCGACCGCTACGACAACGCCACGTCCGCCAGAGAGCCTGCCAGCGCACGCACGTGTGAATGACGGAGCGGCGCGAGTATGACATTCGTCTCCAACTTCCGGTGGATGGCAAAGCGCCTCTCCATCAGGTTGGTTCGCTGGCTGCCCGATCGTGCGGCCATTAGCATCGACTATTTCAGGGTATTCGGAAGATTTCCCGATATCGCGGTGCCGCGGCGATTCTCTGAAAAAATGCAGCACCTGAAGCTGTGCGCGCGCGACCCACTGATGCCCGAAATGGTCGATAAAGTGCGCGCAAAGGATTTCGTTAGGCAGAGGCTCGGTGAAGATTGGGTTATACCCACCCTCTGGCACGGGGAGCACGTCACGGAGAACGTCCTTCGCGACATGCCCAAGCCCGCGATCATGAAGGCTAATCACTCAAGCGCACAGGTGAGCATCTTAACCTCGAACAGTGATCTGCGGCACGCCGCGCAGACCGCCAACGCATGGCTCGACTATGACCATCACGTCCTGCATCGCGAATGGGTGTACGGCAAGGTGCGACGCGAGATATTGATCGAGCCGTTCATAGGTGAGGAAGACTCGCCGGACGACTACAAGTTCTGGGTGTTCGACGGCGTCGTGCGGCTTGTTCAAGTTGATCAGGGACGCTTTCGGAGACACACCCGCCAGTTCTACAGCCCCGAATGGAAGCGCCTCGACTTCAAGCTGAAATACCCGAACACATCTGAAAACCTTGCCCCGCCTCGCCACCTCGCTGAGATGCTTCACGCCGCGCGGACTCTGGCGGCCGACTTTCGTTTTCTGCGTGTTGATCTTTACGACACGACGGATAAGCCGCTGTTCGGAGAACTCACCTTCGCGCCCGAAGCAGGTCTATGCCGTTTCTCTCCAGAGCGGATCGACGAAGAGTTGGGCGAAGCTTGGCCATACCCTGGGCCGCCAGTCCAACAAGAACGGCCCACGCGGACCGCATCGTCCACTATGGCTTAGACAAATCTTAGCACAACGTCAGACAATGCGCCGGAAGCGGGTCACATTTCTTCTCAACTCTCTCGCTGTCGGTGGCGCAGAGCGAGTTATGACCACGCTGCTCGAGCAGTCACGCGAGGAGTGCGAAGAGTTCGATGTCTCGCTCATCCTTCTGGACCGTGAGCCTGAAGACTACGAGGTGCCCGATTGGGTAAGCGTGCGACGTCTAGATTGTGGAGGCTCGGTCTGGCGCAGTGTAGCGCAAGTTTCGGAGGTCCTCGCGCAACAGCCACCGGGTGTCACGCTTAGCTTTCTGACGCGGGCGAACGTGGCCAATGTGGTAGCCAGACGCGGACGGCCTTGCGTCATTAGCGCACGAATTAACACCTCCGCTCACCTTGAGGCAAAGCCGAATGCCGCATTGCGCGTCGCCGTGAAGCTGACTTACCCACGCGCGAGCAAGGTCATCGCGGTTTCGGACGATGTCGGCGACGACCTGTGCGCCCATTTTGGCGTCAACCCGGAGCGCGTACTAAGCATACCGAACCCGGTAGACGTCGCGGGCATTACTCGCATGGCTCGCGAACAAAAGCCAATAAGCATCGACGAACCCTACATCGTTGCGGTCGGTCGACTGTATGCAATTAAGAATTTCCCACTTCTCTTGCGCGCAGTCGCAGTCTCCCGGCTTCCGCACAAAGTTCTGATCCTCGGAGACGGGCCCGATCGCGAAGCGCTGATCGGCCTTGCCGCTGATCTGGGGTTGGGGGGAAGAGTTATCATTCCCGGCCGTTTGCCAAACCCCTTTCCGCTTCTGGCGAGCGCCGACATTTTTGCGCTGTGTTCCAACGGAGAAGGGTTTCCGAACGCTCTGGTGGAGGCGATGGCCCTAGGAGTTCCGGTCGTCGCAACTGACTGCCCTTCGGGACCGTCGGAAATCATCGCTGAGACGCCCCGCGGCTTGACCAGTTCTGCTGCTGTTTCACGTCATGGGGTACTGACGCCGCCGAACGACGTTGCCGAGTTTGCTGCGGCATTGTCTCTGGCGGCTCAACCAGGAATTCGCGAGCGCCTGGCGCGTGCAGGCGCGGCGCGTGCATTAACGTACGATCCTGCAAGCATCCGAAAGAGGTACTGGTCGGTGTTGCGCGCTGAGATGGACGACCCGCTACCACAATGAAGCGGCGCCGGACGTCAGGTGTGTCGGGCAACGCGCCTCTTAACTTCCACGTATCGCCCGGATCGTCATTCCACCTCGCGGCTGCTGAGCTGGGAACGAGCTGGGCCTAGCCTCAACGCTGCTCCCACAACGCCGGCCCCGCGCGCAACAGTTTCCCCTTCCAAGTGTCGATATCTTCCTTGCGCCAAGCCACAGCGCGCTTTCCAATTCTCACCGGTGACGGAAAACGGCCCTCGCTTATTGCCGCATAAATTGACGACCTGCACAAAGCAGTTTCGCGCATCACGTCAGGGAGCCTCATCAGCAAATCGACCTCGCTCCCCATCCTCACGCAGACACTGGTGGGCGTCACGATCTCGCGTGCTTTCATTTGCTTCCAGGTTCTTCCGCAGTCTTCCATCAAGGTGTAAAATGATCGTCCGGTGGGGCAGCGCCTGCGGATACGGCTTCGGACCCGAAGCTCGAAGACGGCAAATTGACGGCACGAGCCCGAAGCATTAGGTAAAGTCACGCACTAAAACAGGTCGTTAGCGGGTCTGTTCGATTCCGGCCCCACACCAGCCTTCGCTCGCGTGAGCGAGGGAAGGATTGTCCTCCGAAGCCTTGGCGAAGGAGGACCGCGCATTCCAGCCGCGAGCTTCGGATGGCTTACGCCTCCGCGCACTCCCTCACCGCGCCGCTGCGCGCGCTGCCGCTTGCACTTGATCCACGCGCGGCTGGATGTCGCGCAGCGCGCGGCCGCTCAGGTCGTGGACGTAGGTGAGTTGGTCGAACCCGCCGCGAGCGGAGAACGGCACGACGACACCGCCGCGCGGCGAGCGCGGCGCGAGCCGCGCGTCGAGGCGGCGATTGGGTAGGTCGATCACAGCGATGCCGGGAATGCGCAAGTCAGTCGTGTTGAAGGAGAGGTTGTCCGAGGCGAGCACGCCATCGGCGATCGAGAACGTGCCGGAGAAGCCCTGGAATGGCGTGCGTGCCTCTGGCGCAATCAGTTCGCCACGCAGCGCGTTGCGGATGGTAGTGGCGACGCCGCCGAGATCGACGCCGTGCAGCGTGCCGGACACGACTTCCAAATGCGCGTAGCCATTGGCGCTGGCGATCATCTCGCTTTGGGTGCGTCCCTGAACGCGCAGATTCAGGTTGAGCTCCGAGCGGCCTTCGATGTTGGAGAAATTGATCGCGTCGGTGAGGAAGCGGCGCGCGTCGAGATTGGTGAAAGCGAGATCCTGGAACATGCGCGTCGCCGGCTCCCGTGCATCGATCTCGAAACGCCCGCGGCCGGACCCGCCATAGAGCGTGAGATTGTGAACGGTGGCGGCCATGAAGCCGTCATTGAGCACCAAGTTAAGGCGGCCGCTGTCGATGCGCATGTGTTGGAACAGAACGGCGTGCGTCACCAGTTCGAGATCGGTGTTGAAGGCTTTCAGGCCTGAGAAATCGATCGGCGTTTCGCTGGGCGCCTCGCGCACATCCACCGCGCGCGGCGCCGCTTCGACTGTGGCGATCTCGGCTGTGGCTTGCGCCGCCCCATCGCCGGCCTCCGGCATGGCGGCGGCGGCTTCTGCTTGTTCGACCGGCGCCGGCGGCGGCGCCTGGCCCGAGAGATACGGATTGAGATCGAAGTCGAAGAGTTCGAGGCGACCGCTCAGATAGGGCCGGCCGCGCACCTCCGAGAGTATGAAGTCGCCGCGGCCGCGCACTTGATCGACTGCGAAGCCGGCGTTCGAAAACGAATACGCGCCGCCGCCCATCGCAACGCGGCCGGTGACCGCGAACTGCTCAAGGCCAACGGCATTCTGAAGCGGCGTACCTGTCCAGGAAGCAAGGTCGCGAAGGCTCGGGCCCGAAGCGCGGATCGTGCCGGCGAGCTCGCCCGACGTCGCGACAGTCTGTCCCTGAAAGTCTGCTTCGAGCAAATCGCCCTTGAGATTGAGCGTGAGCTGCGTGAGTTCGCCCCGTCCGGCCGCGCCGGGCCGGGCGATGTTCGCATCAATCTCGATTCTTTCTTCGTTGTACGTCAGAGACCCTTCGACGCGCATTGGCGCCTCAAGGCTCGTCAAAGCCGTGCTGATATCGACGTCGCCGACAACCCAGCCTGTGCCGTTGCGTGCGTCGAAGAAGGTCACCTCGCCGCCGCTGGTGCGCACCTCGCGCAGCGTTGTGCGCGCAATGTCGACGCCGGGATCCGGCGGCCGTTCGGGTGGCGGCCCTTCGCCGCGGCGCGGCGTGAGCAGCCAGTTGGGATTACCTTCAGCGTCGACTTCAAGCGCGATCTTCGGCCGTTGCAGCACGAGCCGGCGCACATTCACCTGCTGGTCGAGCAGCGGGCGCAATTCAACGCCGACGTCAATCTCGTCGGCGGCGACGAAAGCGGGCGCCCTGCCGCCTTCGACATTGGCCAGCGTGATGTCGCCTGCGCGCAAGCCCAGCACGGGCCAGTAGCTCACGCCGACATTGCCGTTGATGGTGAGATCGCGCCCGGTGGCGTTTTCCACGACGCGCTCGATCTCCCCGCGCACGTCGAGGCGCAGCACGAGGTAGGCGAGAACGCCCGCCCCGATCAGCGCCGCCGCGATCAGGCCGCCGCCGATCAGCAGCACCCAGCGCTTCCAGCTTCCCATGCGGTTTTCCCCACCGTTTGGAGGCACCCTAGCCGCTAAAGCGCCGGACTTGAAATGCGACGCTGCGTTTCGGTCATGCGGTTTGTCGCATTTCAAGTCCAAAGGCGCTTTAGACTCAAAAGTCTAGCACGGCCTTTGGACTTGAAATTCGCTCGCCGCCCGCCACGAGCGCAAGGCGAATTTCAAATCCGCCGCGCTAGCGCAGCGGGCCGGACTAGCTATCTAGGGGGCCATGACCCAGCCAGTTCCCGTCACCGTGCTCACAGGCTTTTTGGGCGCGGGCAAGACCACGCTTCTGAACCGCATCCTGACTGAGCCGCACGGCAAGAAATACGCCGTCATCGTCAACGAGTTCGGCGAAATCGGCATCGACAACGATCTGATCGTCGATGCGGATGAGGAAGTGTTCGAAATGAACAATGGCTGTGTCTGCTGCACCGTGCGCGGCGATTTGATCCGTATTATTGAAGGATTGATGAAGCGCAAAGGACGCTTCGACGCGATCCTGGTGGAGACAACCGGGTTGGCGAAGCCGGCCCCGGTGGCGCAGACGTTTTTCGTCGATGCCGACGTGCGAGCAAAGACGAAACTCGATGCAGTGGTCACGGTCGTGGACGCCAAACACGTGCGCCAGCAACTAGAAACGTCGGCGGAAGCCGCCGAGCAGATAGCGTTCGCGGATGTGATCCTGCTGAACAAGATCGACCTTGTTGCCAAGGATGAGGTGGCGGCGATCGAACGCGAGCTTCGCCACGTCAATCCCGCCGCGCGCGTCCACAGGATGCAGCGCGGCGACATTGCGCTCGACGCAATCCTCGATTTGGGCGCTTTCGATCTCGATCGTGTCACCGAGATCGATCCGCACTTCCTGCCTGATCATGAGTGCGACGATGCGTGTGCGCATCACCATGATCATGACCATCATGATCATCACGATCATCACCACGACCATGAACACGATCACGTGGCGGCGAGTGGCATATCCAGCGTCTCGCTGTGGACGGAGAAGCCGATCAATCCGGCAAAACTGCTGCCGTGGCTGAACGATCTCACCCAGGCGCGAGGGCCGGACATCCTGCGGCTCAAGGGCATTTTCGCCTTTCCGGACGAGCCCAAGCGCTTCGTCGTTCAGGGTGTACACATGATCGTCGAAGGTAACACGCAACGCGATTGGAAAGTGGACGAAAAGCGCACATCGCGCCTCGTCTTCATCGGCCGCAATCTCGACCGCAGCGAGTTGGAAACCGCCTTCGCTGCGTGCGCCGCGTGAGCGCGCAGGTCTACGAGAATGGCCGCAGGCTCGCCCTCGGCGCCGGCGCAACCTCAGCGCATTGGATCGGCGGCGAGGCGCTGTTTGCGCTCGCGGATGGCAACGTGGTCATCTCGCCGCCTGAGGGCGAAACCCGGCGCATTGCTGCGCATGACGGCGCGATCCTGAGCGCGACACTGCATCCAGACGGCGCGCGTCTCGTCACGGGCGGCGACGACGGCGCGGTGAAGACCGTTGCACTCGATGGTTCGATCGAAACGCTCGGTGAACTGCGCAAATGGATCGATCACCTCGTCTCCAGCGCTTCTTCCGGCGTCGTCGTCGCGGGGGCCGGCAGGGAGGCGGTGGTCTTTAAAGCCGACAAGGAATCGCACCGCTTCACGCATCCCTCCAGCATCGGCGGACTGGCGCTCGACGCCAAAGGCCGTCGCCTGGGCGTGAGCCATTATGGCGGCGCAACGCTGCGCCTGGTTTTGGCGGCGGATGACAAAGGCAATCCGCTCAAATGGGCCGGTTCGCATCTTGCGGTAACGATCTCGCCCGAAGCCGAATACGTTATCACCGCGATGCAGGAGAACGCGCTGCACGGCTGGCGGTTGCCGGAGAAGATCGATCTGCGGATGGAGGGATACCCCGCCAAAACGAAGAGCTTCTCCTGGGATAAACGCGGGCGTTGGCTGGCGACATCCGGAGCGCAAAGCGCGATCGTATGGCCGTTCGTCGGCAAGCTCGGCCCTCAGGGCAAACCGCCGCTACAGCCCGGCCAACGCGAAGCGCTTGTGACCGCGGTTGCGTTTCATCCGACCGAAGAGCTGCTGGCGATCGGTTATGCCGACGGCGCAGCGATCGCGGTGCGCTTCGCTGACCAAATGGGCATGGAGTTGGGCGAACCCGGCGAAGGCGCGGTGACCGCGTTGGCTTGGAGCGCTGACGGCAAATACATCGCCATCGGCGATGAAGCTGGGCGTGGGGCGATTGTCAATGTCGGCTAGGCTTCACTCCGCCGCGTAGCGCATCGGTTCGTGCGCGGGGGCGCGGTCGAAATCGCTGATGTAATCGCGCGTGAGCGGCAGCACGGCGCGATCTTTGACCATCTGGATCTGGAAGACGACGAGCGCGCCCTCGCGGAAGCCGGCTTCTGCGCCGGCGAGGTAGAATTCCCACATGCGGCAGAAGCGCTCGTCATAAAGCGCGCGCGCTTCGTCACGTCGCGCCGCGAAGCGCTCACGCCAGGCGCGCAGCGTCTCAGCATAGTGCAGGCGCAAGACTTCGACGTCTGAGATCATTAGCCCCGAGCGTTCGACGGCCTGCACGATTTGAGAGAGCGAAGGAATCGTCCCGCCGGGGAATATGTATTTCTCAATCCAGGCATTGCCGCCACCCGGGCCATCGATGCGTCCGATCGTGTGCATCACTGTGACGCCGTCGCGTGTCAGCAGTCGCGCGCTCGTGCTGTAATAGGCCTCGTAGTGCGCCGGTCCGACTTGCTCGAACATGCCGACCGAGACGATCCGATCGAACGCGCCGCGCACATCGCGATAGTCCGCAAGATCGAACTCGACGCGCCGATCGAGGCCGCGCGCCGCCGCGCGCTTGCGCGATTCCTGCAATTGTTCGGCCGACAGCGTGACGCCTAGCACGTCCGCGCCGTGCTCTTCAGCCAGGGTCAGCGCAAGGCCGCCCCAGCCCGAACCGATGTCGAGCACGCTGTCTCCAGGCCGCAGCGCAAGCTTGGCGGCGAGGTGGCGCTTCTTCGCTGCCTGCGCCTCCTCCAAACTCATGCCTGGCGCTAGGAAGTAAGCGCAGGAGTATTGCCGGTCTTCGTCGAGAAAGAGCTGAAACAGGTCGCCCGAGAGGTCGTAGTGATGCGCCACATTGCGCCGCGCCTTGGGTCGCGGATTGCGGGGCCGCCAGCGCCAGCGGCGAGGCTTCAGATTGCGCAAATTGCGGGTCACGACGGCCAGGAAATCGTATAGCGTGCCGCGTTCTATGGTCAGGGTTCCGTCCATGTAGGCCTCGCCGACGGCGAGGCCTGGACGCCGTGCGATACGAACCAGCGTCGCGTGGTCGTGAATATGGATCAGCGGCGGATCGGGATCGTCGCCCACCGAATGGGTGCGTCCATCCGGTCCCCGGATGGCAAGCGAACCGTCGCGGATCACGGAACGAAGCAGGTTCTGCAACATCGCGTGCTCTTTTTCGGCCCCTGCGCCTCAAACCTTTATCTAGGAGCAAGGTTCCGCGTGAGAAGGGAAACTAGCGTCCGACGTGCCCCGGCAGCACCTGATCCAACACGCGTACGATCCCGGACACTTCTTCCTGGATAGGCCGCGCGCGGCTTCTCAACCGCGCAGGGCCATCAAGCCTTCCTCCACCGAGATCATCGGCGCGTAGCCCATCTCACGGCGCGCCTTGGCGTCGTTTAGGATGCTGTCGCGCGACATGATCATGGCGCCGAAACGCGTCACCGGTGGTTCGCCCTTGAGGTCGAACGCGCGCCAGGCGCCCTCGACGACAGCAGCCAGCGTGTCAGCGGCCCAGGACGGGACGCTTCGATCCGGCAGCGTAACGCCGCGCGCGGCAGCCATGGCCGAGATCATTTGCTTCATCGAGCGTACGCCGTCATCGAGGATGAAGTATGCCTGCCCGCCGCGGCCCTTGGTCAGCGCCAACTCGATTGCATGGATGAGATTGGCGATGTGTGTGGTCGAGGTCTGCGCCTTCCCGTCATCGACCCATTGCCACTGCCCGCTCTTGGCCATGTGTTCGATGAGCGGCAGCAGCGTTGTATCACCCGGTCCCCAGATGAAACGCGGCCGCAGGATGATCGTCTCGAAGCCAGATGCGTTGGCCTGTTCGACCAACTCTTCCGCCTGCGCTTTCGTCGCGGCGTACGGATAGGGCGAATCTGGCGCGCGGGGATAGGTTTCATCGACGCCGCGCAGATGCTGGCCGCGCCAGAGCACGCTCTCAGTACTTATATGAACGAACCGCTTTGCACCTGCTTCGCGCGCGGCTTTCAGCATGCGCGCCGTGCCGTCGACGTTGAAGCGCTTCCAGGCGTCGCGCGGGCCCCATTGCTCGACGAACGCGGCGCAATGCACGATGGCTTCGGCATCGCCCATATGCGCGGCCGTCACGTCTTCCAGATCGCAGCGCTCCGGCGTGGTCCCCAGCGCTTTGATCTTGATGTCAGACTTGTCCGAGCGCGACATCGCGCGCACGTCGTTGCCTTGGGACGCAAAATGCTTCGCCGCCGCGCCACCGACAAACCCCGACGCGCCGGTGACGAAGATGCGCATCAGGCGGCGCTCTTGATCTGATCGAGAGCGTGCTTGAGCTTGGTCGCCGACGCGGCGGCGTCCTCGCGGCGCTCGCGCAATTCCTCGACAACCTCTTCCGGCGCCTTGGCTGTAAAGTCGGCGTTGCTGAGCTTCTGATCCATCTTGCCGATTTCGCTCTCGAGCTTGCCGATCTGCTTTACCAGGCGCGCCGCCTCCGCCGGCAGATCGACCACGCCCTCGAGGGGCAGCGCTACGGTCGCGCCATTGAGCACGAACGTCACCGAGCCGTTCGGCGCGGCGTCCGCGCTGGTCGAGTATTCGAGCCGCGCCATGCGGTCGATCAGATCCTGATAGCGCTCGAGGCGAACTTGCGTCGCGTCATCGGCGCCGATCAGCAGCAGCGGAATCTTGGCGCCCGCCGGCACGTTAAGTTCGGAGCGAGTGGACCGCGTTTCCTCGATCAGCCGCACCATCCAATCGATTTCTGCTTCTGCCGATTCATCAATCAGATCGTCGCTCAAGTCGGGCCATTCCTCGACGATTAGCATGCCTAGGCGCTTGGTGCCGTATTCGGCAGTCCTGGCCCAGAGTTCTTCGGTGATGAACGGCATGAACGGGTGAAGCATGATCAGGATCTGATCGAGCACCCATGCCGCGGTGCGGCGCGTTTCGGTTTTCGCGGTTTCGTCATCGCCGTTCAGCAGCGGCTTGATGAATTCGAGGTACCAGTCGCAATAGACGTTCCACACAAACTTGTAGAGCGCGCCCGCCGCCTCGTTGAAGCGCCGCTCCTCAAGCTCGCGCGTAACCGCGGCGGTGGCCTTGGCGGTTTCGCCGACAATCCACTTGTTGACAGTCTGCTCCGGCGAACGCGGATCGTACTCGTCCCACACTGCGCATTCGTTCATCTGCGCGAAGCGGGCGGCGTTCCAGAGCTTGGTGCCGAAATTGCGATAGCCTTCGATGCGTTGTTCGCTGAGTTTGATGTCGCGCCCTTGGGCGGCCATCGCCGCTAGGGTAAAGCGTAGCGCGTCGGCGCCGTATTTGTCGATCAGGTCCAAAGGGTCCATCGTGTTGCCCTTGGACTTCGCCATCTTCTGGCCCTTGGCATCGCGCACGAGGGCGTGGATGTAGACCTCGCGGAACGGCACTTCTCTCATGAAGTGCAGCCCCATCATCATCATGCGCGCGACCCAGAAGAAGATGATGTCGTGCGCGGTGACGAGCGTAGAAGTCGGATAGAATTTCTTCAGCTCCGTCGTCTTCTGCGGCCAGCCGAGCGTGGAGAAGGGCCAGAGCGCCGAGGAAAACCAGGTGTCGAGCACGTCTTCATCTTGCGCGAGCGCGACATCCTTGCCGTAATGTTTGCGCGCCGCGCTCTTGGCGGCCGCTTCCGTTTCTTCGACAAACACATGCTCGTCCGGTCCGTACCAAGCCGGAATGCGGTGGCCCCACCAGAGCTGGCGCGAGACGCACCATGGCTCGATGTTGCGCATCCACTGGAAGTAGGTCTTGGTCCAGGTTTCAGGGACGAAGGTAGTTTTGCCAGTCTCGACGGCTGCGATCGCCGCCTTCGCTAGTTCGCCGGCGTTCACATACCACTGATCGGTCAGCATTGGCTCGATAACGACGTTCGAGCGATCACCGAACGGCTGACTGATCTTCTTGTGCTCGACGAAGTCCAACAGGCCGATGGCTTCGATATCCGCCACGACCTGCTTGCGAGCTTCGAAGCGGTCGAGCCCGCGATACTTCGCCGGCACGTGCTCCACATCGGCCATGCGGCCTTTGGAATCCATCAACACATAGAGCGGAATGTTGTGGGCGCGAGCGACCTTGTAGTCGTTGAAATCGTGCGCGCCGGTGATCTTCACCGCGCCTGAACCGAAGTCGGGGTCAGGGTATTCGTCGGTGATGATCGGGATGTAACGATCGGCCAGCGGCAAGAGCACGCGCTTGCCGACGATCGGCGCATAGCGTTTGTCGCTCGGATGCACTGCCACGGCGCCGTCGCCCAGCATCGTTTCGGGGCGCGTGGTGGCGATGGCGATGTAGTTGCGCGTTTCCCAGTGCGTAGGATTGCCGTCCGCGTCGTGCGCGATCGGGAACTGATAGGTCTCGCCGTTCTCGAGCGGATATTTGAAGTGCCAGAAATGACCCTGCACTTCGCGGTTCTCGACCTCGAGGTCCGAGATCGCAGTTTCAAAATGCGGGTCCCAGTTCACGAGGCGCTTGTCTTTGTAGATCAGCGCTTCCTTGTACAGCTGCACGAACACTTTCAGCACGGCGGCCGAGAGGCCTTCATCCATGGTGAAGCGTTCGCGCGACCAATCGCACGAGGCGCCCAGGCGGCGCAGCTGATTGAGGATCGTGCCACCGCTTTCTTCCTTCCATGCCCAGACGCGCTTGACGAACTCCTCACGGCCCAGCGAACGGCGGTCTTCGTTGGCGCCCGATTCCGCGAGCTGACGCTCCACCACCATTTGCGTCGCGATGCCGGCGTGATCGGTGCCCGGCTGCCAGAGCACGCTCTTGCCGCGAAGACGCTCGAAGCGGACGAGCACGTCCTGCAGCGCGTTGTTGAGCGCGTGGCCAATATGCAGCGAGCCGGTGACGTTCGGCGGCGGGATAACGATGCAGAAGGGCTCGGCCTTTGGGTCGTTCTTCGGCTTGAACGCGCCGCACTGCTCCCAGGCCCGGCTCCAGCGGGGCTCCACTTGCTTCGAATTGAACGTCGTCTCGATCATTTCCGAGCGTATAGCAGGGCGGAGGCGCAGGACGCGAGATGCGATCTCGCAGGTGCACACTTCCGTCAGGGAGAGGGAGCGCCGGGCCTCCGGCCCCGCATGCGCGGCCGGAAGCCGCGCGCTCCAACCCCCAAACGCCCCGGCCGATCACCGGAGCGCTTCGTTCTGCTCTGTGCTCTCGCTTAGCGCGACATGCGGGCGATGCGTTCGAGTTCCGCTTCGACGCGGGCTTCAACGATGGCGGCCAGATTACGGTCCAGCCACTCCTTCAGCATCGGCTTCAGCAATTCGCGGACAACGCCTTCGACGGTCTGGCCTGGCGTGTCGGAAACGCGAAGCGAGCCGGCGAGGCGGGCGAGCGAGCCCGCCGCGGCGCTGGCGACCGGCGTCGACAGGATCACCTCCGCCGTCGGCTCCACGACTTGAGTCCGCGGCTGCGGCGCAGTGGCGACGACGGGTTCAGGCACGGGCGTTACCTCTTGGGCTACGGCCTGCTCGACCGCTTCGAAAACGATGTCGTCATCCGCAGGCGGCGGTGCGACAGCTTGTGTTGGCGCGGGCGTCGGCTCATCCGTTTGTGTGAGATCGAGCACAGGCGGAGCGTTCGGCGTCTGCTCTTCTTCAGAAATGATCCGGCGGATCGACGCCAGGATTTCTTCCATTGAAGGTTCGGCCTGTTGGTCTTGAAGCGCCATTTCCAGCCCCGCGAAATTTCGCAAACGAGTCGCTTGCGACTCGAAGGTTATTGATCACCGCGATTCGGGTCCACCTGAGCGCGTTTTCACATGCATGCGCGCAAGCGAATGGAATCGCCTTTCTCGATGCATGCTCAGCGGGATCGAATAAGGGAACGTTAATGTGCGCGTTTCCACAGCGTTGTTCCGTCCGCGGAACGCGCTGTCAGAACGTGAACACCGGCGGTTTGGTTAGTCCCGGCGCAACCGGGGGCGCCGCATCAAACGCCGTTCGATAGGCCATCGCGCCATCAGCATTTGTGTAGATGCGGGCGGCGCCAGCAGCGCCCTGGCGGACGATCACGCCCAAGCGTCCGCCCGGCGCGAGTTGCGCCAACCAGGCCTCGGGCACGACCTCGGCCGCGCCGTTAAGCAGGATGACATCGTACGGCGCGTCATCTTTCCACCCGTCGGCGGTCGCAGTGGAGACCGTCTTCAGGTTCGTTACGCCGCAAGACTCCAACGCGGCGCGCGCGGCGAAGGACAAATCTGGCTCGGGATCGAGCGTGATCGCTTCCTTGCAGCAAGCCGCCAGCACGGCCGCGCCGTATCCCGTCGCGCCCGCAATCTCGAGCGCGCGCTCGCTGAACTGCGGCGCGAGCGACTGGATCAGCTTTGCTAGATCGCGCGGGCGCATCAGCACGCGCCCAGGCGCCACTTCGACTTCGAGGTCGCCATAGGCCAGCGTTCGCTTCGCGGCCGGCACGAACCGCTCGCGCGGCAGCGTCCGCATGGCGTGAAGGATGCGCGTATCGGTCACGTCGGCAGTGCGAACCTGGCTCTCGACCATAAAGTCGCGGGCTCGGGCGAAATCCATGCGGTGTCCAACTCCGTATGCGCCCCGGTTAAGCCGCCTCGGCCCACAGGGCAAGCGCTTCAGCGGCACATGTCGTCGCGGCCGAGGTCGAAGTGCAGGTGGTCGCGGTGCGCGCGGTTGTAGTCGGGCGAGAGCACGGCGTGGAAATAGTCGCAGGCGCCGTCACGGACGTCGCGGAGGAAGGCGCGGTCGCGCGCGAGCCCGCGCCAGCCTTCGGTAACGGTGACGGTGCGCCCGTTCTCAAGGGTAAAGCCGCGAATGTCGATCGCGTTGGCGTGAGCGTGTTCGCTTAGGCGCCGGTCGGCGCGGCCGGCGACGCGGCGGCACTGGTAGGTTGGTCCCGCCAACTCGATGCGCGCGATCTCTTGACCGTAGCGGCGCTGCGCGGCGGGGCGCACGACATCGCGCTCCCACAGCGCCAGCGCAGCGGCAGTGGCGCAGCTTGTCGCTACGGGGGCCGAATAGGCGTGGACCGACTGCGTCAGTTCGACGGCGTTGCGATAGCCGCAACCGCTCGCGTCGCGCAGATCAGGAAGGCGCTCGATGTCGAAACCGGCGCCCCAGAGCGCCGAGCGGCAGAGCCCGGCGTCGCGCTGAAACGCTCCGATCTGAGAGGCGCGCAGCGCGGGCGGCATCAGGTCGGCTTCTTCCGGCGGCGGCGAGCCGATCAACAACATCAGCATCAGCAGCGCCAGCGCCGCCAGCGCCGACGCCGCCCAGACGCGGGCGCGCTCGTGCTCTTCCTTCGACGGCGGCGGGAGGATGCCCAAAATGCGCATGGGAGGAGCGACGCGCCTTGACCGATTCCGGTTGGGACGCCTAGGAGTGCCGCCCCGTCGCGGCCATATAGCGGCGGCGAAGGCCTCGTGGCGGAGTGGTTACGCAGAGGACTGCAAATCCTTGCACCCCGGTTCGATTCCGGGCGAGGCCTCCAATTCCCTTACATCTCAACGCCTTCGCAGCCTTCGTTAGCCCAGCGTTTGCCATTAAGAACTTCTTTACCTGTTAGCTTCATATTCACCATCGTCTTCCCTTGGAGACACCCCACCATACCCAACGCCTTCGAGGGCCCCGCAAGGGGCCCTCGTTTTCCTTGGGGCCGCGCCCAAGGCGTTCTTGAGGTCTTTTCCCCTGGCGCCGAACTTGATAGAGACGCGCTTCGCTCGCGCCGCGGCGTGAGATGTTCCTCGGTAGCTCAGTGGTAGAGCAACCGGCTGTTAACCGGTTGGTCGTAGGTTCGAATCCTACCCGAGGAGCCATCACGCTCCGCCCATCCTCTTTTAATCGTTAGATTTTCTGACGTTCAGACTGCTGCCGAAACACGCGTTCCTACCATTGCACATACCAGCGGCGCACTGCTGAGCGCTCGCAAGGTAGGTTTTGGCCTCATCTCACACCGACCGGTTTGAGCCGGCGCCCAACCAATTTCAGAAGCTGCTCGTTGGTCAGGTGGGGGGAATCCCTCGCGGGCCGCGAGCGCTAGCGATAGCTCGACGGCCTCTGTCTCTGTGCAGCCCTCGCGCGAACAGACGCGCGCCAGGCTCTTTAAGCCCACCGGACTCAGCAGCCAGTTCTTCTGCGCGTAGCCCTTGGCGATCAGCTTAGCCCGTCGCTCCGCCGTTCGTTTCGATCCCGCGCCGACCGTTTTTGGCGCCGCCATGGTTCCCCAGCGGACAGGCGTCACATGCCCGCCCGCATCATTGCGGCCAGGTGAGCGGCAACGCCGCGGGCCGCTGCTCGCGCAATGCGGGGCCGAACGATCGCCATAGCCTTCTGCACGAGCCGCGCGTGCTCCTCAGCCAGGCGGTTGAACGTCTCGCGCCGCATCCCCTTCGGGCGCTCTGTCGGGGGCGCATACCAGCTCGCACAGTCGAGGCGCCCAGCTAGCACGTCCGCCTTATGAATGATCCGCTGCACCCCTGACTTGCGCTTGCTGCGGTACGTCAGCGAGCCGCACTGCCCGCACGCGATGCCGCGAGGCAGAAGCGCCAGCTTGCGCACGCGCTTGGCGCAGCACGGGGCGACGAACAGAAAGCGATGGCCGCCGTACTGGCAGGCCTGACGTTGTAGTTTGAGTACGGTTGTGCGCAGCGCCGGCTTTTCGGGGTCGCCATCGTGGCCGCTGTAAACCAGCGTCAGAGTCTGGCGCTCCGAATCATAGAGCGCCTCTGTCTGTGTGATGCCCTGAATGTCCCAGCCGTCCGGTTGGATGGCGGTTTGCGAGCCGTTCCAGTCGCGGCGCTCCGCAGGATCGAACAGACGCCAGGACGTCTGCAGATAATCAGCGCTGATGCTGGCTTGATCTTCCCACAGCAGCCGGTGTCGGCGTCGAGCCATCCTTCAGTCCCTCGCTCTGTGTGCGCGGCATCTTGAATAAATCAAAAACATCGAACGCTTAAGCGAGCTTTCGAAAACGTTAGGGATCGTTTCTAGGGGGTGTCTGTCTCGCGTCTGTGCGTTCGTCGCTGCAGAATGTACCGCGCTCGCTCGCGTTATGCAGCAGCGCGAGTTTCCGCCCACGTCCGCCGCGTCAACTTTCACGCTCGATTTGCCGGAAATGGCGAATAGCAAATCTGCCAAAACTGCCAAAATGCGCTGCTGCCCTAATGCGAGGTTAAACAAAGCCCCGCGCGCGAGGGGAGCGGCGGGGCGAAGGTGCAGCAGTTGAGGAAACGCAAAATCAGGCTCCAGAATGGCGCCGAGCGGTTAAGACTAGGTTCCTGCGCCCTTCACATCGCTGGGGCGGTATTCGCCCGCGCTGTTATGCAGGCACGCGATGGCGTGGTAATTTAGCGCCTTGATCAGTTCGTGTGAGAATAGAGGGCGCTGAAGGTCAATCGCCGTGTCGACCAGAGACCTTATGAAATCATACTGACGGTTGAGATTTTCCATCGCCATGGCCCGGTAAGCCGGGTGCGATTCATCATCGCCTACGATATCGAAAATGATCATCCGGCCCGCTGTGTGCCGCTCAGTCTGCGCTCGACCTCCTCTGGAGTAGCTTCGCTCTCCCGCGGCATATTGCCATAAACAAAGGATACGCGCTGCTTCTGCGCCTCTTCCTGCGAGATCACGTGATCTCGGGCGCGTTCTAGCGATGCTTTGAGCTCATCGCTCATCTTGAGTTCGTGAGTTCAACTGATCGCCGCAACACGTAACCTGAATCAAGGGCGTGGAGCGGCAATCATGAGGCGCAGGTATCGGCGCGTTGGGTTCACAGCGGCGCAGAGCGCAGAGCTATGGGAGCGCTGGAAGAAGGGCGAGGGCCTCAAGTCCATCGGCCGCGCATTCGGCAAGACCTCGTCGTGCATCTTCGCGC
>JBQTJK010000163.1:0-11787 GCA_052387215.1 Caulobacteraceae bacterium
CACCACCGCGCGGAGCGACGCCGAAGCCAAGGCCCTGCTGAAGGAGTTCGATTTCCCGTTCCGGAACTGATTGCGAAAGCGATCCACCCCAGAACGCATCGGGAGAGAAGAGAAGTATGGCGAAGACAAGTTCAATCGAACGCAACAAGAAGCGCGAACGGCTCGGCAAGAAGTTTGCCGCGCGCCGCGCCAAGCTGCGCGCCGCCGCGCTGAACGAAGACCTTCCGCTGGAAGAGCGCTTCGCGGCGCGTCTGAAGCTCGCGCACTTGCCGCGCAATTCGTCGCCGACGCGCGTGCGCAACCGCTGCGAGCTGACGGGCCGTCCGCGCGCGTTCTACCGCAAACTGAAACTCTCGCGTATCGCGCTCCGCGACCTGGCCTCGAAGGGCCAGATCCCGGGCATGGTCAAGTCGAGCTGGTAAGGGAGACATCCAGATGAACCTGAATGATCCCGTCGGCGATCTGATCACCCGCATCCGCAACGCCCAGCTGCGCGGCCGACCGAAGCTCGCGTCTCCTGCTTCGACGCTGCGTGCGCGCGTGCTCCAGGTCTTGAAGGACGAAGGCTACATCCGCGACTTCCGTGAAATCGAGGCCGAGGGTCGCAAGGAACTCGAGATCGAGCTGAAGTACCATGAAGGCGCGCCGGCCATTCACGAGATCCAGCGCGTGTCGAAGCCGGGTCGCCGTGTCTATTCTTCGATCAAGGACCTCCGTCTCGTCCGCAACGGTCTCGGCATCTCGATCATCTCCACGCCGAAGGGCGTGATGAGCGACAACGCCGCCCGCGACGCCAATGTCGGCGGCGAAATCCTCTGCGAGGTCTACTAAGATGTCCCGCCTCGGCAAAAAACCGATCCCGGCTCCGAACGGCGTCACTGTAACGGTGAAAGACCAGGACGTGAGCGTGAAGGGCCCAAAGGGCACTTTGAACTTCCGCGCGCACGACGATGTCGAAGTCGCTTTCGGCAATGGCGAACTCACGGTGAAGCCCCGCCACGAAACCCAGCGCGCTCGCGCGCTGTGGGGCACGACGCGCGCCGTTTTGGCCAACAATGTCAAGGGTGTCACCGAGGGCTTCGAGAAGAACCTGGAAATGACCGGCGTCGGCTATCGCGCGGCGATGCAGGGCAAGAACCTGCAGATGCAGTTAGGCTACAGCCACGAAATCATCTACCAGCCGCCCGAAGGCATCACGATCGCCACACCGAAGCCGACTGAGATCAAAGTCAGCGGCGTCGACCCGCAGATCGTCGGCCAAGTGGCCTCCGAGATCCGCTCCTACCGTCCGCCCGAGCCCTACAAGGGCAAGGGCGTGCGCTATGCCGGCGAATACATCCGGCGCAAGGAAGGCAAGAAGAAGTAAGCCATGGTTCGCAAGCTCACTCCCACGGACCGCCGCGCTCAGCGCACTCGCACCAGGCTGAAGAAGCTCGCCGGCGAAGGCCGGCTGCGTCTCTCCGTCTTCCGCTCGTCGAAGCACATTTCGGCGCAGCTGATCGATGACACGAAGGGCGTCACGGTTGCTGCAGCGTCCACGCTCGACGAAGCCTTCAAGAAGTCCGGCAAGAAGGGTTCGGACAAGTCCGGCGCCGCCGAAGTCGGCAAGCTGATCGCCCAGCGCGCCATCACCGCGGGCAAGAAGGCCGTCGTGTTCGACCGCGGCCGCTATGTGTTTCATGGCCGGGTGAAAGCCCTGGCCGACGCCGCCCGCGAGGGCGGTCTCGAATTCTGAGGAAGAAGCGATGACTGACGACACCGCAGGCGGCCCGCCGGCCGACGCCCCAGCGCCAGAACAGCAGCGTCCGCCTCGCGGCGCGCGCGGCCCGCGTCGTGGCGGCCCTGGCGGCGGCCGTGGTCCAGGCGGCGGCCCTGGCGGCGGCCGCGGCCCAGGAGGCGGCCGTGGCGGTCCGCGCCGCGATGACCGTAACCGCGGCGCTCCGGAAGAGCGCGCTGAAGGCGAACTGGTCGATAAGCTCGTCGCCATCAACCGCGTTGCCAAGGTCGTGAAGGGCGGAAAGAACTTCGCGTTCGCGGCGCTGGTCGTCGTCGGCGATAAAAAGGGACGCGTCGGCTTCGGTCACGGCAAGGCGCGCGAAGTGCCGGAAGCCATCCGCAAGGCGACAGAAGAAGCCAAGAAGTCACTGATCCGCGTGCCGATGCGCGAAGGCCGCACGCTCCACCATGACGGCGCCGGGCGTTGGGGTGCAGGCAAAGTCATGCTGCGCGCGGCGCCGGCCGGTACCGGTTTGATCGCCGGCGGTCCGATGCGCGCGGTTCTCGAAGTCTTGGGCGTCTCCGATGTTGTCGCCAAGTCGAAGGGTTCTTCGAACCCCTACAACATGGTGCGTGCAACGTTCGATGCGCTGAAGGAGCAAAGCTCGCCGCGCCAAGTCGCGAACCGCCGTGGCCTGAAGGTCGCCGACATTGTCGGCCGTCGCAAGGACGGCGCGAGCCTCGGCGAAGTGCCGGCGGAGGGTTGATAGATGGCGACCGCGAAGAAGAAAACCGCGAGCGGCGGCAAGATCAAGGTACGCCGTCTCGGCAGCCCGATCCGCCGCGAAGGCGATCAACGCGCGACGCTTCTGGGTCTTGGCCTGAAGCGCGCCAACCAAGTCGTCGAACTCGAGGACACGCCTTCTGTGCAAGGCATGATCCGCAAGGTTGGGCACTTGATCGAAGTGGTGAAGTGAGGACGGCCTCGCCGTCGGAGCAAGTAAGATGAAACTGAACGAACTGGCCGATAATCCAGGCGCCACCAAGAAGCTGATGCGCGTTGGCCGCGGCGTCGGTTCTGGCAAGGGCAAGACCGGCGGGCGCGGCGTGAAGGGGCAAAAGTCCCGCCGCGGCGTGTCGATCAATGGCTTCGAAGGCGGCCAGATGCCGCTGCACATGCGCATGCCGAAGCGCGGCTTCAACGCACTCAACAGCAAGCGCACGCAATGGATCAACTTGTCCACGCTGCAAAACGCCATCGATAACAAGAAGATCGACGCAAAGAATGAGATCACCGAAGACACTCTGGTGGAGGCCGGCGTGCTGCGCCGTAAGAAAGACGGCGTGCGCCTCCTTGCGCGCGGCGAGCTCAAAACCAAAGTGAACATCACCGTTTCCGGCGCTTCTGCCGCGGCCGTGGCCGCGGTCGAAAAGGCGGGCGGTAAGGTGACGCTGCTCAATCCGCCTGCGTCGGACGAAGCAGCAGCCTAAGGTCCGCTCTCCGGACGGGGAGTTTTCCGGCCTCGCCGGATCAAGATTCGGAGCAGCGCGCCCACATGGCATCAGCCGCAGAACAGCTAGCCGCAAATGTCAACTTTGCGGCGTTCGCCAAAGCCACCGACCTTCAAAAGCGCATCTGGTACACGATCATCGCGCTGATCGTTTACCGGATCGGCACCTTCATCCCGATTCCGGGCATCGATCCCGCCGCCTTCGCGCAAGCGTTCCAGCAGCAGGCCGGCGGCATCCTCGGCATGTTCAACACGTTCTCCGGCGGCGCCGTGGAGCGTATGGCCATCTTCGCCTTGAACGTGATGCCGTACATTTCAGCCTCGATCATCATGCAGCTGATGTCGACTTCGGTGCCGTCGCTCGAGCGGTTGAAGAAGGAAGGCGAAGTCGGCCGCAAGCAGATCAACCAATACACGCGCTATTTGACGCTCCTGCTGGCCGTAGTGCAGTCCTACGGCATCGCTATTGGCTTGCAGTCAAGTGCGGGCGTCGTCACCAATCCCGGCCTGTTCTTCATTGCCTCCACCGTCATCACGCTGACGGGCGGCACGATGTTCCTGATGTGGCTGGGCGAGCAGGTGACCGCACGCGGCGTCGGCAACGGCATTTCGCTCATCATCATGGCCGGCATTATCGCGGAACTGCCGCGCGTGATCATGTCAACTCTAGCGCTCGCCCGCACTGGCGACGTCAACGCTTTCGCCATCTTCGCCATCGGCGCACTGATGCTGGCGGTGATCGTCTTCGTTGTGTTCATCGAGCGCTCGCAGCGCCGGCTTGTCGTGCAGTATCCGAAACGCCAGCAGGGCAACCGGATGTTCATGGGCGAAAGCTCGTTCCTGCCGCTTAAGATCAACACCGCCGGAGTCATCCCGCCGATCTTCGCATCATCTTTGTTGATGTTGCCGCAGACGATTGTCGGCTTCGCGGGCATGGGCTCAAATGCGCCCGAATGGGTGAACGTGCTGCAGGGCTATATCGGTTATGGCCAGCCCGGTCACATGGCGCTCTATGCCTTGGGCATCATCTTCTTCTGCTTCTTCTACACCTCGATCGTGTTCAATCCGGAAGAGACTGCCGACAATCTGCGCAAGTACGGCGGCTTCCTGCCGGGCATCCGCCCCGGCAAGAAGACGGCGGAATATCTCGACTACGTGCTGACGCGCCTCACCGTGATCGGCGCCGCCTACATCACCGCGGTCTGCTTGCTGCCGGAAATGCTGATCACCTATTACGGCGTGCCGTTCTACCTCGGCGGCACCTCGATCCTGATCGTCATCTCGGTGACGCTCGACACCGTGTCGCAGATTCAGTCGCACCTCGTCGCGCACCAGTATGAAGGTTTGATCAAGCGCTCGAAGCTGCGCGGATCGGGCGCCGGGATCGTCAAGAAATGAATCTGATCCTGTTCGGCCCTCCCGCCGCCGGCAAGGGCACGCAGGCCAAGCGGCTGACGGCCGAACGCGGTTACGTGCAACTCTCGACCGGCGATATGCTGCGCGCCGCGCGGAAGTCCGGCTCCGAACTTGGACAGCGCGTCGCCGCCATTATGGATGCGGGCTCGCTGGTTTCCGATGAAATCGTCATCGCGCTGATCGAAGACGCGCTCGCGCAAAACAAGAGCGCCCCGGGCTTCATTTTCGACGGCTTTCCGCGCACCGTGGCGCAAGCCGAAGCGCTCGATGTGATGTTGGCTAAGCATGGCCAGCAAATCGATCGCGTCGTCCGTCTCGAAGTCGATCCGCAAAAGCTGATGGACCGCGTCGCCAAGCGTTTCGCCGAAGAAGGCCGCGCTGACGATAATCCCGAAAGCTTCAAGGTCCGGCTCGACGCCTACCTCGCGCAAACCGCCCCGCTCGTCGCGTATTACGAAGACCAGGGCAAGCTCGTCAGCGTCGATGGCATGGCCGGCATCGAGGATGTCGCCCGCGCCATCGCCGTCGCGATCGACATGCGTTAGAAGCTCAGCGCAGGCGACCTGAGCCGCGCGATCCAGTCGGCGAACTTCTCGACCCAATCATTGAGTACGCCGCGGAAGCTCTCGTCGGCGATCTCGCCATCGACAATCAGACCTTCGCGGAAGTTGAGGTAGATTTCCGGCTGCGCGATCAGCGCCATGCCAACTGCGCTCACGACGCTGCGCAGCTGTGATTGCGCTGCTGCCGTGCCGACCGTGCCAAGCGTGGCGCCGATAATTGCGCCTGGCTTGCCGGCCCAAGAGGTCCGTCCCCAGGGCCGCGAGCCCCACTCGATCGCGTTCTTCAGCGCCGCCGAGAAGGTGCGGTTGTACTCCGGCGTCACGAACAGCACGGCGTCCGCGCTTTCGATCTGGTGCTTGAAGCGAACGACTGCCGCCGGCAGTTCGGCTTCGAGATCCTGGTCGTAGGGCGGCAAGTCGCCAATCTCGACGACGTGCAGGTCCAGTCTCGGCCGGGCCAGCTTGGCGAGCGCCTGGGCGAATTGGCGGTTGACGGAGCCTTTCCGCAGGCTACCGACAACGACGGCGACTTTGGTGGTCATTTTTCTACCCCTGGTAACGGTTGGTAACCAGGGCTATATGAGTGACTATGAAAAGCGCTCAAGAACGCACAGCGACGTCACCAGGTCACAGCCGTGTCTCCGATCCACAGTCTCACGATTGCCGAGCCGTCAGCGGCATTCTCGCCCGCATTGGCGACAAGTGGAGCGTGCTGATCATTTCCCGCCTGGGCGAGGGCCCCAGAAGGTTTAATGAAATCAAGCGGATCATAGGCGGCATCTCGCAGCGTATGCTGACGCTGACGCTTCGCAATTTAGAGCGTGACGGCCTCGTCAGCCGGACGGTTACCCCCACGGTCCCGCCTCGGGTGGACTATGCCCTCACCGAGCTTGGCCGCGATCTGTTGGTCCCCGTTTCGGCGCTTGGAGAATGGGCAATCCAGCACACCTCTTGCATTGAGGCCGCGCGCGCCCGATTTGACGCTGGCGAGGCGGCGGAAACGCCGCAACAGCAACGCGTTCCGGCTGGTTGACGCGGCATTTCGCCCCGCATATACCCGCCCACTTCGCGAACACCCAACCGCGATGCTCACCGGGCCCGACGGTCCGGCGGCGTCGCGTCTATTGCGTTTGGAGCAAGGCCAACATGGCTCGTATCGCCGGCGTAAACATTCCGACCCAGAAGCGCGTCGTCATAGCGCTGCAGTACATCCACGGCATCGGCGGCGCGAACGCCAAGGAGATCGTTGAGAAGGTCGGGATCTCGCCGGAGCGCCGCGTCAGCGAACTGACCGACGCCGAAGTTCTCCAACTGCGCGAAACGATCGACCGCGACTATTCCGTCGAAGGCGATCTACGGCGCGAAACCGCGACCAACATCAAGCGCCTGATGGATCTGGGCTGCTATCGCGGCTTGCGTCACCGCAAGGGCCTGCCGGTCCGCGGTCAGCGCACCCACACCAACGCCCGCACCCGCAAGGGTCCGTCGAAGCCGATCGCCGGCAAGAAACAAGCGACCAAGAAGTAAGGACACGCCGCGATGGCCAAGGAATCCACACGCGTCAAGAAGCGCGAGCGCAAGAACATCGTCACCGGCGTGGCGCACGTGAATGCATCGTTCAACAACACGATGATCACGATCGCCGACGCTCAGGGCAACACCATCTCGTGGTCGAGCGCCGGCACGATGGGCTTCAAGGGCTCGCGCAAATCGACGCCGTACGCCGCGCAGGTCGCCGCTGAAGATGCGGGCCGCAAGGCGATGGAACACGGCATGCGCACGCTGGAAGTGAACGTCTCCGGCCCGGGCTCGGGCCGCGAAAGCGCGTTGCGCGCGCTGCAAGCGGTGGGCTTCACCGTCACGTCGATCCGCGACGTGACGCCGATCCCGCACAATGGCTGCCGGCCGCCGAAGCGCCGCCGCGTCTGAATTTCACCTCCCCAGCAAGGGGGAGGTGGCGAGCGAAGCGAGCCGGAGGGGGTCGCTACACGCTCTTCGAGTTGGTGACCCCTCCCAGCCTCCCCTTTCAGGGGGAGGAGTTTGGATAGCGAATGATGTCGATCGAAAAAAACTGGCTTGAACTGATCCGTCCGAAGAAGCCCGTCATCGAGCACGCCTACGATGCCGCGAAACGGGCCACCTTGATCGCGGAGCCGCTGGAGCGGGGCTTCGGCCTCACGCTCGGCAACGCGCTGCGCCGCGTGCTGCTCTCATCGCTGCAAGGCGCGGCAATCACCTCGGTGCAAATCGACGGCGTCGTGCACGAGTTCAGCTCGATCCAAGGCGTTCGCGAAGACGTCACCGATATCGTGCTGAACCTGAAGCAGGTGGCCATCCGCATGCGCGGCGAAGGCCCCAAGCGCGTGATGCTCACCAAGTCCGGGCCGGGCGAGGTGAAGGCGAGCGACATCCAGACCGTCTCCGACATGGAGATCCTCAATCCCGATCTCGTCATCTGCACGCTCGATGACGGCGCTTCCATCCGCATGGAGCTGACGATCAACAACGGCAAGGGTTATGTTCCTGCCGAACAGAACCGCCCGGACGATGCGCCGATCGGCCTGATCGCCATCGACTCGATCTACTCGCCAGTGCGCCGCGTCGCCTATCGCGTCGAGAACACCCGCGAAGGCCAAGTGCTCGACTACGACAAGCTGATCATCGAAGTCGAAACCAACGGCGCCGTGCGCCCCGAGGACGCGATCGCCTACGCCGCGCGCATCCTGCAGGACCAACTGCAAGTCTTCATCACCTTCGAAGAGCCGAAACAGAAGAAGGAAGGCGCCGACAAGCCAGACCTTCCGTTCAATCCGGCGCTGCTGAAGAAGGTCGATGAACTCGAGCTTTCGGTGCGTTCGGCCAACTGCCTGAAGAACGACAACATCGTCTATATCGGCGACCTGATTCAGAAGTCGGAAGGCGAGATGCTGCGCACTCCGAACTTCGGCCGCAAGTCGCTGAACGAGATCAAGGAGGTGCTGGCTTCGATGGGCCTCCACCTAGGCATGGCCGTCGAGAACTGGCCGCCAGACAACATCGAAGACCTCGCCAAGAAGTACGAAGACCAGATCTAAGGTAACCTGCCATGCGCCACGGCGTCGGACATAAGAAACTCAACCGCACGGCCAGCCACCGGCAGGCGATGTTCGCCAACATGGCCGCCGCCTTGGTCAAGCACGAGCAGATCGTGACGACGCTGCCAAAAGCGAAGGCGCTGCGCCCCGTCGTGGAGCGCCTAGTGACGCTGGCCAAGAAGGGCGACCTCGGCTCGCGCCGTCTCGTGCTCTCGCGCATGCGCGACGAGACGCAGACCAAGAAGCTCTTCGAAACGCTGGCGCCGCGCTACAAGGCCCGCGCGGGCGGCTACACGCGCGTGCTCAAAGCCGGCTATCGCTACGGCGACAACGCGCCGCTCGCCGTGATCGAATTCGTCGATCGCGACGAGGGTGCGCTCGGTCAAGATAGCGGCCCGCGGCCGGAAGCCGTCTACACCGACGATTGATCGTTCGCACGCGTGTCACATCACCAAATTAGAGCGGCGCGATGAACTCGCGCCGCTTTTTCTTGTCCGCCCTCTGCGCGCTCGTGCTCGCCTCCTGCGCGCATGAAGCCGGTGCGCCGCCGCCGGAAACGGCGCCGAGCGAAGACATCACTATCCTCATTTCCCTGGACGGCTTCCGGCCGGACTATCTCGATCGTGGGGCCACGCCGGCGCTCTCGCGGCTCGCGGCTGAAGGCGTGCGCGCTTCGATGCGACCCAGCTTTCCGTCCGTGACGTTTCCGAACCACTACACGCTGGTCACCGGTCTCCGCCCGGATCGCAACGGCATGATCAACAACAGGATGGAGGATCCAGAGCGCTCGGGCGTCGTGTTCACGCTGCCGGATCGCACGGTCGCTGCCGATCCGATCTGGTGGGCGGACGGCGTGCCGATCTGGGTGACCGCTGAACGCCAGGGGGTGCGCACCGGCACAATGTTCTGGCCGGGAAGCGACTATGAGATTCATGGCACGCGCCCCAGCCGCTGGCGCACGTTCGATCAAGCGTTGCCTGGCTTCGCCCGCGTGGACATTCTGCTCTCCTGGCTCGACTTGCCGCCACCGGAGCGTCCGCGCTTCTTCACGCTTTACTTCGATCTCGTCGACACCGCCGGTCATCGCTACGGCCCCGACGCAATGGAAACGACTGCCGCCGCCGCCGAAGTCGATGCGGCCATCGCGCGCTTGCTGAGCGGGCTTCGCACGCGCGGATACGAACAGCACGCCAATCTTGTCATCGTCGCCGACCACGGCATGGCCGCCGTCGCCGACGAACGCATCATCAATCTCGACGCAAGCGTGACCGCGCAACAGGCGCACCTTGTTTGGGATGGGCCGTTCGCAGGCCTGTCTCCGCTGCCCGGCCACGAAGCGGAAGTAGAAGCGGCGTTGCTTGGCCGCCGCGACCACGGTGAATGCTGGCGCAAGGGCGAGTTGCCGGACCGCTTCCACTACGGCGCACACCGCCGCGTGCCGGCTATCATTTGCCTGGCCGACCGCGGTTGGCGTTATCGCAGCGTACAGCTCCAGCAATATCCCGGGGTCACACTCGGCGCGCATGGTTACGATCCGGCAGATCCGGAAATGGCGGCGCTCTTTATCGCTCACGGCCCCGCCCTTCGCAGCGGGGTGATGCTGGAGACGTTTGACAACGTCTCCGTCTATCCGCTGGTCGCGCGCCTGATTGGCGTCGCCCCAGAGCCGAACGACGGCGACCCTTCCGCTACCGCGGCCGCGCTGCGCTGAGGCCGCTCGCCTCTCTTAGCCGCACAGGGCTTGACCGGATAGTTGCGTAAATATAGAAATATTGTCGGAGTGGAACAGGAGATCGCCATGGCCGAGTATTACCGCCCCAAGGGCCTCTCGAGCGCCGTCAGCTACCTCGATCCCAAAGCCGCGTTCCAGTGGCTGGAAGGGGCATTCGGATTCGAGCCGTTGATGGTGATTCTCGATGAGAACGACAACATCGCGCACGCCGAGATGAAGTACGGGGAGAGCGTGGTGATGATTGGAAACGAATGGAGCGCCGATCACAGAAGCCCAAAATCCGTCGGCGGCAAGAACACGCAAACGGTCCACGTCCAGCTCGCCAAGGGCGAAGACATCGACGCGCACTGCGAACGTGCGCGCAAAGCCGGCGCCGAGATCATGCAAGAGCCGTCGACGCAGTTCTACGGCGACCGCACCTACCGCGCGCGCGATGCAGAAGGCCACATCTGGACCTTCGGCGTCACGGTGCAGGAAATGACGCCGGCCGATTGGGACAAAGCCGCCGGCGGCGGCCTGAAGACCAAGAAACGGCTGTGAAGCGCACTATCGACCGTACGCTTGCCGCGCTCGCCGATCCGCATCGGCGCCGCGCGGTGGAGCTGCTTGGCCGGCGCCCGCGCCGCGCGGGCGAACTGGCCGAGGCGCTCGCGCTGCCAGCTCCGACGATGAGTCGACACCTGCGCGAGCTGAAGCAGAGCGGGCTCGTGGAGGAAACCCATCCTGAGTTCGACGCCCGCGTGCGCGTCTACACGTTGAAGGAAGGCGCCATGGCCGATCTGAAGAAATGGCTCGCCGACACTGAACGCATGTGGACTGATCAACTCGCGTCGTTCAAAGCGCACGTGGAGAAGAAGCGCAAGTGAGCGCTGTTATAGTTTCGCTGCGCGTGAAGGCGACGCCGCACGAAGCGTTCGACATTTTCACGCAAGAGATCGGCGGCTGGTGGCGGCCAAACGGCTTGTTTCAGCTCACGCCGCACGGCGATGGCGAATTGCGCTTTGAGCCGGGCGAGAACGGCCGTCTCGTAACCGCGCTGCCGAACGGGAAGCAGTTCGAGATCGGCCGCGTCACGGCTTGGACGCCAGGCGAGCGCGTCGCATTCACGTGGCGCCAGGCGACATTCACGCCCCACCAGCAGACCTACGTGGAGGTGCGTTTCGAAGCGGTCGGCGACGAAACACGCGTCACCGTAGAGCACCGCGGCTGGGATGCGATTCCACAGGATCACGTCGCCCGCCATCACTTCCCACTCAGCGTTTTCCAGCTGCGCCAAGCGGAGCATTGGCGCACGCTGCTCGCCGCGCTCAACGAAGCTATTGCGCGGCGCTAGGCGGGGCAGGCGGCTGCGGGCTGGAGAGATGGCCCTGCAGGAACATCCAGCGGCCCTCGCGCCGGATCGCCACGCCGGTGAGGATGCCGCTGAAGGCAAATCCCCCCGCCGCCGGATCGCCGAACGCGATCGAAACGTCAGCGCGTACGGCGGCGGCGTCCGGCGACAATGCGGTGGCGACGACATTGCTCACCGTCGTGCGCACGCTTAAGCCAGAGTCCCGCGCCTGCGCCACACCCGCTGCGATGGCGGCATGGTCGGGATAGCGGTTCTCACCTTGCTCGATCCAGGCGAAGCCCGGCGCATCGGCATAACGCGCAACGAGATCATCCCATCGCCCCTCCGATCCCGTTTGCGCCCATTCGTGGACAAATTCGGAGGCGCCCGTTTCGGCGGCGGCCAACTCGACCGCCGTGGGCGGCCGTTCCGGCGCGGCGCAGGC